>CAYOJM010000073.1:0-70513 GCA_964404295.1 uncultured Sedimenticola sp. | reverse complement strand
GGTTCGGTTCCCTATCGAAAAGGAGGGACGATCGACCGACTCGTCTTGGACGCCACGCCGGACGCTCCGTTCAGCCGTCCCACAATCCCCGGATGGCGGCGATCCCCTGAGCGCCGTGGCGCCAGGCCGACGTCAAGTCGCTCCGGCCCAAGCCGCCCAGCGCATACACCGGCAAGGGGACCGAAGCCGTCCAACGGGCGAAGATGTCCCATCCCAAGGGCTGCGCTTGCGGATGGCTGGCCGTCGGCTGCACCGGCGAGAGCACAGCGAAATCCACCCCGTTTCGAACGGCCGCCTCCAATTCACGGCGATGGTGACAGGATGCGCCCAGCCAGGCGGAAGGCGGCAGTTTTTTTCGGAATTCGGCGGCGCTTTCCAACCACCGCGCCGGAAGATGGACCCCGTGGGCCAAAGCAGCGACCGACCCCAAAGCGGCATTGGCCAGCAGCCGCGCCCCATGCCGTTCACACAGGCGGCGGGCACCAACCACCAGGCGCTCCGCGCTCACGCCGTCCAGATCGAAGCAACGCAATTGGACCAGACGCACCCCGGACGCCAGGGTATTCCGCAACGCGTGGAAAAACGCCGCCTCGTCCCCAACGACTGGAGGCGTGATGGCATAGAGGGGGGGCAGGCGTAAAGCGGCAACGATGGGACGATCGGCGGCCGGCATGGGACGACGAACGAGTTCGTCCGACGTCACCCAAGCCAGCGGCTGACCTTCCCTGCCCCGGGGCTCACCCCGCCAACGCTCGATTCGCCAGGCATGGAGCACCACATGGCGGTCGGCATAGCGGTGAGGTACGCGAATCAAAGGGCGGAACTCAAGGGGCTCGATACCCAGTTCTTCGTCCAGCTCCCGCTTCAGAGCCGTTTCCGGATCTTCGCCGGGCTCGAGCTTGCCTCCGGGAAACTCCCACAAGCCCCCCTGATGGCCGTGGTCGGGACGCCGCGCGAGCAGCACGCGACCGGCCCGATCCACCAGGACGCCGGCCGCCACCTCCACGATCCGCGTCACACCCCGGCCTCAGGTGCGGTATTCCGCATTGATACGCACATAATCGAAAGAGAGATCACAGGTGAGGATCCGGGCCTCGGCCGACCCACGCCCCAGGGCGATGCGAATGGTGAAACGCCGACGAGAGACCACCCGTTGCCCCGCCGCTTCGGTATAGGCCGGATCGCGTCCGCCGTCACGCACGATACACAAATCGTCCAGCCAGATACGCACCCCGCCGATCTCCAGGCCCTCCACGCCGGCGCGCCCGACGGCGGCGAGAATTCGACCCCAGTTGGGGTCGGAGGCGAACAGGGCGGTCTTGACCAACGGCGAGTGGGCCACGGTGTAGGCCACCTGGCGGGCCTCCGCCGTATCCCGCGCCTCCACCACCTCGACCGCCACCGTCTTGGTGGCCCCTTCTCCGTCCGCCACGATCGCCTCGGCCAGCACCATGCAGACCTCCGCGATCGCCCGACCCAGAACCGAATTCGAATCGTCCACCCGAACGCCGGACACACCGGTGGCCGCCAGCAGGCAAGCATCGTTGGTGGAGGTGTCGCCATCCACGGTGATGGCGTTGAAACTGGGCGCCACCGCCCGGCGCAACATGACATCCAGCACCTCGGGGCGCACCTGGGCATCGGTGGCCACGAAAGCGAGCATGGTGGCCATGTCGGGACAGATCATGCCCGAACCTTTGGCCATGCCGGTGACGGTGATCCAGCGCCCCTCGATCTCCACGCGGCGGCTGACCAGCTTGGGCACGGTGTCGGTGGTCATGATGGCGCGGGCGGCGTCCGGCCATCCGTTTTCGTCCAGCGTCTCGAACAGCCGCGGCAGCGTGCGGGCAAAAGGCGCCACCGGCAGGTCTTCGCCGATGACCCCGGTGGAAAACGGCAACACCCGTTCGACCGGCACGCCGCCGGCGGCAGCCGTCAAACGACAGGTTTCACGACAGGCGTCGAGCCCGGACGCGCCGGTGCCCGCATTGGCGTTGCCCGAATTGATGAGAAGATAACGGGGCTGTGCCCGGCCCAGGTGTTCCCGCGCCACCACCACGGGCGCGGCGCAAAAGGCGTTTCGGGTGAAAACGGCGGAAGCGGTGGCGCCTTCCGGCAGCGCCACCAACACCAGGTCGTCCCGCCCCCGGTAACGGATACCCGCGGCCGCGGCCGCCAACCGCAAACCCGGGACGGGGTGGAACGACAGATCATTCACCATCCGATCACCGGCGTCTATTGAAGACGACCGCAACATTTCTTGTATTTTTTGCCCGAACCACAGGGACAAGGCTCGTTGCGCCCCACCTTACGCCCCTCGCGCACGTAAGGCTTGGGCGGCGTTTCCCCGGCCGGCTCGGCCCGAGGGGCTTCCTCGGCCAAGCCCTTGAATTCATCGTGACGAAACTCGAACTGTGCGGGCTCCACATCCATCTCCAACGGAGGGGCCTGTTGGATCTCGAACTTGCACAAAATCTCCACCACCTCGCGCTTGATGTTCTCCAGCATGGCGGCGAACATCTCGAAGGCCTCGCGTTTGTACTCCTGCTTGGGATTCTTTTGAGCGAAGCCGCGTAGATGGATCCCCTGGCGCAGATAATCCATGGCCGCCAGGTGCTCTTTCCAATGCTGATCCAGGGTCTGGAGCATCACCGCCTTCTCCAGATAGCGCATCTGCTCGGAACCGACGAGCGCCTCCTTTTCCTTGTAACGTGCTTCCATCTCCTGGAGGATCTTTTCGCGCAAGGTCTCTTCGTGCAGATTCTCGTCCTCGTCCAGCCACCGTTGAATGGGCAGGTCCAGGGCGAAACGCTCCCGCAGGGCCTCCTCCAGGCCGGGAATGTCCCACTGCTCCTCCAAACTTTGCGGCGGCACGTAACGGTCGATGGTTTCCATGAGCACGTCGTGGCGCAGGTCGGCGATGGTGTCGGAAATGTCGTCCGAATCCATCAGCTCGTTGCGTTGCTCGTAAACCACCTTGCGCTGGTCATTGGCCACATCGTCGTATTCGAGGAGCTGCTTGCGGATATCGAAGTTGCGCCCTTCCACCTTGCGCTGGGCGTTCTCTATGGCCTTGTTGACCCATGGGTGTTCGATGGCTTCGCCCTCTTTCATGCCCAGCTTCTGCATCAGCGCACCGACCTTTTCCGAAGCAAAGATGCGCATCAAATTGTCTTCGAGCGACAAATAGAAGCGGCTGGAGCCGGGATCGCCCTGCCGGCCCGACCGGCCGCGCAGCTGGTTGTCGATCCGCCGCGACTCATGACGCTCGGTTCCAATGACGCGCAGGCCGCCTGCCTCGATCACCTTGCGATGGCGCGCCTCCCAATCCTTGCGCAGCGCCTCCTTCTGCTCCTCGGTGGCGTCGGGTCCCAGGTCCTCCAGCTCCATCTCCAAATTGCCGCCGAGGACGATGTCGGTGCCGCGGCCGGCCATGTTGGTGGCGATGGTCACCGCGCCCGGCTTGCCCGCTTCGGCCACGATGCGCGCTTCCCGCTCGTGATGTTTGGCGTTGAGCACCTGGTGCTCGATGCCTTCTTTCTTGAGCAGCTCCGAAAGCATCTCCGACACCTCGATGGAGGCGGTGCCCACCAGCACCGGCTGCCCACGGCGGACGCAATCGCGGATGTCTTCGATGATGGCCTTGAACTTCTCCTTCTGGGTCAGATAGACCAAATCGGTTTGGTCCTCTCGGATCATGGGCTTGTTGGTGGGGATGACCACCACTTCCAACCCATAGATCTGCTGGAACTCGTAGGCTTCCGTATCGGCGGTGCCGGTCATGCCCGCCAGCTTGTCGTACAACCGGAAATAGTTCTGGAAGGTGATGGAAGCGAGGGTCTGGTTCTCCTGCTGGATGGGCACCCCTTCCTTGGCTTCCACCGCCTGGTGCAACCCCTCCGACCAGCGCCGTCCCGGCATGGTGCGACCGGTGAACTCGTCCACGATGATCACCTGACCGTCGCGCACGATGTAATCCACGTTCCTCTGGAACAGCACATGAGCGCGCAGCGCCGCCATTACGTGGTGCATGAGCATGATGTTGGCGGGATCGTAGAGGCTGCTCCCTTCCGGCAACAGCCCCATTTCGGTGAGCATCCGCTCCACCTTCTCGTGGCCCTCGTCGCTCAGGAACACCTGTTTGTGCTTTTCATCCACGGCGTAGTCGCCGGGGCCGTAATCGGGCTTGCCTTCGGCATTGACGATGGGCTCCTGGCGCGTGAGTTTCGGCGGGATCTCGTTGACCTTCTTGTAAAGCTCCGAGCTGTCCTCGGCCGGACCGGAGATGATCAGTGGCGTGCGCGCCTCGTCGATGAGGATGGAGTCCACCTCGTCCACCACGGCGTAATGGAGCGGCCGCTGAACCCGCTGCTCCGCCTCGAAGGCCATGTTGTCGCGTAGATAGTCGAATCCGAATTCGTTATTGGTGCCGTAGGTGATGTCGGCGGCATAGGCCGCCTTGCGAGGCACATTGCGCAGGAAACGGTGACCTTCTCCGTCTCCATCGTAGTCAGGATCGAAAAGGTAAGAGCTCGAATCCGGCCCCAACCCCCCGGATGAGTTGATGACGCCGGTCGAGAGCCCCAAGAAGTGATAGAGCTTGCCCATCCAGGCGGCGTCGCGTCGGGCGAGATAATCGTTCACCGTCACCACGTGGACGCCCTTGCCCTCCAAGGCGTTGAGATAGACCGCCAAAGTGGCCACCAGGGTCTTGCCCTCGCCGGTGCGCATCTCGGCGATCTTGCCCTGGTGCAACACCATACCGCCGATGAGCTGGACATCGAAATGGCGCATGCCCAACACCCGCCGGCTGGCCTCGCGCACCACGGCGAAGGCCTCCACCAGCAGGTCGTCGAGGGAAGCCCCTTCGGCCAAGCGAGCCTTGAACTCATCGGTTTTGGCCCTCAGTGCCTCGTCGGAAAGGGCCTGCATCTTCGGCTCCAGGGCGTTGATCTTCTCGACCTCCCTGGACATGGCTTTGATCAGCCGGTCGTTGCGGCTGCCGAAGATCTTTTTGGCTATCTTGTTGAACATTTACGGAAAAACCTTGCACATTAGGGACGGGGAGCCCAAGCTGGGGGCTCCGGTCAAACGGGAAGATGATACCGCAGTTGGCGCGGCGACGGGCTGATACGGCAGACGGATCACCCGCGATCGATGAAGCGGGCGGGATCGACGATCTTACCGTTGCGGCGTACTTCGAAATGGACGTGGGGTCCGCTGGAACGCCCGGTGGAGCCCATGATGGCGATGGTTTCACCCTTTTCGACTCGATCCCCCACTTTCACCAGGTTCTCGCGGTTGTGGGCATAGTGAGTGACATAACCGTCGGCGTGGCGGATCTCCACGATGTTGCCGTAACCCTTTTCCCACCGCGAGGCGATGACCACGCCCGCGGCCACAGCCAAAACCTCGCTGCCGGCCTTGCCGGCGAAATCGATGCCCCGATGAAACTTCTTCTTTCCTGTGAAGGGATCGGTGCGGCGACCGAAGCCGGAGGAAATCCACCCTTTTTTCACCGGGCGACCGGAAAGGGTGACCTGCGCCTCCAGCTCCCGCTGCATGAGCAGCTCTTCGAGCAATTCCAGCTTGTGTTCCCGATCCTTCAGACTGCGTTCGAGGCGCTCCAGTTCCCGGCGAAGGTCGAATCCGTCCTGAGCGTCGAGCAATTCGTCGTCCAGCCCCCCCAAAGGCGGCTCGTTGCGGAAATCGAACTCCTCGGCATCCAATTTGCCCTTGCGGACGAGGCGCTCACCCAAGGCGTCGAGGCGCAGCACGTGGGCGCGCAGGCTCCCAAGACGAAGCGCCAGGGCATCCATCTCTGCCTCCATCCGGCGATGCATCTCTCGCAACTCGGCGCGGCTTTCGGAAAGTTGCGCTTCGAGTTCGGCCAGTTGAGCGCCTTGCAGCCGGTTGCTCGCTTCGTGTCGCCCGTATTCATAGGCGCCGAAGAGCGCCGCGCCGGCGAACGCCACCACCACGAGGGATTTCATCCAGAGGCCGGTTAGACCGTGTTCGTTGTGGTGCCGCATCGCCATGTCTAAACTGTCCTGCCGTTGGATTTCATCGTGGAGTCGAAGCACCGTGGCCTCGCCCCCTCGCCGGATCTCCCGGCTGCTCACCGAACGTCCCAAACTGGCACGTCTCGGCCGTATGTTGGAACGTCAGCGCCGGCTCCTGGATGCGGTCCGCGCCGCCTTGCCGCCCAACCTGGCGCCGCACTGCCTACACGCAAGGATCGAAGGAGCCGTGTTGATCCTGCACGTGGACTCTCCCGCCTGGAACAGCAGGCTGCGGTTTCAGGCGCCGGCGCTGCTTGCGCGGTTGCGCACCGAAGCACCCAACCTCAGAAGGGTGCGGATCCGGGTCCTTGCTCCCATCGGCAACTTGCCTAAACCAGGCAACCCTTCCCGACCGCCCCATCGACGGCGAATCCCCCGAGAAGCCCTCGCCGATCCCGATCTGCGCGCTCTGCTCGACGATTGAATACGCCTCAAGAGGCGTGCACCGGAGCGATATAGGAGATGGGCGCCAGCCCGTCTCCTTCGTCGAAGGTGACCTCTTCCCAGGCCCGCGGCGTGGCGATGAGCTTACGCAGCAGCCGGTTGTTCAGCGCGTGGCCCGACTTGTATCCATAGAATGCGCCGATGAGACTGTGGCCGAGGAGGTAGAGATCACCGATGGCATCGAGGATCTTGTGTTTGACGAATTCATCCTCGTACCTCAGCCCATCCTCATTGAGCACCCGATAGTCGTCCACCACGATGGCGTTGTCCATGCTCCCCCCCAACGCCAGGTTCTTCTGGCGCAGCATCTCGATCTCCCGCAAAAAGCCAAAAGTGCGCGCCCGGCTCACCTCTTTGACGAAAGAGGTGGAAGAGAAATCGATGCTGGCGAATTGGGTCTCCTCGGTGAAGGCCGGATGGTCGAAATCGATACCGAAACTCACCTTGAAGCCGTCAAACGGTTCGAAACGTGCGAATTTGTCGCCGTCACGCACCTCGACGGTCTCCTTGATGCGAATGAACCGTTTGAGCCGGTTCTGTTCCTCAACGCCCGCGGACTGGATGAGAAACACGAAAGGGCCGGCGCTGCCATCCATGATGGGCACCTCCGCAGCGCTCACATCCACATAGGCATTGTCGATACCCAATCCGGCGAAGGCGGAGAGCAGATGCTCCACGGTAGAGATGCGCACTCCATCCTTTTCCAAAGTGGTGGAGAGCCGCGTATCCCCTACGTTGGCGGCGGTGGCTGGAATCTCCACCGGCTCGGGCAGATCCACCCTGCGGAAGACGATGCCGGTATCCGGCGCCGCCGGCCGCAAAGTGAGCAGCACCTTGTCTCCCGTATGAAGGCCCACGCCCGTGGCCCGGATCACGTTCTTGAGCGTGCGTTGCTTGATCATCAGCGCAGGTTCTCCACCCCACCGGCCGAAGGCCAGACGTTCGTTTCTGGTTTTTCGAGAAGGCTTCGACCTCCGGGCCCGGGCCAACCGCCCCCGGGAAACCCACGAGACCCTCTCAGGGATTTCCCTAATCTAACCCCTTTATACCTGCAATGCAAATCACATTGCATGGTGCGAAGCCGCCTTCTCCCTCGATCTCTTTCCTTGTCAGTCGGCCTGACGCCGCAGGAAAGCAGGGATGTCGAGGTAATCCAGGTCCGGCTTCTCCGCCGACTTGGAACCACCCGCCGCCACCTGCTGTTTACGACGGATGGCGGTGGGCACTTCCAACTCGGAATAGGGGTCCCGTTGAGGTGCCGGCGGCTCTTCGGGCAGTTTCTCTTCGACCGGCGTCGGACGCGGCGGCGGAACCACGCCCACATCGGGACGATCGACCTTGACCATCTCTTCCTCACCGAGACCGGTGGCCACCACGGTGACCCGCAGTTCGTCGTGCATCTCGGGATCGATGACGGTGCCCACCACCACAGTGGCGTCCTCGCGGGCGAACTCCTTGATGGTGGTGCCCACTTCGTCGAACTCGCCGATGGAAAGATCCAGACCGGCCGTGATGTTGACCAGAACGCCTTTGGCGCCGGAGAGGTGGAAATCGTCCAACAGCGGGCAGTTGACCGCCGCTTCAGCCGCCTTGCGGGCCCGCTCTTCGCCCGACGCGGCACCGGAACCCATCATGGCCATGCCCATCTCCGACATGACGGTCCGCACATCGGCGAAATCGACGTTGATCAGGCCGGGCCGGGTGATCAGCTCGGCGATGCCTTGAACCGCGTTGAAGAGCACGTCGTTGGCCGCCTTGAATGCGTCCAGCAAGGTGGTGCCCTTGCCCAACACGGCGAGGAGCTTTTCGTTGGGGATGGTGATCAAGGAATCGACGTGCTTGCCCAGCTCTTCGATACCCATCTCCGCCACCTTCATCCGCTTGTCCCCTTCGAAGGGGAAAGGTTTGGTCACCACCGCCACCGTCAGCGCACCCAGCTCGCGCGCCACTTCGGCCACCACAGGCGCGGCGCCGGTGCCGGTGCCGCCGCCCATGCCGGCGGTGATGAAAACCATGTCGGCGCCCTGCAAGGCTTCGGCGATGCGATCCTTGTCCTCCATGGCGGCCTGATGGCCGATCTGGGGATTGGCACCGGCGCCCAATCCCTTGGTGAGGCTGGCGCCGATCTGCAGGGTGGTCTTCACTTCCGAGTTGCTCAGCGCCTGGGCATCGGTGTTGGCACAGATGAATTCCACCCCTTCGATGTTGGCGCGCAGCATGTGATTCACTGCATTGCCCCCGCCTCCGCCGACACCGATGACCTTGATCACGGCGTTCTGGCTGTCCACGTCTACCAATTCGAACATTTTCTTGACCTCCTGATTGAACTCTGTTTTGCGGCCCTACCGGCCCGCTTCCCGAAATCCCCGCGTTTCGACCCGATCTAAACTTCCATCGCACGAGCGTGTGCGGTGAGCGACTCGGCCCGCAGCCCTGGGGTACACGGCGGACGGCCGCCGTCCCCACCCGCCTTCGCCGGAAACGCCGTCATGGTGCCCCGGCCCTTCAAAAATTCCCCTGGAACCAACTTTTCATGCGTTCCCACGTGGCCCGAAACAACCCTTTGTTCTCATGGGGCACGTTGATGGCGCTGTTCTGATGCCCGAACAGCAGCAACCCCACCCCGGTGGCATGTATGGGATTGCGCACCACATCCGCCAGGCCGGTGACGTACTGGGGCACGCCGAGGCGCACCGGCATGTGGAAGACCTCCTCGGCCAGGTCCACCAATCCCTCCATCTTGGCGCTGCCGCCGGTGAGCACGATGCCGCCGGCCACCATGCTTTCGAACCCCGAACGGCGCAGCTCGTCCTGCACCAAACCCAAGAGCTCCTCATAGCGGGGCTCGACCACCTCGGCGAGGGTTTGACGCGACATGCGTCTCGGCGGCCGATCTCCAATGGATGGGACCTCGATGGTCTCTTCCGCCGACGGCAGCTTGCTCAGGGCACAGGCGTACTTGAGCTTGATCTCTTCGGCATGGTGGGTGGGGGTACGCAAGGCCACGGCGATGTCGTTGGTCACTTGATCGCCGGCGATGGGAATGACCGCCGTGTGGCGGATGGCGCCGCCGGCGAAGACGGCGATATCGGTGGTGCCGCCGCCGATGTCCACAAGGCAAACCCCCAGCTCCTTTTCCTCGTCGTCCAGCACCGAATGGCTGGAAGCGATCTGTTCCAGGATCAGGTCCTCGACCTCCAGGCCGCAACGCCGAACGCATTTGATGATGTTCTGGGCCGCGCTCACCGCTCCGGTGACCATGTGCACCTGCACTTCCAGGCGGACGCCGCACATGCCCACTGGATCGTGGATCCCCTCCTGCCCGTCGATGATGAACTCCTGGGGGAGGATGTGGAGGATCTTCTGGTCGGCGGGTATGGGCACCGCGCGCGCGGCATCGATGACCCGTTCCACGTCCGAAGGCGAGACCTCGCCGTCGTTGATACCGACGATGCCGTGGGAATTGAGGCTGGAGACATGGCTGCCCGCGATGCCGGCATAGACCGAGTCGATCTCCACCCCGGACATCAGCTCGGCTTCCTCCACCGCACGCTGGATGGACTGCACCGTGGACTCGATGTTCACCACCACTCCTTTCTTCAGACCGTGGGAAGGGTGGGTGCCGATGCCGATGATCTCGATCTCGTCGTCGACTTTCACTTCGCCAACGATGGCCACCACCTTCGAGGTGCCGATGTCCAGGCCTACGATGATGTTTTTGTCTTTACGCATCTCATTCCTTACTTCCGCCCCGTCCAGGCCACGGCGAAGCCCTGGTCGTATCTCAGATCGATGCGACGCATGGGCCGCCCCTCCTGCTCGCGCACCAACACGGGATGAACCTCGAGCAGTCGTCGAATACGGAAAGCCGTGCGCTCCCGACCGACCACCACCATAGGACCCGGATCCAATTGCAAGCGCCACTCGCCGCGCCGATCCAGCCGTATCTCGCCGATGTGCAGCCCCCGCCGCGCGAACAGAGGCGCCGCCCCCCGATAGAACTCGAGCATCTCGCCCGCCTTGCCTTCCGGGCCACGGAAATGCACCAGAGGCGCGGCCTCGACTTTCCGCGGCTTGAACACTTCACCGCGCAGATTGACCAACCCGTCGTCGTTCCAGCGGGCCACCGGCGTCTGTTCGGTGATTTCCACTTCCAGGCGGTCGGGCCAGATCCGCCTCACCCGCGCCTCCGCCACCCAAGGCAGGGCCAGCGCCGCCGCCCGCACGGCCTGAAGGTCCACGCCGAAAAAGCTTCCATCCACCGCCGCCACCAGCGCCTGCTGGAGTTCGCGACGGTCCAGATGGCGAAAATTGTCCTGTATCCCCACGGTGCGCACCGGCCAACGCTGGGGGTCCATCAACCAGCGATGGAGCACGACCCCACCGACCGCAACCAGAGCGAGAAAGAGGAGGGGCGCCCACCATGCCCGGATCCGGGATTCGGCGTTGCCTCTTCCGCGCCTCATTCCACCCCTCCTTCCAGCGTCATGGCCAGAATCCGCCAGACCAAATCGTCGAAGGTCATGCCGGCATGTCGCGCCGCCATGGGCACCAGGCTGTGGTCGGTCATTCCAGGCACCGTGTTCACCTCGATGATCCAGGGTTGGCCGGCGCCATCGACCATCAGATCCACCCGGCCCCATCCTTCGCAGCCGAGGGCGTGGAACGCGCGTAACGCCACCTCCTGAAGGGCCCGCTCCTCCGCCGGCGGCAGGCCGCAAGGCAGGTGGTAACGAGTGTCTTCCGCTTCGTACTTGGCCCGATAGTCGTAAAACGCCCGAGGGGTTTCCAGCCGGATGACGGGCAAAGGCTCGTCCCCCAAAATGGCCACCGTGTATTCCCGACCGTCCACGTAGCGCTCGGCCAGGATGCGATGGTCGTATTGGCGAGCCGCCACCCAGGCCCCGCGCAACCCGCCGGCGTCCTGCACCAGGCTCATGCCGATGCTGGAGCCCTCACGCGCCGGCTTGACCATGAGGGGATATCCCAGGATACCGGCCGACTCGAGCCCCTCTTCGTTTTCGACCTGGACGAACTCCGGTGTGGGCAGCCCCATCCCTTGCCACAACCGCTTGGATGCCAGCTTGTCCATGGCCAGCGCCGAAGCAAGCACGCCGCTTCCGGTGTAAGCCATGCCCAGCGTCTCCAGAACGCCCTGGATGGTGCCGTCCTCACCGCCCCGTCCGTGCAGCATGATGAAGGCGCGATCGTAGTTCTCTTCGGACAGCCGAGCGCACACGGTGCGGTCCACATCCATGGGGCACACGTGAACAGCCAGGCGCTCCAGCGCTTGCGCCACGGCTCGACCGCTTTCGAGCGACACCTCCCGCTCGGCGGACCAACCGCCCATCAGCAGCGCCACCCGCCCGAACTCTTCCGCGCTCACCCGATTCATGCCGGCTCTCCCACGATCTTCACTTCGGGTTCCAGGAGTACGCCGAAACGCTCCGCCACCACCTGTCGCACATGACGGATGACCGCTTCGATGTCGGCCGCCGTAGCGCCGCCGCGGTTGATGATGAAATTGGCGTGCTTGGGCGAAACCTGGGCGGCGCCGATGGCGAATCCTTTGAGGCCGGCCGCTTCGATGAGACGCGCCGCATGATCGCCCGGCGGATTGCGGAAAGTGGATCCGGCGCTCGCTTCGCCGATGGGCTGGCGCGCGCCGCGTTGCCGCAACAGACTCTGGATGCGCGCACTTTCCAGGCTGGAATCCCCTCTCTCCAACTGCAGTTCGCAGCCTACGAACCATTCGCCGGCGGGGCCCCGCACCCGACGATAGCCCGTCTCGTACTCCTGAGGCAGACGCCAACGCAGGGTGCCGCCGCGGTCTATGGTCCTCACCCGCACCACCCGGTCCCAGGTCTCGCCACCGAAGGCGCCCGCATTCATGGCCAAGGCTCCGCCCATGGTTCCGGGAATGCCGGCGAGAAAGGCGACACCGCACAATCCAGCCCGGGCGGCCTCCCGCGCCACCCGCGCACAGGCGGCGCCCGCTCCGACCCGCAAGCGGCCGCCTTCCAGCCGTTCGATGGCATCCAACCGCCCCTTCAGCGACACCACGGTGCCCGGAAAACCGCCGTCGCGCACCAAGAGGTTGCTGCCCAGCCCCACCCAGAGGATCGGCTCCCCCTCCGGAAGGGAACGAAGGAAATCGACCAGGTCGGCCAGATCCTCGGGCTGAAAGAAATAGCGCGCCGGCCCGCCGGTCCGCCAGCTGGTGTGTTTGGCCATGGGTTCGTCATAGAGGAGCATGGTGCCCACCGCCCTCGCTTCAGCCTGATTCGCCATTCCGTTTCCTCCCTCGCGACCGGAGCCATTCGGATGCCCGGACCTTCCATTTCGTTCCCTCGTTCGCCTTGCCGGCTCCGGAGCCGGAACACCGCAACGATTGCCCGCACCCCATGTGCAGCCGCTGCATCACCTTCCTTCCGTTCATCGACACCACGCCTCCTCCAGCCGGGCCGCGAGGCGCCCGATGTCCCCGGCGCCCATGAGAAGCACCAGATCCCCATCCCGGATCAACGCCTCCAGCACCGTCGGCACTTCGTCCAGCGTTTCCACGAAAACAGGCTCCACCATGCCCCGGGCGCGCACCGCCCGGCTCAATTCGCGGCCGGTGGCGTCGGCCAACGGCTTCTCCCCGGCCGGATAGACTTCGGTGAGCACCAGCACGTCGGCGGCCGAGAGCACCCGCACGAAATCCTCGAAGTTGTCCCGCGTCCGGGTATAACGGTGGGGCTGGAACACCAGCACCAGACGCCGTTGCGGCCATCCCCGGCGCACGGCGTCCAAGGTGGCCTCGATCTCCCGCGGATGGTGACCGTAGTCGTCCACCAAGATGAAACCGGCCTCACCCAGGCGGCACCCTTCGCTCACCTGGAAACGGCGACCGATGCCTTCGAACTTCTCCAGCGCCCGCTGGATCACGGCCGGCGCGACACCCAGCTCACGGGCCACGGCGATGGCGGCCAGGGCATTGAGCACGTTGTGTCGGCCCGGCAGGGCGAGCGTGATCGGCAAAGACTTCATGCCCAGCCCCTCCACAACGAACCTGCTGGTGCCGCGATGGTGCTCGATGGCGACGGCGCGCAGATCCACGCCGGACTCCGTGCCATAGGTGACGAGTTGGCGCGTCACCCTGGGCAGCAACCGCCGGACCCCCGGGTCGTCCGCGCACAGGACGGCCAACCCATAGAAGGGCAGATGGTGCAGAAACTCGACGAAGGCATCCTCCAGCCGGCCGTAATCGCCCCCGTAAGTGCCCATGTGATCCCGATCCACGTTGGTCACCACCGCCATCATGGGCTGAAGATAGAGAAAAGAGGCGTCGCTCTCGTCCGCCTCGGCCACCAACACCTCGCCCGCGCCCAGGCGGGCATGGCTTCCTGCGGCGTTGAGGCGGCCTCCGATGACGAACGTGGGATCCAATCCGCCTTCGATGAGCAGGCTGGCCACCAGACTGGTGGTGGTGGTCTTGCCGTGGGTGCCGGCCACCGCCACGCCATAGCGGAAGCGCATGATCTCCGCCAGCATCTCCGCCCGGGGCACCACCGGAATCCGGGCGGCGCGCGCGGCGGCCACTTCGGGGTTCTCATCAGTCACGGCGCTGGAGATGACCACCGCATCCGCCCCTTTCACATGATCCGGGTGGTGACCGATGTGGATCACCGCCCCCTGCTCGGCCAGCCGGCGGGTGGCGGCGTTCTCCGCCAGATCGGAACCGGTGATCTCGTAACCGAGGTTGAGCATCACCTGAGCGATGCCGTTCATGCCGGCGCCGCCGATGCCGACGAAATGGAGACGGCGGATCCGCCCCATGGCTTCCACCGCGTGCACCCGAGGCTGCACCACCGTGGTGCTCATGCCACCACCTCCATCACCTGCCGCGCCACCGCGTCGGCGGCGTCGGGCCGACCCAGCGCGCGGGCCTTTCGCGCCATCTCCAACAGCCGACGGCGATCACCGAGAAGCGCTTTCAAGGTCTCGACCGTGGTCTCATCCTCCAATTCGTCCTGACGCACCATGCGCGCCGCTCCCCCGGCCACCAAGAACTCAGCGTTGCGGGCCTGGTGGTCGTCCACCGCATGGGGATAGGGCACCAGAATGGACGCCACGCCCACCACCGCCAGTTCGGCCACGGTGATGGCACCGGCGCGACAGACCACCAGATCGGCCCAGGCGTAGGCTTCCCCCATGTCGTCGATGAACGGCGTCACCCGGGCTTCGAGCCCGGCGTCCCGATAGGCCGCACGGGCAACCTCCGCCTTGTCCCGACCGGCCTGATGGCGAATCTGCAGGGGCACGCCGGCCCGCACCAACACCCCGGCCAGCCGTTCGTTGAGCGCCTGTGCCCCGAGTGAGCCGCCCAACACCAGCACCCGAACCGGCCCGCTGCGGGAGGCCATTCTCCGTTCCGGCGGCGGCAGGTCCACCAACTCGGCACGCACGGGATTGCCCGTGGGCACCGCACCGATCCCTTTTGGAAAACTGCCTGGAAAAGCCTCCAGCACCCGAGTGGCGATGCGGGCCAGCCAGCGGTTGGTCATGCCCGGCACGGCATTCTGTTCATGGATCACCAACGGCAGACCACGCAAGCGGCTGGCCAACCCTCCGGGCGCAGCCACGAATCCACCCATGCCCAGCACCACTTGGGGCCGGATCCGGCCCATGAGGCGCCACGCTTGGGCCGCCGCTCGCACCAGCCGGAAAGGCGCCAGCACGAGGCCGGCGACCCCCTGTCCACGCAACCGATGGGCGGCCACCGTCTCCAGGGCAAAACCGGCGGCAGGAACGGTACGGGATTCGAAGCTGTCCGGCGTGCCCATCCAGCTCACTTCCCAGCCGCGCGCGCACAAGACACGGGCCACCGCCAGGGCGGGAAACACATGCCCCCCGGTGCCGCCCGCCATGATCAGGACGCGCGCCACGGCACACCTCCCGCCACACCTTTTTCGGCGCAGGCTTCCCAGTGGATGCGCAGCAGCACCCCCACCGCCACGCAACTGACGATGAGACTGTTGCTGCCGTAGCTGACGAAAGGCAAGGTCAGCCCCTTGGTGGGCAACAGGCCCACGTTGACACCGATATTGACGAAGGCCTGAAGCCCCAGCCACAAGCCGATTCCCCAGGCGACATGGGCGGCGTAGCCGTTGCCGGCGTCCTCGGCCTTGGCGCCCACGGCGAAGGCGCGCCAGACCACCACCGCGAACAACAGGATCACCGCCAGGGTACCCAACAAGCCGAACTCTTCGCCGATGACCGCCATGATGAAATCGGTGTGGGCCTCGGGGAGATAAAACTGCTTCTGGATCCCATTGCCCAAGCCGACGCCGGTCCACTCCCCCCGCCCGAAAGCGATGAGCGCCTGGGTGAGTTGGTAACCGGAATCCAGAGGATCGGACCAGGGATCGAGAAACGACGTGACCCGTTCCAGGCGGTAAGGCGAAGTCACCACCAACGCAGCGCCGCCTGCCAGCACCAGCAGGAACAGCGCTCCAAACTGCCAAAGCGGCGCACCGCCGAGGAAAAGCATGCCCATCACCGTGGCCAGCAGGACCACCGTGGTACCGAAATCGGGCTGAGCCATGAGCAGCATGGCCGCCAGCGCCACCAGCATCACCGGCTTGACCACGCCCCACAGGGTGTGGGCCACCTCCACCTTGCGTCGCACCAGGTAACCGGCCATGTAAAAAACGATGAAGAGCTTCATGAACTCCGAGGTCTGGATGTTGAGTCCCCCGACCGCCACCCAACGGGTGGCGCCGTTCACCGTCTTGCCCACCCCGGGCACGAGCACCAACGCCAACAGGGCCAATCCAAAGAAATAGAGCGCCGGGCTGGCCTTCTCCAACCAGGCGACGGGCAGCCGCAGCGCCAGCAGGGCGCCGGCGGTTCCAAGCGCCAAGGCCAACAGATGCTTCTCCAGGTAAGCGAAAGGCGCCCCCCGGGCGCCGCCCAGGTGCAAGGATGCGGATGCCACCATCACCACCCCCAGAGCGGTCAGCGCCACCACCGCCACGACCAGCCAGCCGTCGATGCCGGCGGGTAAGATCCGGTCCGTCCGGGCACGGCAAGCCAGTTCGGTCATGACACACACGCCTCCACGCAACGGCGGAACACCTCGCCGCGGTGCTCGAATCCCCGGAACATGTCGAAACTGGCACACGCAGGCGAGAGCAGCACGCGATCCCCCGGCTGGGCGAGCGCCGCCGCCTTTTCCACCGCTTCGGCCATGTCCGCCGCGCGATGCAAGGGCGCCGCCCCTTCCAGAGCCTCCGCCAACGCTTCGGCATCTTCTCCCAACAGGACCACGGCGCGGACATGCGCTTTCACCACCGGTGCCAGCACGCTGAAATCGGCGCCCTTGCCTTGACCGCCGGCGATGAGCACGGTGCGGCCCTTCGCGGAAGCCAGCCCTTCGAGGGCGGCGATGGTGGCGCCGGGATTGGTGGCCTTGGAATCGTTGTACCAGTCCACTTCCCGGTACCGCCCCAGATGTTCGGTGCGGTGCGGCAGTCCCGGGAATGCACACACCGCTTCCAGCATGGCCTCCATGGACAGGCCCAGGGCGCTGCCCATGGCCAATGCGGCCAAGGCATTGGCCCTGTTGTGAAGTCCCGGCATGCGCAGGGCATCCGCCCTCACCAAAGGAATCCCTCCGCGGCAGAGCCAGGGTTCGTCCCCGATCCGGCGCACCCCGAACGTCTGCTCGGACTCGGGCGCTCCGAGGGTGAAGAAAAGGGTTTCCCCTGCACGAGGCATGGCCTTCACACGCGGATCGTCGGCGTTGCACACCGCCACCTCGGCGTTTTGGTAGATGCGCGCTTTGGCCTCTGCATAGGCTTCGAGAGAGGGATAGCGGTCCAGATGATCGGCGCTCACGTTGAGCACCGCCGCCACCGCGGGGCTGAGGCTCTCGGTGGTCTCAAGCTGGAAGCTCGAGAGTTCCACCACATAGAGCTCCGCCCGGCGCCGCAGAAGCTCCAATACCGGTTCCCCCAGATTGCCCCCCACCGCCGCGTCCAGGCCGGCCCGTTGCGCCATCAGCCCCACCAGGGTGGTCACCGTGCTTTTGCCGTTGGAGCCGGTGATGGCGGCCACGGGCCGGTCCACCACCCGAGCGAACAGTTCCACGTCGCCCACAGCCGGCACCCCCCGGGCCCGAGCGGCTCGCACCTGAGGAGTCTCTAGCGAAACGCCCGGACTCACCACCAGGAGATCGGCGTGGGCAAACGCCTCCTCGGCGAACCCCCCGAGGAACAGACCCACGTCGGGCAGCTCGCGGCGCAACGCCTCCAGCCCAGGCGGTTCCGAACGGCTGTCGGTGACCGCCACCCGATAACCCTGCTCATCGAGCCAGCGGGCACACGAGAGGCCGGTCTTGCCCAGCCCCACCACCAGGGCTCGCAGCGGCAGCCGTTTGTGTCGTATGGCCGTTCCCGTCTCCATCACCGGATCTTCAAAGTGGCCAGGCCGATGAGCACCAGGATCACCGTCACGATCCAGAATCGGACGATGACTCTGGGCTCCGGCCATCCTTTCAATTCGAAATGGTGGTGCAAGGGCGCCATCCGGAAGATGCGCCGACCGGTCAGTTTGTAAGAGGCGACCTGCAGGATCACCGACACCGTCTCCACCACGAACAGACCGCCCATGATGAAGAGCACCAGCTCCTGGCGAACCGCCACCGCCACCACGCCGAGCGCCGCACCCAGGGCCAGCGCCCCCACGTCCCCCATGAAAACCTGGGCCGGATAAGCGTTGAACCAGAGAAACCCCAGGCCGGCACCCACCAGGGCGCCACAAAAGACGGTGAGTTCGCCCACCCCCGATAGATAGGGAATGAACAAATACTTGGAAAGATAAAGGTGCCCCGAGACGTAGGCGAAGACACCGAGCGCGCCGGCCACCATCACCGTGGGCAGGATGGCCAGCCCGTCGAGGCCGTCGGTGAGGTTCACCGCGTTGGAAGCGCCGACGATGACAAAGTAGGCCAACAGCACGAACCAAGGCCCCAGATCGACCACCACGTCCTTGAAGAAAGGCACGATGAGCTGGGTCTCGGCGGGCGACTGGGCAGTGGCGTAGAGGGCCCAGGCGGCGGTGAAACCGAACACCGACTGCCAGAAATACTTCCAACGGGCCGGCAACCCCTTGGGATCGCGCAACACCAGTTTGCGATAGTCGTCCACCAAACCGACCACGCCGAAAGCCAAGGTGGTGAGCAGCACGATCCAGACGTAGCGGTTGTCCAGCCGCGCCCACAGCAACACCGAAACGGCTACGGCCACCAAGATCAGCGCGCCGCCCATGGTGGGGGTCCCGGCCTTGGAGAGGTGGGTCTCGGGTCCGTCGTCGCGCACCGTCTGTCCAATCTTGTACTGGGCCAGACGCCGAATCATCACCGGCCCCACCACAAAAGAGATGATCAAGGCCGTGAGCACACCGAGGATGGCGCGCAAGGTGATGTAATGGAACACCCTGAACGCGGGATCGAACTGGGCCAACCAGTCGGTGAGCCAGATCAGCATCCGCCCTCCTCCCCGCACAAGGCTTCCACCACACGTTCCATGGCCGCGGCCCTGGAACCTTTCACCAGTACCGTGTCGTGCGGTCGCAGCCGGGCGCGCAAGGCGGCCACCAGACTTTCTTGCGCATCGAAGTGGCGGGCGCCGTCACCGAAAGCCTCGGCGGCGGCCCGGCTCAGCCGTCCACAGGTGAAGAACAGATCCACCCCCCGCGAGCGCGCGAGCAGGCCCAGTTCTCGGTGGAGCCCCTCGGCACCCGCGCCCAGCTCGCCCAAATCACCCAGGACCAGAAGCTTGCGTCCAGGGGCGCGGCAGAGCACCTCCACCGCCATCCTCACCGACTCGGGATTGGCGTTGTAGCTGTCATCCACCACCAGAACGTCCTCGGGTGCCCGCCGCGGGGTCAACCGCCCCTTCACCGGTCGAAGCCGCGCCAGCCCCTCGATCATGGCCTGCGGCCCCACCCCCAGCGCGTGGGCGGCGGCCACCGCGGCCAGAGCGTTCATTCTGTTGTGTTCACCGATGAGCGCCAGCCGCACATTGAATACTCCGGCCGGCGTCTGCACCGGAAACGCGCTGTGAAACGCTCCTCCATTCCAGTCCAGCTCAAGCGCACCGGGGGGACTGGAAACGTCCGCCGGCCTCTGGACACCGAAAGTGAGCACCGGCCGATCGCCCGCAAGCTCCCGCCACAAAGGGGCGTGTGGATCGTCTGCATTGAAGACGAACACCCCATCCGGCGCGAGTCCCTCCAGGATCTCGGCCTTGGCCCGCGCCACGGCGCGGACACTGCCGAACCCTTCCAGGTGCGCCCGTCCGGCGTTGTTGAGCACCGCCACTTGAGGACGCGCCAGCCGACTCAGATAACCGATCTCGCCGGGATGGTTGGCACCCATTTCGATCACGGCGAAGGCTTCTTCCTGGAGGCGACAGAGCGTGATCGGCACTCCGATGTCGTTGTTGAGATTGCCTTGGGTGGCCAAGGTGGGCGCCGTCTGCGAAAGGATCGACGCCAACATCTCCTTGACCGTGGTCTTGCCGTTGCTGCCGGTCACCGCCACCAGGCGGGCCCCCGACCTTTGCCGCCACAAGGCGCCCAAACGTCCCAGACCCAACCGCGTGTCCGCCACCCGCAGGCAGGGCAGCGCCGCGCTCGTCCGCTGCGCCACCAGGGCGCCGGAGGCCCCCCGCTCCGCGGCCGCCTCAAGGAAATCGTGGCCATCGAACCGAGGTCCGCGCAATGCGACGAAGAGGCGACCGGGCGCCACGGTGCGGCTGTCGGTGTCCACACCGGTGATCCGCGCATCGGCGCCGATGTGTTCCGCAGGAAGCGCCCGCGCCAGCTCCGAAAGGGTGAAACCGATCATGCGTCCACCTCCAACCAGCGGCGCACCTGCTCCACGTCGCTGAAAGGAATTTCGAGGTCACCCACCTGTTGACGGGTTTCATGTCCCTTGCCGGCCAGGAGCACCACGTCACCGGGTCGCGCTTCGTCGAGGGCGGTGGCGATGGCCCAGGCGCGGTCGGGAATCACCACCGCCCGTCCCGGCGCCTCCATCCCTTCGAGAATGTCGGCGATGATGCTGGCCGAGGGCTCGTGCCGAGGGTTGTCGTCGGTGATCACCACGCGATCGGCCAGCGCCTCGGCGATCCGCCCCATCTGCGGCCGCTTGCCGCGATCGCGATCACCGCCGCAGCCGAACACGCACCACAACCGACCGCGCGTGTGGGGCCTGAGGCTGGTCAAGGCGCGTTGCAACGCATCGGGTGTGTGGGCGTAGTCCACCACCACCAACGGCCGATCCCCACCGCCGAACCGCTGCATGCGGCCGGGCACCGGCTCGAGCGCTTCCAGGCGAGCCGCCGCCTCGTCCATGGTCAGCCCCCAGGAGAGCAGCACGCCCAAGACCAGAAGCAGGTTGGTGGCGTTGAAATCCCCCACCAAAGGGCTTCGGATGTGTCCCCGACCCCAGGAGCTGGCCACGTCCAGCACCAACCCCCGCTCGCCCTGGCTCAATCCCTCCAAACGGACGAACTCGTCGGCACCCAGGGTCCGGCCGCCGCGATGACACGCCACCGTGCGCACCCGCCCTCGAAGCGCCGGCACCAGCTCGGCGCCGAAATCGTCGTCGGTGTGGATCACCGCGAACTGCAAGCCAGGCCACTCGAACAGACGCCGCTTGGCGGCGGCATAGGCGCGCATGGACCCGTGATAGTCGAGATGATCCCGACTGAGGTTGGTGAACACCGCGGTGTGGAAGGGCACCGCTTCGAGCCGGTACTGATCCAGCGCATGGGAAGAGACCTCCATGGCCACCGCCTGCGCCCCCGCCGCATGGAGACCGGCGAGCAGCCGCTGGGCCTCCACCGCATCCGGTGTGGTGTGGGTCGCCGGCGCGAGGGCGCCGGGAAACCCGTTGCCCACGGTGCCCGTGACCGCGCAGCGACGGTATCCGTCCAGCGCTTGGGCGGTGAACAGGGTGACGCTGGTCTTGCCGTTGGTGCCGGTGACACCGAGCATGCGCATGCGTCGCGCCGGCTCGCCATGGAAACGGGCGGCGATGGCGCTGGCGCGGCGGGAAAGCGACGGCAGCGGCAGCACGGGAACGCCCAACCGGCGAGAGAGATCGGCCATGACCGAAACCGGCCAGCGCGCATCGGGTTCGGCCAGGATCATCACTGCACCACCGTCCACCGCCGCCGCCGCGTGTTCCAGCCCATGGGCGCGGGTACCGGCGCGCGCCAGGAACAGAACCCCCGGCGCCACCCGTCGGCTGTCCAAGGCGAGACCGGTCAACACCACCCGCTCCCATGCGCCCGGCGGCAGACCCTCGCCTCCGAGCAGCCGGCCGGCCGTCATCCGCGCCTCCGGTTGTCGTTCCAAGGCCATCACCGTTCCTTCTCCAAGCTCACCAGGCGCACACCCCGTCCCGGCCCGGGCTCATCGGGAGGCACGTTGAGCAACCGCAAGGCATCGTCCATGATGCGGGCGAAGACCGGTGCCGCCACCTGTCCGCCGTAATAGGCCTTGCCCCGAGGCTCGTCGATCATCACCACCGCCACCAGACGAGGGGCGTCTGCCGGCACCATGCCGGCGAACAGCGCGACATAACGGCCGTCCTGGTATCCCCCTTTTCCCGCTTTCTTCACGGTGCCGGTCTTGCCCGCCACCCGGTAACCGGGCACCGCGGCCTCCGTGCCGGTGCCGCCTTGGGAGACCACCGCTTCCATGAGCCGACGCACGATTCGGGCCGTCCGAGAGCTGAATACCCGTTCGCCTTCCGGCGCCTGTGTGCGACGCAACAAGGTGGGCGGGCGGCGCACCCCATCGGCAGCCAGCACGGCGTAGGCCTGGGCCAACTGGAGGGCGGTCACCGACAAACCATAACCAAACGAGAGCGTAGCCTGCTCGATGCGCGCCCACTGGCGGGCCGGTCGCAACCGACCGGACACCTCGCCGGGATAGGTGATGCCAGTGCGGCCGCCAAAACCCAGCTTGCGAAACGTGTCGTACAACTCCTCCCGGGGCAGGGCGAGGGCGAGCTTGGCGGCCCCCACGTTGCTCGATTTCTGGAGCAGCGTGCGCAGGTCCACCACCCCCAAGGGGTGATGGTCCTTGACCTGGTCACGGCCCACGCGCAGCACGCCTTTGCCGGTGTCGATGCGGGCTGAAGGGCCGACCACGCCGCGTTCCAGGGCGGCGGCCACCACGAACGGCTTCATGGTGGAACCCGGCTCGAAGACCTGGGTCACGGCCCGGTTCAGCAACCGCCCGCCGCGGCTGCTGCGGTCGCCATTGGGGTTGTAGCCGGGCTGATTGACCATCGCCAACACCTCCCCGGTACGCGGATCGAGCACCACCACGGAACCGGCTCGCGCCCGGTGCCGTTTCACGGCAGCCTTGAGCTCGCGGTAGGCGATGTACTGCAGGCGCTGGTCCAGGCTCAGCGCCAGGTTGCGCCCCGGGCGCGGCATCCGCAAGCTCTCCACGTCGGCCACCACCTGCCCACGGCCATCACGCAACACCCGCTTCAAGCCGGGTCGACCGGCCAGATCCTGCTCGAAAGCCAGCTCCACCCCCTCCTGGCCTTTTTCATCCACGTCGGTGAAACCCACCACGTGGGCGAAAATCTCGCCGTCGGGATAGTACCTGCGGTATTCACGCCGCACTTGAAGGCCTGGAATGCCTTGCGCCCGCGCCATCTCCATCACCCGCTTGGCCCGCGCCGGGGGCAGACGTCGCTTCAAATAGATGAAATGGCGGTGGGCGTAACGGGCCAGGCGGTGACGCAGATCGTCCAGGTCCATCTCCAACGCACGGGCGAGCACGTGCAGCCGCTCATGGTCCGGCCGCAACAGCCGCGGATTGGCGGCGATGGAATCCACCGGCGCGCTCATGGCCAGCACCACCCCGTGGCGGTCGGTGATGGCGCCGCGATGGGCGGCCACCACCACCTCGTCCAGATAGCGATCGGCCCCTTCGGATTTCAAAAAGTCGGTCTCGAAGATCTGCCGCTCCACGGCGCGCACCACCAAAGCCGCGGCCGCCAGGATGAAGAGAACCAACACGAAACGACGGCGACCGCTGTAAGTGCGCGGCAAGGCCTCGGCCCGCCGCTGCATCTTCGCTCTCTTGTCCCGTCTAGTCGCCATCCACCTCAATGACCACGATCTCTTCCGACTTCGGCAAACGCATGTTCAGCCTGCGTCGGGCTTCCGTTTCGATGCGCTGGGGTGCGCCCCAGGCACCGTGCTCGATGAGAAGCCCTTTCCACTCGATGTCCAGTCGGTCCGCCCGCCGATCCAGGGCTTTGAGCTCGGCGAACAACACCCTCGACCGATATTTGCTGTGCACCACCGCCACCGCGGTGACCACCACAGCCGCCATCAGCAGGGCCAGCCACACCCAGGGCGCCCGCTTCATGCACGCTTTTCCGCCACCCGCATGACAGCGCTGCGCGCCCGTGGATTGACCGCCACCTCGTCGGCCCCCGGGCGCACCGCCCGCCCCACCAGACGCAGAGGACCGGGTTGCAATTCGGCGTCACGCACCGGTATGCCGCGCGGCGGTCGCTCACCACGGGCATGTTCGCGGAAAAACCGCTTGACCATCCGGTCCTCCAGGGAATGGAAGCTGATGACCACCATCCGCCCACCCGGCGCCAGCACCCGAAGGGCCCCTTCCAACCCTGCCTTCAATTCGTCCAGCTCTCGGTTCACATGAATGCGAATGGCTTGAAAGGTACGGGTGGCCGGATGTTTTCCACCCCGGCGGCCGGGCACCACGCGCGCCACCAGGGCCGCCAGCCGATCAGTGGTGTCGAGCGGCGCCCGTGCACGCTCGGCCACGATGGCACGGGCGATGCGGCGGGCGTGGCGCTCTTCGCCGTATTCCCAGAGCACCCGGGCGATCTCGGCCTCGGGCGCCTCTGCCAGCCAATCGGCGGCGCTGGGGCCGGCGGTGGGATCCATGCGCATGTCCAAAGGGCCGGCCCGCTGAAAACTGAAACCGCGGTCGGCATCGTCCAGCTGCGGCGAGGAAACCCCCAGATCGAACAGCACGGCGTTCACTTTTCCCTCGATTTCCAGCTCCCGAGCCGTATCCGCCAGACGGCCGAAAGCACCCTGTATGATTTGCAGACGTTCGTCCCCACCCAATCGTTCCCGGCCCCAAGCCACCGCTTCCGGGTCCCGGTCCAAGGCCACCAACCGCCCCCGCGGCCCCAACCGCGCCAGAATGGCCGCGCTGTGGCCGCCCCGTCCGAACGTGGCGTCGATGCAGCAGGCGTCCGGCGCCAGAGCCAGGGCTTGCACCGCCTCGTGCAGCAACACCGGGCGGTGAACGAGGCCTTCCGCCATCAGAGCGCCAACTCGGCCAGCTCTTCGGACAACCCCGCCTCGGGATCGCGGAAGGCTTCCAGCCACTCGTCCTGATTGCGGGTCCATGCTTCCGCGTCCCAAATTTCGAATTTGTGCCCCTGCCCCACCAACGCCACCTGCTTGCCCAGGCCGGCATATTCGCGCAGGGCCCGGCCGAGCAGCACCCGGCCCTGGCCGTCGAGCTTGAGTTCCTCGGCGTAACCGATGAGCAGGCGCTGTAACACCTTGTTCTGCGGCTTGAAGGTGGGCAGTCGCGCCACTTTCTGCGCGATGGGGTGCCACTCACGCTCCGGATAGAGCCAAAGGCAACGGTCGTGGGGATTGACGGTCACCACCACGCCGGAGCCGTCTTCGGCGCCCAGGTCTTTCCGATACTTGACCGGAATGGCCAGGCGACCCTTGGCGTCCAAGCTGAGGGTGTTGACCCCGAGAAACACAAATCCCCCCTTTTCCCCACGATTCCCCACTAGATGAAGCAATCATAGGTGCCCCCCGCCCCCCGGTCAAGGAAAAAACAGAAAAAAATCGTTGCACTTCAACCACTTGCACAACAAAGCGAAAGCACGTGGTTCTACTGCGAAAACAGCATGATGGCGAGACAACTTAAAGTGATTTGTTAAAGACGGGAGGGGTCGCCGAATGCGACCGGGTTCACGGTGGTGGAAAGTGGGGGAAGGAAAAAAGGCGGAGACGGTCTGTAAGCCGGGTTCTGTTGCGGCGCCACGCGCCGCCGATAGCCATTCATCTGGGACGCCCGTCACCGGACGCCTCTAGCGACCCACCCGGAAGCACCTGCGGGCCACAGGCTGCGCACGAGGCGCACGCTTCCCTATTTGGTCTTGCTCCGACTGGGGTTTACCCTGCCACCGCTGTTACCAGCGGCGCGGTGCGCTCTTACCGCACCTTTTCACCCTTGCCGCCCGGCCTGGGCCGGGGTAGGCGGTCTGTTTTCTGTGGCACTTTCCGTGGGCTCGCGCCCCCCAGGCGTTACCTGGCAGTCTGCCCTGTGGAGCCCGGACTTTCCTCCATCGCTCGCAAGCGACAGCGGCTATCCGACCCTCTCCGCGTCTCCAAGATAGGGACTTTCGGCCCCGGTTGCAACCCGTCTCAGCTCAACTCCAGCGCGCGGCGGTAGAGTCGATTGCGTGGGGCGCCGGTGATGCGCGCCGCCAACGCCACGGCCTGCTTGAGGGGCAGCTCCTCGAGCAGCACCTGCAACACCGCGTCCGGCGCCGGTGCCCTTCCGGCAGGAGGGTCGTCGGCGGACGCCACCAGAAGCACGAATTCCCCCCGGCACCGCTCGGGTTCCGCCTCGAGCTGCTGAACCAGTTCGCCCACGGGAAGGCAGAGCACCTCTTCGTGGCGTTTGGTGAGCTCTCGCGCAAGGCAGACTCGGCGCTGCGGACCGAAACAGTCGGCCATGTCCCGCAGGGTCTCCAGCACGCGGTGGCTGGACTCGTAGAACACCAAGGTATGAGGCGCATCCGCCAGGGATGCAAACCGCTCGCGACGCGCCTGGGCGCGTCTGGGCGGAAAACCATGGAAACAGAAGGCGTCCACCGGCAGGCCGGCGACACTCAAGGCCGCCATCAATGCAGAGGGCCCGGGGACGGACACCACCCGGATGCCACGCTGCCGGCACGCCCGCACCAGCGGAAACCCAGGATCACTCAAAAGAGGGGTTCCGGCATCCGACACCAGGGCCACGGACGCCCCCTCCTCGAGCCGGCCCAAAACCGCATCGGTGCGCTGCGCTTCGTTGTGATCGTGAAGCGAGATCAGCGGTGTATGGATGCCGTGGTGCCGCAGCAGCCGCCCGGTGCGCCGGGTGTCCTCGGCGGCGATGAAATCCACCTCACGCAGCACCTCCAAAGCGCGCAGGGAGATGTCCGCCATGTTGCCGATAGGCGTGGCCACCACGTGGAGCACGCCCCCGTTTGACACCTCCTGCCCGCTCATAAGATACTCGCCGCTCTCGTCATTATCTTTCCGTCACCCGAGGCGAAACGCCAGGGAGGGATTGCCATGGAACCGGCCCACCAAGGACGCGCAACCATGTCGATCGGACGCCTGCTGACGCTCCTGGCCGTGGTGTTTCTTCTCGCCGGTTGCGCCAGCGCCCCACCGCCCACACCGGAAGAGGCCCAAGCCGGGCACGCCCGTCGCCTCTTCGACGAGGGACGTTTCGAAGCGGCGGCCGACCTCTATGCCGAACTGGCCCACCGCAGCCAGGGCGGCCTCCGGTCCAAGTACCTGTTGTTCGCCGCCGACAGTCTGCTGCAGGCTGGCCAGGTTGACAAGGGCGCGGCGCTGCTGGGGGACGTGGATCCCGCGGCCCTTCCACCGGCGGTCAGGGAGCGGTACCAGCTGGTTCAGGCTCGACTGGCGGTGGAGCGCCGGCAAGCCGACCTTGCCCTGGCCCGACTGGAACCGCTCACCGAAAGCCCAGACCCGGAAATCCGGCGCCGCGCCCTCGCTCTTCGGGTCGAGGCCCTGGAGCAGGCGGGTGCCGATCAGATGACGTTGGCCCGCGCCCTCATCCGCCTGGATCCCCTGCTGGAAGGAATGCCGGAGCGGTTGGACAATCAGCTCCGAATCCTCGCCCTGCTCAGCCGCCAATCCTTGGAGCGGCTGCGCCAAGGGTTGGGAGATGACGACACCAGCCGCGGCTGGGCCGAACTGGCCGCTTTGGTGCGCGCACACCCCAACGACCCTCAAGGGATACTGCCCCCTTATCAAGAGTGGCGCACCCTCTATTCGAGCCATCCCGCCCTCCCCGATCTCCTGGCGCGCTGGTACGAACGTCAAAGACAGCTTACACCCACCGAAGTGCGCAAAGTCGCCGTGTTGCTGCCGGCGCGGGGCCGTTTCGCCGGCCCCGCCGAGGCCATCCGCTCCGGCTTGCTGGGCGCCTGGTACGCCGATACCCGTGAGAACCGTCCCCAACTGGTGTTCCACGACAGCAGCGATCCGGAACGAATCTGGCCTCTGTTGCACCAGGCGGCGGAGGAAGGGGCGGATCTGGTGGTCGGCCCCTTGACCAAGGACGCGGTGCGCCAACTCGCGCGGGCCGGCGGACTGCCGTTGCCGGTGTTGGCCCTCAACCGGGTGACCACCGACACCCAACCGCCGGAGCAACTCTACCAGTTCGCCCTTTCACCGGAACAGGAAGCACGGCAGGCGGCCCTCTGGGCGGCCGGTCGCGGCCTTGGTCGCCCTGGGGTGCTCTATCCGGACAGCCCCTTGGGCGAACGGTTGCTGCACGCTTTCCAGGAAGCTTGGCTCCCCTTGGGGCGTGAGCCGATCCGTGCTCAGGTCTATCACCCCAAGGAAAACGACTATTCAGATCCGGTGGCCCGTCTGTTGGGAATTCCCGAGGCGCGTGCCCGCCATGCCCGCTTGGAAGCCCAGACAGGCGAGAAACTCCCCTTCGAGCCGGAGCTGCCGGTGGACTTCGTCTTCGTCATCGGCGGCCATGACGATCTGTTGCAGTTGCGCCCTTTGATCCAGTTCCACCACGGAACGCACCTCCCGGTGCTCTCCCTCTCGCGCATTTGGAAAGGTCGGCTGGCGCGGGACGAGCTGTTCGATCTGAGCGGCATCGAGCTGCCGGAGATTCCTTGGCTGGTCCAACCGGCCGAGGCCACCGGTGCACCCCTCTCTCGGGAAGATGCGGCACGCCTGTTTCCCGACGCCTTCGCCCGTTACCCCCGCCTGTTGGCCATGGGGATGGACGCCTACGCCCTTCTGGATCGGCTCGGACGGCTCTCCATGCCGGGAGAACCGCCGTTCGAGGGCCAAACGGGAACGCTGAGCCTGGACCCCCACCGGGTGGTGCAAAGACGGTTGATCTGGATCCGTCTCGGTGACCCGGTGGAAGTGTTGGGCCCCACGCCCTCGCCCGAGACCCTGGACGCCTCGCCCTGGACGCCCTCGCCCGGGGACGAACAAGACCGTGCAAATGTCACCCAAGCCGCCCCATCTGCGTCGCGGTGAGGCGGCCGAGTCCCACGCTCTGGCCTGGCTGGAACGGCGCGGCCTGAAGGCAGTGGCGCGCAACTACCGCTGCCGGGGTGGAGAGATCGATCTGATCGTGCAGGACGGCCCTACGCTGGTCTTCGTGGAGGTCCGATACCGCAGCCGCAACGATTACGGCGGCGCTGCCGAATCGGTGGACCGGCGCAAACGCCAACGCCTTCAACGGGCAGCGGAACACTACCTCCAACGGCTGGAGCGGATACCGCCGTGCCGCTTCGATATAATTGGCATCGATGCCGACGAGCGAATAGACTGGATCCGCAACGCTTTCTGACCCGGACATCCCCTTGGACCTCGAATCCCGAGTTCAGCAACTCTTCGACGAGAGCCTGGAGACCAAGCGCCGCTGCCTTCCCCGACTCCAAGCCCCCCTGGCCGCCGCCGCCCGTCTGGTGGTGGACAGTCTGCTCGCCGGCGGCAAGGTGATGAGCTGCGGCAACGGCGGTTCCGCCGCCGACGCCCAGCATTTCGCCTCCGAAATGCTCAACCGGTTCGAGCGCGAACGGCCGGGCCTGCCCGCCTTCGCCCTCACCACCGACAGCTCCACCCTCTCGTCCATCGCCAACGACTATCACTACCGGGAGGTGTTCGCCAAACAGATCGGCGCGCTGGGCCACCCCGGGGACGTGCTCTTGGCCCTCAGCACCAGCGGCCGATCGCCCAATGTGGTGCGGGCGGTGGAAACGGCAAAGGCGCAACAGATGAAGGTGATCGCGCTCACGGGACGCGACGGGGGCGACGTGGCCGCTCTGCTCCATGCCGAGGACGTGGAGCTGCGCGCCGAAAGCGACTCCACCGCCCGCATCCAGGAAGTCCACCTGCTCTGCATCCACTGCCTCTGCGATCTGGTGGACCACCTGTTGCTGGGCCCGGCCGAGGATTGAATCCGAGCTTGGCGCCTTCCTGGAAAAATCGCCTCGCCCGCCTCTTTCCGCCGGAGGACCTGCTCCTGGACGCGGCCCACCGCACCGCCTACGGTTACGACAACAGTCAGCGAAGCCGCTGCCCGGAAGCGGTGGTCTTTCCCCGCTCCACCGAACAGGTGCAGGAGCTGGTGCGCCTGTGCAACCAGGTCGGCATACCTCTCACCTGCCGGGGACGCGGCACCGGCACCGCGGGCGCGGCGGTGCCGACGGCCGGCGGCATCGTCGCCTCCTTCGAACGCATGAACCGCATCATCGAAATCGACCCGGACGACCGCCTGGCCCGGGTGGAACCCGGCGTGAGCAACCGGGAAATCCAGAAGGCCGCCGGCGAACTGGGCTTTTTCTGGCCACCGGATCCCACGAGCGCCGACGTCTGCACCCTAGGCGGCAATCTGGCCTGCAACGCCGCCGGTCCCAGAGCGGTGAAATACGGCACCTGTCGGGAGAACACCTTGGGATTGGTGGCGGTCACCGGCGGCGGTCGTCTGTTGCACACCGGCGTGCGCACCACCAAGGGGGTGGTGGGCTATGACCTCACCCGGCTCATCATCGGATCGGAGGGCACACTGGCCGTCATCACCGAGGCCACCCTCAAACTCACACCCAAGCCCGAGGCCCGCCTCACGCTGCAGGCTCTCTACACCGACATGCACGCCGCGGCCCGCGCGGTGGCGGCGGTGATGGCCCAGCCGGCCACCCCTTCGGCCCTCGAATTCATGGACGGCCGATCCCTGGACATGGTCCGCCGCTTTTCCGATCCGGGTCTGCCGAAAGAGGCCGGCGCCCTGCTCATGATCGAGCTGGAAGAAAACCGAGCCGCCCTGGAGACCGCGGCCCGCGCGGTGGAGGCGGCGGCCCGGGTGCCCGGCTGCCTGACCGTGGAGCGGGCACGAACGGCGGAACAGGTGGCGCGGCTGTGGCGCACCCGCAAGGCCCTCTCCCCCGCCCTGCGCAACGTGGCGCCGCGCAAGATCAACGAAGACGTGGTGGTGCCGGTCTCGCGCATTCCCGAACTGTTGGCCACGCTGGACGATCTCTCCCATCGCCACGGCATCCCCATCGTCAACTTCGGCCACGCCGGCAACGGCAACATCCACGTGAACCTGCTCATCGATCCCGCCGATCCACGACAGAACCGGGCGGCCGAACACTGCATGGAGGCGCTGTTCGACACGGTGCTGGCCCTCGGCGGCACCCTTTCGGGAGAACACGGCATCGGCCTGGTCAAGCGCCCGTTCGTGGCGCGCGAGATCGACGACCCGACCCTGGAGATGATGCGCGCCATCAAAGCCCAGTTCGATCCCAACGCCATCCTCAACCCCGACAAAGCGCTCCCTTGAAACCCACCGGAGGTGACCATGCGTCCGATGATGCTTTTTTCTTTGCTCCTGTTCCTATCCCCCCTGCCTGGCGACGAGCTGCGCAGCGAGGCCGGCGATCAGACCGCCCTTTCGCTGACCATCTACAACGAGGACCTGGCCCTGGTGCGCGACCGTCGCAGAGTGACCCTGCCCGAAGGGATCGTGGACCTGGCCCTGCGCGGCGTGAGCGGACGCATGATGGCCGCCACCGCCCTGCTGCGTCCCCTCGACACCCAAGGCATGGAAGTCCTGGAACAGAACTTCAACTACGATCTTCTGACCCCCGGCAAACTGCTGGAGAAATACGTGGGCCGAGAGATCCGCATCCGACGCACCCATCCCGCCACGGGTGCCCAATGGGAAGAGACCGCCCGCGTGCTCAGCACGGAGGAAGGGGTGGTGGTCCAGGTGGGCGACCACATCGAAACCGATCCCAAAGGCAGCTTCCTGTTTCCTGATATTCCCGCGGACCTTCGTGATGAACCCACCCTGGTCACCCGGCTGCGCTCGCCCGCCGCCGGGGCCCGGGAGCTGGAATTGAGCTATCTCACCACCGGGCTGGGATGGAAAGCCGACTACGTGGCCCGGCTGGACCGGGACGCCCGCCGCCTGGACCTGGCCGGCTGGATCACCTTGCACAACGAATCAGGCGCCAGCTATCGCAACGCCCGGCTGCAACTGGTGGCCGGCAAGGTGCACCGCGTCCGCCCCAGGAATGCCGGCTTCGATCTCATGGCCACCCGTGCCATGGCCGCGCCCGAAATGAAGGTCGCCGAAGAGGCCCTGCTGGACTACCACCTCTACACCTTGCCGCGACCCACCGACCTGTTGAACCGCCAGAGCAAACAGGTCGCCCTGTTCGAGGCGGCCCGCATCCCCGCACGGCGCAGCTATCGGCTTCGGGGCGCCGAACACTATTTTCGTCAGCCCTACGCCGACGACGGAAACAAACAGCCGGTACAGGTGTGGCTCACTTTCGACAACCGGCAAGAGAGCGGCCTGGGGCAGCCCCTGCCGGCCGGCGTGGTGCGCGTCTATCAGGCCGACAGCCAAGGCCGTCTCCAGTTCGTGGGTGAAGACCGCATCGGCCACACCCCCAAAGGCAAAACCGTCCGTCTGCGCCTGGGAGAGGCCTTCGACATCACCGCCACCCGACGCCAGTTGGAGTGGCGCAAGCGCAACGTGGCGCCGCCCTATCACTTCGGGGCCGAAAGCCGTTTCCGCATCCGGCTGCACAACGCCAACCCCAGGGCGGTGACCGTCACCGTGGAGGAGCCCCTGTTCGGCGATTGGGAGATCTTGGACGAGAACCGGCCCCACGAACGGGTGAGCGCCACCCTGGCCCGTTGGAAGGTGGAAGTGCCGGCCGAGGGCGAGGCCGTGCTGGACTACCGCGTACTCATCCGTCAGTGAGCGAACAGCCTGGGAAATGGACCGATAAACAGAACCATTTTGACAGGCCCGCACCGTCTCCCGTGTAATCGGCCGATCACCACCCCCTGAAGGAGGAACAGGCAGTGGTCTTCAGACTTTCGGCCTTGTTGGGCCTGCTCACCCTCGTGCCGGCCGCGGCCCTGGCTTCCGAGGCCGGCCAGCGGCTCGATCTCACCACCCATTGGGCCGGTTATGCTGCCCTCGTCATTTTCGGCCTGGCCTACCTGCTGGTGATGGCGGAGGAGTTCACCCACCTGCGCAAATCCAAGCCGGTGATCCTCGCCGCCGGCGTCATCTGGGCCATCATCGGTTACGTCTACCACAACGCCGGCCTGAACCACGCCGCGGAACAGGCGGTGCGCCACAACCTACTGGAATACGCCGAGCTGATGCTCTTCCTGCTGGTGGCGATGACCTACATCAACGCCATGGACGAGCGCCGGGTCTTCGAGGCCCTGCGGGTCTGGCTGGTGCGAAAGGGGCTGGGATTCCGCGCCCTGTTCTGGATCACGGGCCTGCTCGCCTTCTTCATCTCGCCGGTGGCCGACAATCTCACCACCGCTCTGCTGATGTGCGCCGTGGTGATGGCGGTGGGCGGCGACAACAGCCGCTTCGTGCTGTTGGCCTGCATCAACATCGTGGTGGCCGCCAACGCGGGGGGCGCTTTCAGCCCCTTCGGCGACATCACCACCCTCATGGTGTGGCAGAAAGGCATCGAAACACCCCAGGGTCCGGTGGACTTCTGGTCCTTCTTCGCGCTGTTCATCCCTTCCCTGGTCAATTGGCTGGTGCCGGCGGTACTGATGATGATGGCGGTGCCCAATGCCAAGCCCGATCCCTTGGTGGAGGACGTGAAGCTTCGGCGGGGGGCGCGGCGTATCGTGTTGCTCTTCTTCCTCACCATCGTCACCGCCGTCGCCTTCCACAACTTTCTCCACCTGCCTCCGGTGGTGGGCATGCTCACCGGTCTCTCCTATCTGCAACTGTTCGGCTACTACCTGAAGAAGACCTCCAAACCCGACGAGAACGGCGAATCGGTGCGTGACGCCGGAGAAATGGGCAGCCCGGTGGCCTTCGATATCTTCCAAAGCGTGGCCCGCGCCGAATGGGACACCCTGCTCTTCTTCTACGGCGTGGTGCTCTGCGTGGGCGGGCTGGGTTTCATCGGCTACCTCGCCCTGGCCTCGGAAGTGATGTACGTCGAATGGGGCGCCACCTACGCCAACGTCGCGGTGGGCGTGCTCTCGGCCATCGTGGACAACATTCCGGTCATGTTCGCGGTGCTGACCATGATGCCGGAGATGCCGCCGGGACAATGGCTCCTGGTGACGCTCACCGCCGGCGTGGGCGGCTCCCTGCTCTCCATCGGTTCCGCCGCGGGGGTCGCCCTCATGGGCCAGGCGCGAGGCAAATACACCTTTTTCGGCCACCTGAAATGGACCCCGGTCATCGCCCTGGGCTACGCCGCCAGCATCGCCGTCCACATGTGGATCAACGCCGACCTCTTCTAGCCGGGCCGCCCGGGTCTCGGCGGCCCCGTTCGCTTCCGGGGCTTGTGGTATAGTGCCCCTTTCGGGCGGCCCAAGAGCCAAACCGCTCCCGCCGGGCGGCTTGGCTGTTGAACCATCCGTTCAGAAGTCGCAAAAAGCTTTCCGGGAGGCAACACCCATGTCCAAACAACATCCCATCGTCGTGGTTACCGGATCTTCCGGTGCCGGCACCACCACCGTCAAACGCGCCTTCGAGCACATCTTCCTGCGCGAGGGCATCAAGGCCGCCATCATCGAAGGCGACAGCTTCCACCGTTACGACCGCGCCGAGATGAAGGTGAAGATGGCCGAAGAGGGCCTCAGCCATTTCGGGCCCCAGGCCAACCGCTTCGACAAGCTGGAAGAGCTGTTCAAAACCTACGGTGAGACGGGAAAGGGCCAAAAACGCTACTACCTCCACAGCCAGGAGGAGGCCGACGAGCACAACGCCCGCTTGGGCACGGACAAGAAACCGGGCGAATTCACCCCCTGGGAAGATTTGCCGGAAGACACCGACCTGCTCTTTTACGAAGGGCTGCACGGCATGGTGGTCACCGACGAACACAACGTGGCCCAGCACGTGGACCTGGGCGTCGGCGTGGTGCCCATCGTGAACCTGGAGTGGATTCAGAAGATCCACCGTGACAGCAAGGAGCGGGGCTATTCGGCCGAAGCCATCGTGGACACCATCCTGCGCCGCATGCCGGACTACATCAAATACATCACGCCCCAGTTCTCACGCACCGACATCAACTTCCAGCGGGTGGCCACGGTGGACACCTCCAACCCCTTCATCGCCCGCGACATCCCCACGCCGGACGAGAGTTTCGTGGTCATCCGCTTCGCCGATCCGGCCAAGTTCGACATCGACTTCCCCTATCTGCTCAACATGATCCCCCACAGCTTCATGTCGCGGCGCAACACCATCGTGGTGCCCGGCGGCAAGATGGGATTTGCCATGGAGATCATTCTCGGCCCCATCATCGACCGGATGATGGAAGAGCGCAACAGTTGACGAGAACGGTGCTCCGAAACGGCCCCCGACCGGCGACGGCGGGGGCTTTTTCGTGGCCACGACCTCGTTGCACAGCGCGGCCCACCCTTCCCGGATCCGAAAAATGGGAGCGCCCTCGCACGAACTTGAAGCCGTCCATGAAAAACGGCCTCTCGGGTCGGAGAACACCATCCCGACGGCCCCTCGTGCGTACGGCGGCACCGCCTTCCACCATCCAACCGGGCATGGCTGAACGCGAAAAAGGGGCGCCGACAAGTAGGGCTGCCGCCGAATGGGGAGGGGATCTCGATGGATGTCGGCTCAGGCCGGGGAAAGGCGGGCGCGGACGGCCTGAAGCAGCCGCTCGACGGTGAGCCCGGCCACCTCGAGCTGTTCGGCCTGAGTCCCCTGTTCGATATAACGGTCGGGAATGCCGAAAGGCAGCAGATCCACCCGTGCGCCGGCCAGATGGAGACATTCGGCTACCGCGGAACCGGCGCCGCCGAACAGGGCGTTCTCCTCCACCGTCACGAGCAGATCGTGTGTTTCGGCCAATTCCAGCACCAATGCCTCGTCCAACGGCTTGACGAAGCGCATGTTGACCAGAGTGGCGTCCAGACGCTCGGCCGCGCGGGCGCACAGGTCCACCATGCTGCCGAACCCCAACAAAGCCACCCGTCGCCCGCGGCGGCGCACTTCGCCCCGTCCCCAGGGCAAGACATCCAATCCGGGCTTCGGAACCACGCCCGGCCCCATGCCCCGAGGATAACGCACCAAGGCGGGGCCGTCGTGAGTCCAGGCGGTGTGCAACATGCGCCGACATTCGGCCTCGTCCGCCGGTGCCAGCACCGCCAGATTGGGAATACAGCGGGCGTAACTCAGATCGTAGGCGCCGGCATGGGTAGGGCCGTCGCCTCCCACCAAGCCGGCCCGATCCACGGCGAAGGTGACGTCCAGGTTCTGCAAGGCCACATCGTGGACGAGCTGATCGTAGGCCCGTTGCAGGAAGGTGGAGTAAATCGCCACCACCGGTTTGAGGCCGTCACAGGCCATGCCGGCGGCCAGGGTGACGGCGTGCTGTTCGGCGATGCCCACGTCGAAATAGCGGTCCGGAAATTCCCGGGCGAAGCGAACGAGACCCGACCCTTCGCACATGGCCGGAGTGATGGCCACCAGGCGTTTATCGGCAGCGGCGGCATCACACACCCAGTCGGAGAAGACCTGGGTGTAGGTGATGCCGTCACCTTCGCCGAGCGGCTCGCCCGTCTCCGGATCGAAAGGCTTGACCCCGTGGTAGAAACAGGGGTCGCCTTCGGCCGGCGCGAATCCCTTTCCCTTGCGGGTCACCACATGGAGGAAACGGGGGCCATCCATCTCCTTCATGTTCTGCAAGGTCTGCACCAGCATGGACAGATCATGGCCGTCGATGGGACCGATGTAGTTGAAACCCAGCTCTTCGAACAGGGTGCCCGGCATGAGCATCCCTTTCATGTGCTCTTCCCAACGGTCCATCAGGTCGCGCACTCCGGGCACCACGCCCAGCACCTGCTTGCTCCCTTCGCGCATACGGTTGTAGAACCGGCTCGACAGGACCCGTGCCAGGTAATTGCTCACTGCGCCCACGGGCCGCGAGATGGACATGTCGTTGTCGTTCAGCACCACCAGCAGATCCATGTCCAGAGCGCCGGCGTGGTTGAGCGCCTCGAAGGCCATACCGGCGGAGAGCGCCCCATCGCCGATGACGGCGATGTGCTCGCGCCGAACTCCTTCGCAGCGGGCGGCGACGGCCATGCCCAGGGCGGCGCTGATGGAAGTACTGGAATGGCCTGCGCCGAAGGCGTCGTACTCCGATTCGTCACAGCGCAGGAAACCCGACAACCCCCCTTTCTGGCGCAAGGTCTCCATGCGACTCCTGCGCCCCGTGAGGATCTTGTGGGGATAGGCTTGGTGACCGACGTCCCACACCAGGCGGTCGCGCGGCGTATCGAAGACGTAATGGAGAGCGATGGTCAGCTCCACCACCCCCAGGCCCGCCGCCAGATGGCCGCCGGTACGCGAAACCACGTCGATGAGAAAACGCCGCAGCTCGTCCGCCAAGGCCGGCAGGCGTTCCACCGGCAGCCGGCGCAGATCGTCTGGATAGTCGATCTGCTCCAGCAGCGGGTAAGAAGTCTGCTCGGCGGTGGAGGACATGGAGTAGAATGGCGCGTTCCGATTCGGCTCCCCATTTTACCAGCATGGAACCGGACTCCGACGAGCTTTTGTCCACACGACAAGCGCGCAAGAGACGCCAGGCGCTCATTCTGCGCAACTACGAAAAGCAGCGGCGACGCAATTTACTGGCCAAGCCCGGGGTCCATCGGTTCGTCCTCGTCCTGGACCATCTCAAGGCGGGCTTCAACGTACCCAAGATATTTCGCAGCGCCGAAGCCTTCGGCGCACGCGAAGTGCACCTGGTGGACATCGGCCCTTTCGACCCCTCGCCGGCCAAGGGCGCGTTCCGGAAGGTGCCGGCCCGATTCCACGACCGTTTCGAACAAGCCCACGCCGCGCTGGCATCGAAGGGTTATCATTTCTACGCCCTCACGCCCTCACCGGAGAGCGAGCCGATCCACCGGATCCGTTTCCCCGAAAAGAGCGCTTTCATCCTCGGCCACGAGGAACGGGGGCTGAGCTTCGACCCCGCCGATTGGCCCGGCATCCTGCCGGTGCACATCCCCCAGTTTGGTGAAGTGGAAAGCCTGAACGTGAGCGTGGCCGCCTCCATCGTCATGTACGAATACATTCGCCAGCACCACGCATGAACCCTTTCCGCTTCCTTTGGCGCCTCGTGCGGTTGCTGAGCCACACCCTTGCAGGCATTTCCCTCAGCTGGCGCCACGGCCGCTCCGGAACCGGCGCCATGCCGCCGGCCGGTCCGGTGATGGCATGGAACCGCCGGCTGTTGGAGATTCTCCATGTTCGGCTCCACTGCCGCGGCGCCCCCCCCGAAGGGGCGGCCCTGGTGGTGGCCAACCACGTCTCCTGGCTCGACGTTCCGGTACTGGGTGCCTGTGCGCCGGTGGCCTTTCTCTCCAAGGAAAGCATCGCCCATTGGCCCCTCATCGGCTGGTTCGCCCGGGCGGCCGGCACGCTGTTCATACGCCGCGGTCGGGGAGAAGCGGCCCAAGTGGCGCGGCTGTTGGCCGAACGGCTGGCCGAGGGCCGCCAGGTGGCGCTCTTTCCCGAGGGTCGCATCGGCGACGGCCATGAGGTGGGTCGATTCTTTCCACGTCTGTTCGCCGCCGCCATCGACAGCGGCGCCCCCGTGATCCCCGTGGCCTTGCGTTATCGTTACCGTGGCAGGCCGGACGACGCGGTGGTCTATCGCTCCGGCCGCACCTTCATGGGGATCCTCTTCCGGATATTGGCGCGGCCGGAGAGCGAGGTGGAGGCCGTCTTCTGCCCGCCCATCCCGTCGAAAGAGAAGGACAGAAGGACCCTGGCGCGGGAAGCCGAAGCCGCGATTCAGGCGGTCTTGGCGGCGGCGTCCGATTGAAGGATGAGGCGGTCACGAATGCGTGGCAGCAGCGCCGTGAACAGCAGCGCCGTGGCCAGCATCAATCCGGTGAAAAACCAGAAATAGGCGGCCCCCTCCAGAAGCAGGCCGCCGTCCGAGCGCTGGATGAAGAAATTGACGGCGCCGGTGAACAGATTGCCCAGGGAGACGGAAAGCATGAACAACGCCATCACGAAGGACTTCATGGTGCGCGGCGCCTGGGTATAGGCGTATTCCAGGGCGGTAATGGATACCATCACTTCGGCCGCCGTGAGCAAGAGGTAGGCCGCCAACTGCCAGAGGATGGACGGTGCGCCTCCGGCGTCGATGCGGGCCTGGGCCACGGCGGCCACGGCGAAGGCGGCCACGGCCACGAAGAACCCCAGGGCCACCTTGTGCATGGGGCGGGCGAACCCGCGCCGCTCCAGCCACGGATAGAGCCACCGCTGGAACAAGGGAATGAGCAGGAGCACCAACAACGGATTGGCCGCCTGCACCTGGGCAGGGAGGATCTCCACGCCCATCACCACCCGGTCCATGTGCCGAGCCTGGAGCACCCAGGAGGAGCCGGTCTGGTCGAACAGGGCCCAGAAGACCGCAACGAACAGATAGATCACGCCCAGCCGCAGGAAGATCCGTCCCGTGTCCCGGCTGAGAAGCTCGTTCAGCAACGCCCCGCCCGCCGGCGGCACATGGACGAATCGGCGGCGCCCCGCCCAGAAGATCCATGTGGCCAGCGCCATCAACAGGCCGGGCACGCCGAACGCCCAATGGGGCCCGAAACGGTCGAGCAACCAAGGTGTGAGCAAAGTGGAGGAGAAGGCGCCCAGGTTGATGGCGGCATAGAACCAAGCGAAGGTGCGCGGAATGAGACGACGGTTCCGCCAGCCGAACTGATCCCCCACATGAGCCGACACGCACGGCTTGATCCCGCCCGCTCCCAGGGCGATCAAGGCCAGCCCCACGGCCAGCCCGGCACGGGTGGCATCCAAGGCCAGCACCAAATGCCCGGCGCAATAGACCAGCGAAAGCAGCAGGATGGTGCGGTACTTGCCGAGCCATAGGTCGGCCAGCGCCGCGCCCAGCAACGGAGTAAGATAGACCGCCGAGACGAACAGGTGATACCAGCCCTTGGCTTCGGCCTCATCCATGGGCGCGGGGCGGCCGGCGGCATCCATCAGGTGGGTGGTCATGAACACCACCAGGATGGTGCGCATGCCGTAGAAGCTGAACCGTTCGGCTGCTTCGTTGCCGATGATCCAGGGGATGCCGGCCGGCAGGCCGGCCTGTTCCGGTGGCCGGGTGAGGTAACCCATGGGCGTCTCTCTCCGACGACGGACTCATTCCGAAAAGGCCGCAGTATAGTGACCTCCGGCACCATTTACGATTGTCTGATCGTGGGGCGCGGTTTGGCCGGCAGCCTTTTGGCCTGGCGGTTGATCCGGCGGGGCCAGCGGGTGGCGGTGCTCGACGACGGCCTGCGCACCGCAGCGTCCAGAGTGGCCGCCGGCCTGGTCAACCCCCTGCCGGGGCTTCGGTTCAACCCTTCACCCTGGGTGTTCGAATGGCTGGAGGCGGCGGATCGACTTTATGACGAACTGGCCCGCGCGGCCGGCCGCCCCTTTTTTCATCCTCAACCCATGTTGCGGCTGTTCCGCTCGCCCGAGCAGCGACGCTTCCACGACCGACTGACGACCCGCCGGGAACTGGCACCGCTGCTGGGGCCGGCCTTCGGGCCCGGCGGGGCCGGACCTGCCATCCACGCGCCCCACGGTGGTTTCCGACAATGCCGCACCGGCCACCTGGACCTACCAGCCCTGCTCGATTTTCTCGGTCGATGGCTGGGCGAAGCGGCGACCCTGCGAGAGGGAACGGCCGATTGGCGCACCCTGGAGCGCACTCCACGCGGGTGGCGGCTGGCCGGCATCGAAGCGCGTCATCTGGTCTGCTGCGAAGGCTACAGGGCACAGGAGAACCCTTGGTTCGCCCATCTGCCCTTCGCGCCGGACAAGGGAGAATTCCTGGTGCTGACCCCCGGCGAAGAGGCGGGCGCTCTGCCGCGCGCCATCGTCAACGGCGCCTATTGGCTCCTGCCCCACGCCGATGGACGCTATCGCCTCGGCGCGACCCATGACCACCATCTACTGGACATGACGCCCACGCCCGAAGGACGGCATCGGTTGGAAAAGGGGTTGGAAGGGCTGCTGCACCACCCCGAAATCCTCCAGCCGGTGGACCATCAAGCGGGAGTGCGGCCGGCCACCGCCGACCGTCGCCCCTTCCTGGGCACCCACCCCAAAACGTCCCGGCTGCACCTTTTCAACGGGTTCGGTGCCCACGGCAGTCTTTCCATCCCCTGGTTCAGCCAACGCATGGCCGATTGGCTGCTGGACGGGCGCCCTCTGCCCGAGGCGGCGGATCTGCGCCGTTTTCCGCTCCCCTGACCGTCAAGGCACCACCTGGTCGATGACCAGCTTCACCGGCTCGGAGACGCCGGTCTCCACCACCGTCTCGGCACTCTGCAAATCGCCGCTGGCGGCGGTGGGCTCTCCGGTCAAGGCGATTCGGGCGCCGATCTTCAGCCGGGCATGGTCGGCGAGCCGGCCACCCTGCAACAGATGGGCATCCTCGAGCACCACCTCGGCGGGCAGGTCCCGGACGCGCAACCGCAAGGCGGCCACCGGCATGGGCGGCCCGTCCACCGCCTTGGCGAAGACGAACAACGGCGCATCGGGCGGCGCCCGGTCGGCCAGTTCCGGCGCCAAGGTGATCTCCAAGGGGATGCCGGTCGTCACCGACGCCTCCAGATCGACGGCCGATCCGGGATCCTCCACCTCCACCCCCTGAGCGCGTGCCATGTTCTTGGCTGCCTCGATGAGGCCACGCAGCTCCTTCACGTACTCCGGCTGATCCGCCAGCTCCGCCTCGGCCCGCCGCCAGAAATAGATGGCATTCTGATAGTCCCCCGCCTCACGTGCGCCCTGACCGGCAAGCCACAAGGCGGTGGGATCCTCCGGCGCCTTTTCCAGGGCCTCTTTCACCAACTCGTAGGGCTTGCCCGAAATGCGCCCCCCTTGGGTCATGGCGAGGGCATCGGCCCAGGCAATGAGCGCCTGGGGATGGCGATCGGTGAGACGCGCCACCTGTGCATAGGCTTCCGCCGCTTCGGCGAACCGCTGCGCCCCCGCATGGAGCCGGCCGAGCATGAACCAAGCCTCGGCGTCATCCGGCTGCTCCGCCACCCGCCGTTCCAGGGTCTGCCGGATCTCGGCCATGGTCGGGGCGCCACCGCCGGCATGGGGATCCCGCTGATCGGCCTGCAGCGCCCCCGGCTCGAGAAGCTGGGGCGACCCCAACCACAAATAGAGCCCCACGCTGGCCCCCGGAATCAAGAGCAGAAGCAGGGCGGCTCCCAGCTTCCGCCCCACGGGGTTGACTTCCACCCGCTGTTCCGCCACCGAAGTGTCCTCGAGCAGCTCTCGTTCCAGCTCCTCGCGGGCCTGGCGAAACGCGTCGTCGTCCAGATTGCCGGCCGCATGGTCCGCTTCCAGCTCGCGAAGCTTGTCACGCGCAACGCGCAGGTTCTGCTCGCGCACCTGGTCCACGATCTCGCCGCGCTGACGAAAGAGCGTCCACGACAGAACCGCCACCACACCCGCCAGCAGCAGGCCGGCACTCAACCAGAACAGGGTCATCGATCTTCGTCTCCTTCATCGCCCTGCGCCAGCAGGGCTTCGGCGCGGCGACGCTCCTCTTCGCTCAACAGCGGTGTTCCGGGGGCGTCGGGACGGCGTCGGATGATGCGAATCAGCAACCAGACACCGACCAGGAAAATGAGAAAAGGCCCCACCCACAACAGCAGGGTGCCGGCCTCCAAAGGGGGTTTGTACAGCACGAAATTGCCGTACCTGGCCACCATCCAGTCGGCGATCTCCTCCTTGCTGCGCCCCGCCTGGACCATTTCGTAGGTCTTGCGGCGCAGATCCTTGGCCAGCTCCGCGTTGGAATCGGCGATGTTCTGGTTCTGACACACCAGGCAACGCAACTCCTGGACCAACTCTTTGTAACGCTGTTCCTTTTCCGGATCCTGAAACTCGTAGGTGTCGATGGCGGCCAGGGCGGAACCGGCCAACAGGACAAGAACGCCCAATACCCCAAGCAACCGCCTCATGGCACCGCCTCCCGTCCCAGGAAATAGGGCGCGAACTTGGTATTCCAGACCTCCGGCGTGAGGGCGCCGGCGTGCTTCTCCCGGATCACACCCTCGGCGTCGATGAGGAAGGTTTCGGGCGCACCATAGACGCCCCACTCGATGGCCAGGTCGCTGCGCGGATCCACCCCCACCTGATCGAAGGGATCGCCCTTGGAACGGAGAAAACCGATGGCCTCCTGGTCGTCATCGCGCCAATCCACGCCGAAAATGGGCACCCCCTGGCGGGAGAGGTGGAGCAGAAACTCGTGCTCCTTCCAACACTCGGGGCACCAGGTGCCCCAGAAATTGATGAGCCACACCTTGCCCGCGTACTTGGCGCTGCTCACCCGCTGGTTCCGGTCGTAGAGCCAGGGAATTTCCACCGCCGGCGCCTTACGGCCGATGAATTCGGTGGGAATCTCTCTGGGGTTGTATTCCCCCTTGTTCATCTTCACCAACACGTAACCGAACAGCAGCGCCAAAGCGGTGAAGACGATGAGGGGCACCAGATGACGGGCCTTCATGCCACACCTCCCGCCAGGGCCTCGCGCTGGCGACGCGCCAATACCCGGTAACGGCGATCCAGCGCCGAACAAACCCCACCGAGCGCCATGATGAGCGCACCGAGCCAGATCCAGCGGACGAAAGGTTTGTGGTAGAGCCGCACCGCCCAGGCGCCGTCGCCCAACGGCTCGCCCAGGGCCACGAAAAGATCCCGCGTGAGCCCGGCGTCGATGCCGGCTTCGGTCATGGGCATCCCGGAAAGGTAGTTCCGTTTCTCAGGGTAGAGCGTGGCCACCACCTCGCCCTCACGGGTGACCACCACCTCACCCCGGTCCCCTTCGTAATTGGGCCCCTTCAGATGGGTGGTGCCTTTGAAGTGGAACAGATACCCCCCCAGCTCATAGGTATCCCCGGGCTCCAGCCGCACGTCCTTCTCGGTGCTGTAGATGGAGGTGAGGGTGACCCCGACGATGAAGACCCCCACCCCCAGGTGGCCCAGCGCCATACCCCACTGGGAGAGCGACAGTCCACCGATCCCGCGACCGCGCGCACTGTCGCGCACCGCTTTCAAAGTGGTGAAAAAGACCCAGAAAGCCAGGGTCATGCCCAAGGCCGCCCGCCAGGAGAAACCGCCCATGGCCACGGCGGGAAACGCCAGCCCGAAAACCAGGCTGGCCACGAAAGCAAGCCGCACCTTGGCCCAGATGTCGGCAAAGCGGTCGCGCTTCCAGCGGGCCAGGGTGCCAGCGCCGAGCAAGATCACCAGGGGCGTCGTCAACGGAATGAAGACGGCATTGAAATAGGGCGGCCCCACCGAAATTTTTCCGCCGCCGAGCGCGTCCACGATGAGGGGATAGAGTGTGCCCAGCAGGATGGAAACGGTGGTCACCACCAGGATCACGTTGTTGAGCAGCAGGGCGGCCTCCCGCGAAACCGGCTCGAAATGGACCCGACTGCGCACCTTGGACGCGCGCGCCGCGTACAATGCCAGGGAGCTGCCCACCACAGCGGCCAGGAACAAGAGGATGAACAGCCCGCGTGACGGATCCGATGCGAACGCATGCACCGAAGTGAGCACCCCGGAACGCACCAGGAAAGTGCCCAGCAGGCTCAGCGAAAATGTGAAGATGGCCAGCAGCACGGTCCATGCCTTGAACGCCCCCCGTTTTTCGGTCACCGCCAGCGAGTGCATCAGCGCCGTACCCGCCAACCAAGGCATGAACGAAGCGTTCTCCACCGGATCCCAGAACCACCAGCCGCCCCAGCCCAGCTCGTAATAGGCCCACCAGGAACCGAGGGCGATGCCCAGGGTGAGAAAGACCCATGCAATCTGCGTCCAAGGCCGCGACCAGCGCGCCCAGGCCGCATCCAGCCGCCCCCCGAGCATGGCGGCGATGGCGAAGGCGAAAGGAATGGCGAAGCCCACGTACCCCATGTAGAGCATGGGCGGATGCATGATCAGGCCGATGTCCTGGAGCAACGGATTGAGGTCCCGGCCTTCGGCCGCCGCCGGCACCAGCCGTTCGAACGGATTGGACGTGAAAGTGAGAAACGCCAGGAACCCGGTGGCCACCAGGCCCAGCACCCCCAACACCCGCGCCATCATCAACGGCGACAGGCTCCGTCCAAACAGGGTCACGGCCGCGGTCCACGCGGAGAGAATGAGCGCCCACAACAGCAGCGAGCCTTCGTGCGCCCCCCACACCGCGGAGAACTTAAAGATCTCCGGCAGACGGGTGTTCGAATTCTGTGCCACGTAAAGAACGGAAAAATCGCTCTTGAGGAAAGACCAGGTGAGACAAGAGAAGCTCACCAGAAGCAAGAGAAACTGGAGCCGCGACGCCGGCCGAGCCAATGCCACCCAGGAGGCATACCCCCGGTGCGCCCCTACCAAGGGAAAGACACCCTGTACCAAAGCCACCACCAGCGCCAGGATGAGAGCGAAATGTCCAAGCTCGGGGATCATTTCCCACCCCCCTTGGCCATCTCGGCGATGCCGCGGCGGTGTCCCTCCTCCAAGGCCTCGGCCACCTCGGGCGGCATATAGGTCTCGTCGTGCTTGGCCAACACCTCATCTGCCAGGAAGACACCGTCGGGTCCCATGCGCCCCTTGGCGATGACCCCCTGTCCCTCCTGGAACAGATCCGGCAAGATGCCGGCGTAACGCACCTCTACGGATTGATGGTTGTCGGTGACCACGAACCGGGCCACCACCTCCTGTCCCTGGTCCTCCCGCCGGAAGCTGCCCGGCTGCACCAGGCCGCCCAGCCGGAAGACGTGGTTGTGCGGCGCCTTGCCCTCCACCACTTCGGTGGGGGAGAAGAAATAGGAGAGGTTGTCGCCCAAGGCCCGAAACACCAGCCAGGCGGCGGCGGCGAGAACCACCAGCCCCGCCATCAGAAAAGCCAGTCGCTTGTGTCGTGGTTTCATGAAGATTGCTCCGATTCGAAACGCGCCAGCCGCCGCAGCCGCCGCAACGTCTCTTTGCGGCGGTGGGCCAGCAACAAGGGCTCGGCCAGCATCAATAGCGCAGTGACTCCGAACGAGCCCCAGACGTAGAGGGCGTAACCGCCCATGTGGAAAAACGCTTTCACCGATTCCACGATTCCCGCACCTCCGGTAGTTCGGCCACCCACCGGGCCTCCCGCTCCCGATCTAGGATGAGCACCCGTACCCGCGCCATGGCCACGGCGATGCTGTAGGCCCAAAAGGCCGCCGTCATCAACAACATGGTCTGGAGCATGACCGCGCTCATGCTCGAACCGTCCATTCGCACCGTGGCCCCCTGGTGCAGGGTGTTCCACCATTTCACCGAGAAATAGATGATGGGAATGTTCACCACCCCCACCAGCAGCAAAATGGCGCCGGCGCGGTCTCCCCTGCGTACATCTGGAATGGCGCCTTGCAGCGCGATATAGCCCACGTAGAGGAAAAAGAGGATGAGCTCGGAGGTCAATCGGGCGTCCCACACCCACCAGGTGCCCCACATGGGCTTGCCCCAGAAGGCGCCGGTCCACAGCGCGATGAAGGTCATCAGTGCGCCGGTGGGCGCCAGGGCGCGGGCCATCATGAACGAAAGCCGGGTGCGGAAGACCAGGCCCATGGCCGCCCAGAACGCCATGACCACGTAGATGAACATGGACATCCAGGCCGAAGGCACATGGATGAAGATGATGCGGTAGCCCTCGCCCTGTTTGTAATCGGTGGGAGCGACGAAAAAGCTCATGTAGAGCCCTACTGCCAGCAACACCACGGCCACCAGAGCCGAAGCCCGGCCGATCTTGCCCGCCACGGGATAGAAGGTGGCCGGCGAGGAGAGTTTGAACCAATTGATCAGTCGTGAGCTCATGACAGGCCCTGGTTGCCAGCTATGGGACAACGGTTCCCGAAAAAAATTCGCAACCTTCTTCCCCACCCTGCGTAAGGGAACCGTCGAGGCTGGAAACGGCGCCGCCCCGGTACGCTATTCCACGGACACGCGCAAAGCGGCGGCAGCGGCCAAAGGCGCCGCCACGACCGCCACCAGCAGGATGGCCCCCAGCATGGAGAGATGCCCTGCGCCGCCCAGGCCGGAAGCCTGCGCTTCCACCGCTCCGGCCCCGAAAATGAGGATGGGAATATACAACGGCAGCACCAGCAGGGAAACCAGCACACCGCCGCCGCGCAACCCCAACGTGAGGGCCGCGCCGATGGCACCGATCAGGCTCAGGGCCGGCGTCCCCACCAGCAGGGTCACCACCAGCATGCCCAACGGCTCGGCCGCCAGATCGTACTGAAGGCCAAGCAAGGGCGAGAGCAGCACCAACGGCAAGCCGGTGATGAGCCAATGGGCCAGCACCTTGCCCAGCACCAACAACCCCAAGGGCTGGGGCGCCAACAACAGTTGTTCCAGCGCACCGTCCTGGTGGTCCACCAAGAAGAGTTTTTCCAAGGCCAGCATGGAGGCCAGCAGCGCCGCCACCCAGAAGACGCCCGGGGCGATCAAACGCAGGGTTTCGAGCTCCGGGCCTATGCCCAGAGGAAAGAGACTCACCACGATGATGAAGAAAAAGAGCGTGGTGAGCACGTCGGTGCGCCGGCGCACTGCCAGCAGCAGGTCACGATGGACGACGGCGAAAAAGACCTTAAACACGGCCCGCCTCCTTCCATCCCAACTGCAACCGCTTGACCCGGCCGCCGGTGAGCGCCACCTCCTGGTGGGTGGTGAGCACCACCAGCCCGCCGTCCGCCACGTGATCGCGGATGACCGATTGCAAGAATGCCACCGCGGCGGCATCCAGCCCCACGAAAGGTTCGTCCAAAAGCCACAGCGGAGCCCGACTCACCAGCAGCCGGGCCAAGGCCACCCTTTTTTGCTGGCCCTGAGAAAGGACGCGTGAAGGCAGATCCTCATGACCGCGCAACCCCATGCGCTCGAGCACCCGCCACGCCTCGGCCTCGGGTAGATCGGCGCCGGCCAGGCGACAGGCGGCCATGAGGTTTTCCACCGCCGTCAGATCCTCCTTGATTGCGTTCTTGTGTCCCAGATAGAGCAGTTCGGCGTGATATTCGTCCCGCTGCCGCCGGATGGGCCGACCGCGCCAGAGGACCTCCCCCTTGGTGGGGGTGACCAGGCCGCACAAAGCACGCATGAGCGTCGTCTTGCCGCTGCCGTTGTGGCCGTGCAAGTGCATCAGCTCCCCCGGCGCCAGCTCGAACGCCAGCCCGCTGAACAGCCGCCGGTCACCCCGGGTGCACTGCAGATCGACCACTTGCAGCATGAAAAAGCCCAAAAATGAAGATAAACCGGGGCGGAAGTTTACAACAATGGATGGGAAAGGCGGTGAAAACGGGATTCCAGAAAGAGCAGACCCCCGGCCGGTGATCCGTGGTCACCAACCGAGGGTCCGATCCGTGCGCCCCCTGTCATCGCGTTTCCGTCTTCGACCCCTCCCCCTTCTTCAACTTGGATCGGACGGAAACCCCGTCGCAACGGGCCGGGCGATGCCGGGTTTGCCCTTTTTTCAGTGCCAATGGACGATGGCACCCTCCTCCAAAATGCGCCTCCTTTGGTTATTGTCTTGCGCGATCTTGGCGAGGAAGAGCGTAGCACCCTGCATCGGAGATGTCAAAATTTTTCCTGAAGAATCAATATGTTAGAACATCATGAAATGTTGATATGGAATATCACGGAAGGCGCATGACCTGGATCAATGCTTTACCGGATCCGTCGCCCTAAGCTGGGAAAAAAATGGAGGGAGCCGTCAGGGGCCCCACCAGGTCAACCGGTTGCAGGGAATTGGAGCCTGTTCCAATCCCTCTCTGACCATAACCGGAGACTCAGAAATACGCCGACAGATCGTTTCCATCCATGGGAGTTTGGAGTCGAGCATGAATCCGAAACACGTCACCGGCCGCCGCTTGCTCGCCGTCGCCATGGCCCTCTTCGCCGGCACCGCTTCGGCGGAACCTTTCAAAGAAAAGGCGCCGGACCACTTGAAGGAGTTCGAGGAGGCCATCCACCTGGAACCGGACATCGATCACGGCCGCGAGCTCTATCGAAACTCTTGTCTCACCTGCCATGGCCCCGAAGGCTGGGGTGTGGCCGGCAGCGGTTATCCGCAGATCGCGGGACAGCTCCGTTCGGTGATCATCAAGCAGTTGGCCGATTTCCGGGCTGGCAACAGGGACAACCCCATCATGCGCGCTTTCGCTTCCCGGCGCGCCCTGGGCGGCCCCCAGGACATCGCCGACGTGGCCGCCTATGTCGCCTCATTGCCGATGAACCCAGACAACGAAAAGGGATTTCGCCTCCATCTGGAAGAAGGACGACAGATCTACGAGGAGCACTGCGCCGAATGCCATGGCGACCGAGGTGAAGGCGACGAGGAGAAGCACATTCCTCGCATCGCCGGCCAGCACTACAGCTATTTGATGCGTCAATTCAACTGGATCCGAAACGGTCGGCGACGCAACGCCGACCCCAAGATGGTGAAGCAGATCCGCAACTTCACCCCACGCCAGCAGACGGCGGTCATGTCCTACGTAGCCCATTTGCGGCCGGACAACTTGGCGCCCAGAGGCTGGCGCAATCCCGACTTCGATTTCTTCGACCGGAGCTGGCGGCCTGCCGACATCCGCTGACGCCAAGCGGCGCCGGGAATGCGAAAACGCCCCGCTGGATGCGGGGCGTTTTCGTGTTCGACAGAAAAGCCGGCGCCTCTCAGTGCTCCAACGGCTTTTGCGCCGCTGCTTCGAGCAGCCTCAGACAGCGGTCGTCGCGCAATCCCCGGGCGATGTCTCTTGCGGTCTTACCCTCGGCATTCTTACGGTCGAGATCGGCGCCACGCGACAGGAGCAGCTTCACCACCTCGGGTTCACGCACGTCCACCGCCTCCATGAGCGCCGTGGTGCCTTCGTTATCGGCGGCATCGATATCGGCCCCGTTTCGCAGCAACAGCTCCACCGCCTTCACGTTCCCTGCGCCGGCGGCCCAGATGAGCGGCGTGGCCCCATCCGCCGAAGGCTTGTTGACGTCGGCACCGTGCTCGATCAGCGTCTCCACCACCCGTGGATCGGTGCCCTTCTCCACGGCATGGATGAGCGCGGTCTTGCCCTTCTCGTCCTGAAGATCCACCTTGGCGCCGGCCTCGAGCAAGTCCTTCACCACCTCCAGATGGTCGTGTTCCGCAGCCAGCATGAGGGGCGTGCGCCCCTCCTTGTCCCGGTCGTCGGGGTTGGCGCCACGAAACAGGAGCTGATCGAGCATCTCCTTCTCGCCGTAACGGGCCGCCAACAGCACCGGCGTGGTGCCCGCCCGGGTCCGGGCGTTGAGGTCCGCGCCGCGTTCGATGAGCAGGGCGGTGACCTCCGGCTCGCCGTTCTCGGCCGCCAGGGTGAGGGCGGTGCAGTCGGCCACCGTCTTGCGGTTGACATCGGCGCCATGGGCCAACAGCAGGGAAACGGTGGCCAGGTTGCCGTTCTCGGCCGCCATCATCAATGCCGTCTTGCCGTATTTATTGGCGCTGTTGACGTCGGCGCCCTGGTCCAACAATTTCTGTACCGTTTCAACGTCGTCGATGGCAGCGGCCAAACGCAACTCCCGACCCAACTCGTCCTTGTCCTCACCGGCCCACGCCGACAAGGACCAGAGCATCAACAAGACGGCCAGGAAGGAGAACCCCTTCTTCGATTGCTCTTTCATCTTTCTGCCTCCTCGCTCCACCGTCAGCCCGCGTCCGCTGCGTCCTCTTCTTCCGGCTCGTCCGGCTCCTCGTGGGCGATGCCCTTGTGGCAATCGATGCAAGTCTTGCCCTCATCGCGTGCGCGGCCATGACGCTTGCGCGCGCTGCGGTCCTGCTCGGCCAGATCCATGGCGTCCCAGGAGTGGCAGGAGCGACATTCACGCGAATCGGTGGATTTCATCTTGCGCCACACGGCATTGGCCATCTGCCACCGGCGGGCTTCATATTTCTCGATGGTGTCGATGGTGCCCATGATCTCGTGATAGACGTCCTTGGCCGCCATCACCTTGGCCACCATCTTGGGGATGAAGGGCTTGGGCACATGGCAGTCGGCGCAACCGGCGCGCACCCCGGAAGGGCTCTTCCAATGGATGGTCTCCTGCAATTCCTTCAAGTTCACCTTCATGCTGTGGCACGAAGTACAGAACTCGGTTTCGTTGGTCATGGCCAGACCCACGTTGAACAGGCCGGCGAAGACGATGCCCGCCACGAAGATGACGATGGCGATGCCAAGGCTGATGCGTTGCGCCATGGATTCCTCCCCAAGCTTCCTCTGGTTGTCACTGGCATCGGCCGCTGACGCGGCCTGTTGTTGTAAATCGCGGCATCCGACCGCGCTTCATCCACTCATCGATAGACGACGCCCGGAAGCCAGGTGGCCAACTGAGGCCACCGGGCGAGCAGGCCCAACATGACGAGCTGGATGATGATGAAGGGTATCACACCACGGTAGATCGCGCTCGTGGCCACTTCCGGGGGAGCCACGCCCCGCAAATAGAAGAGGGCGAAACCGAACGGCGGCGTCAGAAAGGAGGTCTGCAGGTTGATGGCGATCATGATCCCCAACCAGACCGGATCCAACCCCATGGCAAGGAGAATGGGGCCCACGATAGGCACCACCACGAAAGTGATCTCGATGAAATCGAGAATGAAGCCGAGCAGAAACATGAGCAGCATGACCACGGCCACCGCGCCCACCACGCCGCCCGGCAGATTGTGCAGCAGCTCTTCCACCAGCTCGTCGCCGCCGAAGCCGCGGAACACCAGCGAGAAGACCGCGGCGCCGATGAAGATGAGAAAGACCATGGCGGTGACCCTGACCGTCGCCCGCATCACTTCGCGCAACCCTTCGAGATCGAACTGGCCCCTTTGCACCGCCAGCAGCATGGCGCCCACGGCCCCCACCGAGGCGGCCTCGGTGGGGGTGGCCATCCCGGCCAGGATGGACCCCAACACCGCCACGATGAGAAGCAGCGGCGGAAGAAGCACGGTGGCCACCCGCCGGGCCAGGGTTCCATCGCCCGCCAGATCGGGCGCCGCCGGCACTTTCTCGGGACGAAACAGGGCCACACCGCCCAGATAGAGCAGGTAGAGCGCCACCAATCCCAGGCCGGGGATCACGGCCCCCACGAACAGATCACCCACGGACACCGTCTTCAGATCCCAGATGCCCATCTCCAACTGGGCCTGCTGATAGGCGGAACTGAGTACGTCCCCCAGCAGCACCAGGATGATCGAGGGGGGGATGATCTGTCCCAGAGTGCCCGAAGCGCAGATGGTTCCCGCCGCCACCGCCGGATCGTAGTTGCGCTTGAGCATGGTGGGCAAGGAGAGCAGCCCCATGGTTACCACGGTGGCCCCCACGATGCCCGTGCTGGCCGCCAGCAGCATACCCACCAAGGTCACCGATATGCCCAGTCCGCCCCGCATGCGGCCGAACAGCGCGGCCATGGTGTCGAGCAGCTCCTCGGCCACCTTCGAGCGCTCCAACATCACCCCCATGAAAACGAACAGCGGCACGGCGATGAGGGTCTCGTTGGTCATGATGCCGTAGAGGCGGTTGGGCAGCGCCTCGAGGAAAGCGTCGTCGAAAACATCGAACCATTCGCCCACGAAGGCGAAAAGTAGAGAGACGCCGCCCAGGGTGAAGGCCACGGGGTAGCCGAGCATGAGGACCAGGGCCACGACGGCGAACAGGATCAGCGCCAGGTACTCAACCATCGTCCGCCTCCTTCAACACCCGGAGGCTGCGCAGGACCAGCGCCAACCCCTGCACCATCAGGGTGACGGGCAGTATCAGGATCAGGCTCTTGAGCAGAAAGACGCCGGGCAGACCGCCCGCCTCACGCGATCCCTCCAGCACCCGCCAGGATTCGGCCACATACTCCCAGCTCACCACCAGGATGTAGAAAGAGAGCGGCATCAGGAGCACCAAAGTGCCCAACAGATCCACCCAGGCCCGCCCCCGTGGGCCGAATCTCTGGTAGAAGATGTCCACCCGCACGTGCCCGCCTTCCTTGAGGGTGTAGGCGGCCCCCAACATGAAGACGGCGGCGTGCAGATAGGTCACCGACTCTTGCATGGCGATCCAGCCGGTATCGAACAGATAGCGCAACACCACCACCGCGAAAGTGATGAGCACCATGAGGAGGGTGCCCCAGGAGACCAAGCGGCCGAGAAATTCGGCCAGCATCTCCAGTCTGCGGATCAGGTCATCCACGGCGACGGCCACACCTCACCAGCGGAACAAGATCCATTGGGGCACCACGATCTGCCCCGGATCGTCGCCCCGCACTTCATCGAACTGACCGTCGCCGTCCAGGTCCATGAGGTAATAGGCCGGACCGCGGGCGGGCACGATCTTGAGCATGTAAATCTGGCCGTTCACACGGTACTCGTGGATGGTTCGTCCGCCCTCTTCGCGAATGGTCACTTCGGGTTCGATGACCTCGCCGTTTTCGTCCACGGGCGGCGGCGGTTCGGCGGCCAAGGCGGCCGCGCACCAGAGGCAGGCCGCGGCACAGAGACGTTTTCTCATGGCGGACGTCCGGGCGTGATGGGGTGGGGCCATTATAGCTCCAACAAGATCTCCTGCTCCTCCGGCGAGGGCTGGAAGCCGCGACCGCCGTAATGGGCGAAGATGGCCTCCACGATCTCTTCCGGTTCGTCGCACACCTGCATCAGATCGAGATCCTCGGGACCGATGGTCCCCTCCGCCGCCAAGGTGTCTCGGAACCAGTCCAGCATCCCCTGCCAGAAAGCGCGCTCCACCAGGATGATGGGAATGCGTCGCCCTTTTCCGGTCTGAACCAGAGTCAGGCATTCGGCCAGTTCGTCCAGGGTGCCGAATCCACCCGGCAACACCACATAGGCCGACGCGTATTTGATGAACATGACCTTGCGCGCAAAGAAATGGCGGTAGGTGATGGAGATGTCTTGATAGGGATTGGGATGCTGTTCATGGGGCAGCACGATGTTCAGGCCCACACTGGGCGAAGGCCCCTGGAAGGCCCCCTTGTTGGCCGCTTCCATGATCCCCGGACCGCCGCCGCTGATGACGGTGAAACCCGCCTCCGAAAGCAGACGCGCCACCTTTTCGGCCTTGCGATACCAGGGATGGTCGGGCGGCGTGCGCGCCGAACCGAAAATGCTCACCGCGGGGCGGATGCGACTGAGCTGCTCGAACCCTTCGACGAACTCCGCCATGATGCGGAAGATGCGCCAAGATTCCCGATTCAGCTCCGCTTCCGAGTCGGGTGTTCGCGGGCGAATGGTGGAAAAATCGCTCATGCCGGTCCCCTCGTTGCGCTAGAATCTGCGGCCCTTCATGACGGCCCCACGCCAGGAGCCGTTCCGAAAACGGCTCACTATAGGCCATGCAGGATCTCAATCCAAGACAGCGCGAAGCGGTCACCTGGCTCGACGGCCCCTTGCTGGTGCTGGCCGGAGCCGGTTCGGGCAAGACCCGGGTCATCACCCGCAAGATCGCCTGGCTGGTGCAGGAGGCGGGCATGGCCGCCCGCCACATCACCGCCGTCACCTTCACCAATAAGGCGGCGAGGGAAATGAAAGCGCGGGTGGCCGGATTGCTCCAAGGCACGGCGCGCCGCGGGCTGAGGGTCTCCACCTTCCACACCCTGGGGCTGGAGATCCTGCGCCGCGACCACCAAGCGGCCGGCCTGCGCCCCGGTTTCACCCTCTTCGACAACCTCGACGGTGAACAGCTGATCAGGGCGCTTCTGTCCGATGAGACGCCCGATTCCGAAACGGTGCGTCAGGCACAATGGCGCATATCGCGCTGGAAAAACGACGGAATCACTCCAGAACAGGCCGTGAGCACGTCGGAAGACGACCGGACGTTGCACCACGCCCGTCTCTACGCCGCCTACCAGCGGGCGTTGAGCGCCCACAACGCCGTGGACTTCGACGATCTGATCCGGCTGCCGGTGGCCCTGTTGCGGGAAGCGGCCGACATCCGCGAACGGTGGCAGGACCGCATCCACCATTTGTTGGTGGACGAGTACCAGGACACCAACGGCGCCCAATACGAACTGGTGAAACTGCTCACCGGCGTACGTCAGTCCTTCACCGTGGTGGGAGACGACGACCAGTCCATCTACACATGGCGGGGCGCCCGCCCGGACAACCTGGCCCGCCTGCAAGCCGACTATCCCCGCCTGAAAGTGATCAAGTTGGAACAGAACTACCGCTCCACCGGACGCATCCTCCAGGCCGCCAATGCCCTCATCGCCAACAATCCCCACCTGTTCGAGAAGCGGCTGTGGAGCGACCTGGGACCGGGTGACCCCATCCGGGTGCTGGTCTGTCGCGACGAAACACACGAAGCCGAACGGGTGGTCTCCGAAATCCTCCACCAGAAAGTGATGAAAGGTTTCGGGTGGGGCGACTTCGCCATCCTCTACCGCGGCAACCACCAGGCGCGCCCCTTCGAGGAACAGCTCAGGCAGCACAACATCCCTTATTTTCTCAGCGGAGGCACCGCCTTCTTCGCCCGCACCGAGATCAAGGACCTGATGGCCTATCTTCGGCTGCTGGCCAACCCCCACGACGACGCCGCATTCCTGAGGGTGGTCAACACCCCGCGCCGCGGCATCGGCCCCAGCACCTTGGAAACACTGGGCGCCTGGGCCGCCGAACGGGGCCTGCCCTTGTTGGAAGCGGTAGACGACCTGGGGCTGGAGCACAAGCTCGGCGGACGGCCGTTGAAGCGGCTGCGCGAGTTCGCCGCCTGGGTCCGACATTTCGCCCGCCTGGCCCATGGAGAAGAACCGGCCGAAGCGCTGCGCCGGCTCGTGCGCGACATCGAATACGAAGAGTGGCTGATGCAGACCGCCCCCAACGACAAGGCAGCGGAGCGCCGCCTGCGGAACATTCAAGACCTGACGTCCTGGATCGAACGGCTGCAGGAAGACGAGCACAAGGGCGAAGACCTGACCGCCCTGGTGAACCACCTTGGCCTCATGGACATCCTCGAACGCCGGGACGAAGCCCAAGCCGACGACCGCGTGAGCCTGATGACCCTGCATGCCGCCAAAGGACTGGAGTTTCCGGTGGTCTTCCTGGTGGGGATGGAAGAGGCGCTTCTGCCCCACCAGACCAGCATCGAAGAAGACAACGTGGAAGAGGAACGGCGCCTGGCCTATGTGGGCATCACCCGTGCCCGACGCCTGCTCCACCTCACCTGCGCCCGTAAACGCCGCAAGGGCGGTGAGCTGGTGGAGTGCCAGCCCAGCCGTTTCCTGGAAGAACTTCCGGCCGATCTACTGGAGTGGGAGGGACGCACCACCGAAGAGGACCCCGAAAAGAAAAAGGCCAGGGGGCGCGCCCACCTGGCCGGTCTCAAAGCGATGCTCGAGTGAACACCGGGAGTGTTCCGCCCCCGGCGACGCGAAACAGGCGGCGACCGACGCCGACCCTTCACGCCCCGGGGGTCGTCTTTCGCATCAGGGTTCGAGCGTGGCCAGCCATTCGGCCATGGCTTTCATCTCCTCCTCGGAGACCCCGGCGATGACGCCTTTCATCACCGCGGACTGCCCATTGGCACGGGTACCGCTCTTGATGTCTTTCATCTGATTGAGCAGATACTCCGCCGTCTGGCCGGCCAGCTTGGGATAGACCGGCATGACGGTGGTCTTGCCGTCGGCGCCATGACAACCGGCGCACCCTTTGGCCTGGTACAACTTGGCGCCGGGGTGATCGGCGCCGCCCGCCGGCGCGGCGGGAGCCGGCGCCGCTGCCGCCTGGGCCTGCCCGGCCGGCGCGCCAGCCGGTGCCGGAGCCGACGCCGCCTCGGCAGGCGCGGGAGCCGCCGCGTCTGCAGCGGGCGCGGCCTGGCCGGCCACTTTCACCTGACCGACGGGCTTGATGCGGGAAAGCACGTCGTCCTCCGCCCCGGCGCCGCCGGCGAAAACGATGGATAGAGAAAAAGCGAGCAAAAAGGGTTTTCTGTTCACGTTCGGATACCTCGGGATTCCTGGAAAGGGGGCCGGTCGGCCCGGAAGAAAATCGAAGTGTGCCAATCATATCACCGCCGCAAGGCGGCCTGAAGCGCGTGGAAAGCCGGTGACCACTGTTGCTATAGTTGGGCCATCCCTTCACGATCCATCGGAACCATGGCAGAGAAGAACACGCCGGCGCCCCCCGCTGTGGATCCCAAGCTCCTTCGGGCCGCCCGGTCCTTCGAGGCCATACTGCTCAGCCAGATCGAGATCCAGGAAAAGCTCAGCGACGACCTGAAGAACGCCATCCGTTTCGGTATGGTGATCCTGGGCATCATCGCCATTTCCATACTGGTGCTCCTGCTCACCCTTTCTTCCCAGATCAACCGCATCTCGGCGGTGGTCTCCGACATGCAGCGCAACGTGGAGACGGTCACCGAACGGATGGACCGTATCACCGGCGCCATGGACTCCATGTCCCACAGGGTGGCGCTGCTCCGGGCCATGGACGAGGAGACGCGCGCCATGCACCAGGAGATGGAACGGATGGACGCCGACATCGCCACCATGCGGAAAACCATCGGCTCCATGGGAACTCATGTGACCCAGGTGCGAAGATCGGTCGAAAACATGGCCGTCACCATCAGCCGTATGGACGACGAAGTGCAGATGATGGCCGCCGACATGCAACACATGGCCAAACCGGCCCGCACCCTGAACAAGTTGTTCCCCATTCCTTGAGGCGCGAACATGGCGGAAGACGAAAAAAGGCTGTTCATCGACATGGTGGGCCGCCTCAGCTGGGAAACCCAGCTCCACCTGGACGAACGCCACCATCACTTCTACGTCAACAAAGTGATCATCGTCCTCATCTCCATCCTGCTGGTGGTGCTGGCGGTGATCAACGTCTATTACGTGGCCATCCTCTATCGCAACCTCAACGGCATCGTGGACAACATGGATGCCATGCACGCCCACATGGAACGGGTTTCCGCCCGCATGGCCCGCGTCACCGACATCGTGGACGAGTTCGAGCGTCACATGCGCCACATGGACAGCATCGAAGCCAGCACCCGGGCCATGGCCGAACGCATGCCCAGTATCCGCACCAGCATGGACGAGATCCGCAACGGCATCGCGGCCATGGACGAAGAGATGGCACGTATGAGCACCGGCATGAACCACATCGACCAGCGCTTCCGCCACATGGCGGACGGCGTGGGCGTGATGCGGTTCCATGTGTGGACCATTTCCCGCCCCATGGGGGCCATGAACCCACTGTTGCCCTGAGGGCATCGCGCCACGCTCAAGGGGCGGCCGCCGCGGCACACCGCAGATGATCCGTTTCCGCCATCTGACCCTCAGACGGGGCTCCAAGGTCCTGTTCCGCAACGCCGACCTGACCATCCACTCAGGCCACAAAGTGGGCGTCATCGGTGCCAACGGGTGTGGCAAGTCGAGCCTTTTCGCCCTGCTTCTGGACGAACTGCCGCCCGACGAGGGCGTGGTGGAGCGACCTCCCGGCTGGATCCTGTCCCATCTCGCACAGGAGCCGCCCGACGACTCCCGTCCGGCCATCGAATATGTCCTCGACGGTGATCCGGAACTGCGCCGGCTGACCTCGGAACTGGCGCAGGCGGAACGGACGGGCGACGGTGAACGATTGGCCCGGCTGCACGCCCGTCTCGAACTCCTCGACGGCTACCGGGCGCGCAGCCGGGCGGCGGAGCTGCTGCACGGTCTTGGATTCGACGCCGACACGCTGGACAAACCGGTGAATCGGTTCTCTGGCGGTTGGCGGATGCGGCTCAACTTGGCCCGAACCCTCTTCCGCCGAGCGGACCTACTCTTGCTGGACGAACCCACCAACCATCTGGACCTGGACGCCACCCTATGGCTGGAAGGACATCTGCGCCGTCTTCCCGTCACCTTGCTGCTCATCTCCCACGATCGGGAGTTCGTGGACGGCGTGTGCGACCACATCCTCCACTTCGAAAACGGCGCGCTGCGTCTCTACAAAGGCGGCTACAGCACCTTCGAACAGACCCGCGCCGAACGGCTGGCCCATCAGCAAGCGACACACGAGAAACAACGGCGGGAAATCGCCCGCATCCGCGGCTATGTGGACCGGTTCCGGGCCAAGGCCACCCGAGCGCGCCAAGCGCAAAGCCGCCTGAAGGCGCTTCAGCGAATGGAGCGTGTCGCCCCGGCCCACGTGGATGCTCCTTTCCGCTTCGAATTCCCAGAGCCGGAAAAACTGCCCCGCCCTCTGCTCCGCTTGGAAAAGGCCACCGCCGGCTATTCGGGCCACCCCGTGCTGCGCAACATCGATCTCATCCTCGCGCCGGGCGACCGCCTCGGCCTGCTCGGCCCCAACGGCTCCGGCAAGTCCACCCTCGTGCGCCTCTTGGCCGGCCGGTTGCAGCCCCTGGAAGGCACGAGAACAGCCGCTCGCGACCTTCGCATCGGCTATTTCGCTCAACACCGTCTGGAACAGCTCCAGCCCGAGCACAGCCCGCTCGAGCATCTGCTCCAGCTCGAACCGGAGCTTCCCGAGCAACGCGCGCGCGACTTCCTGGGGGGATTCGGTTTCAGCGGCGACCGGGCGCTGGCGCCCACGGCCCCTTTTTCCGGCGGGGAAAAGGCGCGCCTGGCATTGGCGCTGTTGGTGTGGCGGCGCCCCAATCTCCTTCTGCTGGACGAACCCACCAACCACTTGGACCTAGAGATGCGCCAGGCCCTGGCCCTGGCGTTGCAGACGTTCACCGGCGCCCTGGTGGTGGTCTCCCACGACCGCCATCTGCTGCGGACCACCACCGACACGCTGCTGCGGGTGGAGGACGGCGGCGTTCACCCTTTCGACGGCACCCTCGACGACTACCCGGCATGGCTCGCCCAGCGGCGTTCCTCCCGCAGCCGGATGGCGGCCGCCCCACCCAATCGGCAAGACCGCAAGGCGGAACGGCGCGCCGCCGCGGCCAAGCGCCAGGCGCTGCAGCCGTTGAAAACGCGGTTGCAAGAAGTGGAACGTCGGCTCGAAGCCCTGCACAAACGCCAAGCCGAGCTGGAAGCAGCCATGGCGGACAACGAACTCTACCTGCCGGAAAACCGCAACAAACTCGAAGCGCTGGTCCGGGAAAAAAAGGAGGTGGACCGCGCTTGCGAAGCCCAGGAGCTGGCCTGGATGGAAGCGGCGGAAGCGCTGGAAGCGGCGAAGGACTGATGGGGAAAGGACTTTACGGCAGGCCTGGGCCGCCAAAGCCGGAAGTCGATGCGGGCGGCGGCTGCCCCAGTCTTGCCGGAATCGGCTGCCGCACGGCCTCGCCCGGGCAACGACAGGTGCCCTCAAGGAGAGAGGGCTCGAACCACGGAGGCACCGTACCCACGGAGCCCTCCGTGTCCCAATGACGAAACCACCATGGGTCCCGTCATCCCCGTCTGCGATCGCGGGACCGCCGCGGCCGGATCTCCTGTTCCAACAGATCGGGAAGAAAGAGCTCGTTCACAAGGATCGGCTTGCCGGCATAGCGAAACACGGTACGCCGCCCCCACACCGCTTCCGGCTTCTCCACCAGGTGCTCGGTGGCCACCCGATAGAGCCGATGGCGCGGGGAGAAGCGGGCGATCTCCACCCGCTCGCGCCGGGTGCCGGGGTCGGCGAACAGCACCGCGCCCAGCGGGCGGTCACGCAACAGGGCGAGGCGACGGGCGGCGCCCGTAAGGCTCCGCGCCGGCATCAAGGTGCGCGCGAACACCTGGGGGCGGTCCCGACACAACAGCACCACCTCGCGCACCAGGCAGGCGGCTCGGGGCGGCAGCCGAAGCAACAACCGTTCGCTGTTGTACAGCCTTCCCCAACACTGGGAGACCACCCGCACCCGAAAAGGGCCGTCACACGCAGCGGTCACCCTCCGGGTCAGGGAAGCACGATCTTCCAGCCAGTGGAAGACCCGTTCCGGGACACCCGGTGGATGACCGGCGTCCAACGGAAACCAGCGCGGCTCACCGGGAGAGCGGGTGCGAGCGGCGGTCATGAAGCGGTTCAGTGGCCCAGATCACGCGCAATGCGGATCACTTCGGGAATGGCGCGCAACCGCCGCATGATGGCCGCCAAATGCTTGCGGTCACACACCGTGATCACCAGGTGGAGGGTGGACGTGATGCCGTCCCGGTCCTCGCTGCGGATGTCGTCGATGTTGGAGCCCGAGGCGGCGATGGCCGAGGCGATGGTGGCCAGCATGCCCCGTTTGTTGCTCACGGTGAGGGTGAGGGCGGTGGCGAACTCGCCTTCGATCTCCTCTTCCCATTGGACATCCAGCCATTCGGCCTCGGCCCGCCGCTCTTTGAGCACGTTGGGACAATTCTGATGGTGCACCACCAATCCCTTGCCCGGGTGAAAGATGGCGATCACCGGATCACCGGGTATGGGCCGGCAACACTTGCCGAAACGCACCACCAGCCCTTCGGTTCCGCGGATCACCAACTGGCCCGCGGGCCCACCGGTCTCGCTCCCGGTCTCCCGAGCCACCAGGGCGGCCGCCACCAGCTTGGCCATGCGATTGCCCAGGCCGATCTCGACCAGCAGGTTCCACAGGCTCTCCGCCTTGAGCTGCTCCAGCACCTGATCCATGCGATCGATGTCGATGTAATGGATGGATGTGCCGTATTTCTCCAGCTCGCGTTCGAGCAGACGGCTGCCCAACTCTGCGGCCTCGTCCTCCTCCAGCCGTTTGAGATGGCTCCGGATGGAAGCCCTTGCCTTGCCCGTGACCACGAAATCGAGCCAGGCCGGGTTGGGCCTCGCCTCTTCGCTGGTGAGGATCTCTACCGTCTGGCCGTTGCGCAAGCGGGTCCGCAAAGGCACCAGCCGCTTGTCGACGCGCGCGGCCACACAATGGTCGCCCACGTCCGAATGGATGGCGTAGGCGAAATCCACCACCGTGGCCCCCTTGGGCAACACCTTGATCTGTCCTTTCGGAGTGAAGACATAGACCTCGTCGGGGAAAAGGTCCACCTTCACGTGTTCTAGAAACTCCACGGAGGTTCCCGAGTCCTTCTGCACGTCCAGGAGGCTGCGCACCCACTCCATGGCGGCGCTGGGCGGAAACTTCCCTTCCCCGCTCTTGTAGTGCCAGTGGGCGGCGATCCCCTCTTCCGCCACCTGGTGCATCTCGAAGGTGCGGATCTGCACCTCGATGTGATGGCCGTGGGGCCCCACCAACACGGTGTGCAGGGACTGGTAGCCGTTGGCCTTGGGAATGGCGATATAGTCCTTGAACCGGCCCGGCACCGGCTTGTAGAGGCCGTGCATGGCGCCCAACACCCGATAACAGGTGTCCACGTCTTCGACCAGGATGCGGAAGGCGAACACGTCGGCCACTTCGCTCAACGAAACCCCCTTCTCCCGCATCTTGCAGTAGAGGCTATAGATGTGCTTCTCCCTTCCACTCACCTCGCAGCGGAAGGACTCCTGGGCGAGCCGGTTGCGAATGGACTCCTCGATGTGCGCCACCACCTCCTTTCGATGGCCGCGCAGTCTCAGTAGTGCCTCGTTGAGCACCCGGTAACGCCAGGGGTAGTAGGCCTGCATGCCCAGCTCCTCCAGCTCCAGGCGGATGCTGTTGATCCCCAGGCGCAGGGCGATGGGGGCATAGATCTCCAGCGTCTCGCGGGCGATGCGGCGCGCCTTTTCGGGCCGCATCACCCCCAGGGTGCGCATATTGTGCAAACGGTCGGCCAACTTTATGAGAATGACCCGAATGTCGCGGGTCATGGCCAACATCATCTTGCGGAAATTCTCCGCCTGGGCCTCGGTGTGGGTCTGGGTATCGATCTTCGCCAGCTTGCTCACCCCGTCGACCATCTCGGCCACCTCTTCGCCGAACTCTTCGGCCAGTTTCTCTTTGGCGGTCGGGGTGTCTTCGATGACGTCGTGAAGAATGGCGGCCATCAGGCAACGGTAATCGAGCCGCATCTCGGCCAGGATCCTGGCCACCGCCACCGGATGACAGATGTAGGGTTCGCCGGTGAGGCGTCTTTGATCCTTATGCGCCTCGGCCCCGAACAGATAGGCGCGAAAAACCTCCCGCACCTCCTCCGGCGGGAGGTAGCGCTCCAGGTAGGCGCACAAGTCGGCGATATTGTAGCGGGGGCGGGTGGGCTGCCCGAGGTGCTCGGACACGGCCGACGACCAGCGGCTTCCCGGTTTATGGGGAAGGGCCGTGGCCATGCCGGCCTCCGGTCAGAGCCCGTCGACGGCCGCCTGTACTTCCTGTGCCAGTGCCGCGGCCAGCTCTTCGTCGATGGAGTCGGTCTTCTTCTCCTGCGCTTCCACCGTCTCGGGGGTGATGAGGCCGGCGGCGATCTCACGCAGGGCCACCACCGTCGGCTTGTCGTTGTCCCAGGGCACCAGGGGTTCCACCCCGTGCTCGAGCTGCCGCGCGCGCTTGGCGGCCAGCAACACCAGATTGAAGCGGTTGTCCACGTGCTCCAGGCAATCTTCCACGGTGATTCGTGCCATTTTTCAACCTTTCTCGTGTCTTCTCAATCCGATCGATCATTCATTTTAGCTGCAAACGCTCTCTTCAATGAAAATTTTGCGCCGGCACCACTTTCGCCGACCCGCCGCCTCGAGGATCGGCGACGGCCGCCACCCGCCCGGCGGCGCGGTCCCAGAAGACCGCTTGGAGGTTGCCCCAGGATCGAGGCAAAAGGCGCACATGATGTCCCCGCGCCTCCAACGCGTCGATGACGGCTTCATCCAGTGCCTTGGGTTCGAGCTGAATCTCGTCTGGAAGATACTGGTGGTGGATGCGGGGGCGCGTCACCCAATGGTCCACGGGCGCACCCGCCACCGCCTCCAGGAGCGCGAGCAACACCGTGGTGATGATGCGCGAGCCGCCCGGGCTGCCGAGGATGGCCACACCCCGATCGGATTCCACGAAAGTGGGGGTCATGCTGGACAGCATCCGCTTGCCCGGCGCGATGGCATTCGCCTCTCCACCCACCAGGCCGTAGACGTTGGGCACGCCGGGCTTGAGGGAGAAATCGTCCATCTCGTCGTTGAGCAACACCCCCGTCCCTTCGGCCACGAAAGCGGAACCGAAGGGGTAATTGATGCTCAGCGTGGCGGCCACCCGGTTGCCTTCCCGATCCAGTATCGAAAAGTGGGTGGTGTGCCACCCCTTCGGCTCGGACGCATCCAGCCAAATGCTCGGCGTGGCCTTTTCCGGATCGAAATCGGCCAACATCGCCTCGGCGTGGGCCATGGAGAGCAGCCGCGCCACGGGCACGTCCACATGGTCGGGGTCGCCCAGAAAGCGGGCGCGATCGAAATAGGCGCGGCGCATCACCTCCACCAGTCCATGCACCGCGTCGGCGTCGTCGCCCTTTTTCCACTTCAGTGCGCTGAGCATGTTGAGCATCTCGATCAACACCACTCCCCCGGAGGAGGGTGGCGCGGCGCTCACCACCCGATGGCCTTTGAACCGCCCCACCACCGGCGCACGCTCCACCACCCGATAGCCGGTCAAATCGGCTTCGGTCCAGATTCCCCCGGCTCGCCGTACCGCCCGCACCAGGCGCTGCGCCACTTCGCCGCGATAGAAGCCGTCGTGCCCCTCGCGTGCCAGCCGTTCCAAGGTCTCCGCCAACTCCGGCTGACGGATGCGGTGGCCGACAGGCGGCACTTCGCCGTCCGCGAGAAATATCGCCGCCGCACGCGAATGGCGACGCAAAGCCTCGAGTCGCCAACGTGCCATCCGCCGGTAGTGCGCATCCACTTCGAACCCTTCGCGCGCCAGGCGGATGGCCGGTGCCAAGGTGCGTGTCAACGGCAGGCGCCCATAATGGCGGGCGACATGGGCCAGAGCCGCCGGCTGACCGGGCACGGCGGCGGCCAACGGGCCGTCGATGGAAAGGCTGGGGATCACTTCGCCCCGCGCGTCGAGATACATGTCGCGCCGCGCCGCCAGAGGCGCCCGTTCGCGAGCGTCGATCATCACCTCGAAGCCATCCACGGCCCGGTGGAGCAACCAGAAGCCCCCGCCGCCCAATCCAGAGCCGTAAGGTTCCACCACACCGAGAACCGCGCCTACAGCCACCGCGGCATCGAAGGCATTGCCACCGACGCGAAGAATTTCCAACCCCGCCTCGGTGGCCAAGGGGTGAGCGCTGGCCACGGCGGCGGCCGGCGGCCGCTCGGCGGCCCATGCCGTCAGGAAAGCTAGAAGCCAGAAAAGAAGAAAGCTCCCGACGGGAGCTTTCTGGAACATCTTGCGAGCAGCCGGCATCACCCTTGTTCGGCGATGATCCGCTCGTACTTGGCCATCAGCTCCTCGCGGGTCTCTTGGTGGTCGGGATCGACGATGATGCAGTCTACGGGACAGACCTCCACACACTGCGGTTCATCATAGTGGCCCACACACTCGGTGCACAGGTCGGGATCGATCTCGTAGATTTCCTCACCCATATGGATGGCGCCGTTGGGGCACTCGGGCTCACACACATCGCAGTTGATGCACTCGTCGGTAATCTTCATCGCCATGGGTCGGTACTCCACTCAAAACTATTGAAATCGTGCCGTCAATGCCTGCTGCACCGCGGGATGGACGAATTCTGCCACATCTCCTCCCAGGCGCGCTATTTCCCGCACCAGAGACGAGGATATGAAGGCGTACTGCTCGGCCGGCGTCAGGAACAGGGTCTCGATCTCCGGGGCCAACCGGCGGTTCATGCTCGCCAGCTGGAACTCGTATTCGAAGTCGGAAACGGCGCGCAGGCCGCGGATCACCACCTGGGCGCCCCGCCGCCGGCAGAACTCCACCAGAAGGCCGCGGAAGGCGGTGACCTCTACGTTGGAAAAATCCGCCAACACCCGACGGGCCAGGTCCACACGTTCGTCCAGCGGACAGAAAGGCCGTTTGCCGGTGTCCTGGGCTACCGCCACCACCACCCGTTCGAACAGCCGCGCGGCGCGCGCCACCAGGTCGGTGTGGCCGTTGGTGATGGGATCGAATGTACCGGGATAGACGGCAGTGATCATTGACGATCGTCAGATGGAAAAATCAAGCCATGTTAGCACGATGAAGCAAACGACATGCGGCTTGGCCGGCCTGCGCCTCACGATGCAAACGCCAACCGACAGGCGGCTCGGGCCAGGGTCGGGCGGCGTCCTGTTCGATGTAGATCCACGCTTGCGATCCCAGCCAACCGCCTTCTTCGAGCCGTCGGCACAGCTCGGGCAAACGACGCATCGCATAAGGAGGATCCAGGAACACCAGGTCGAAAGGCGTCCGCGGCGGGCGCGCAAGAAAGCGGAACGCATCGGCCCGCACCACTTCGGCCTGGGATTCCACGCCGAGTCGGCGCAGGTTCTCGTTCAGTCGACGCGCCACGGCAGGAGCCGCGTCCACCGCCGTGAGCCACGCCGCTCCGCGGGAGAGGGCCTCGAACCCCAACGCGCCGCTGCCGGCGAACAGATCGAGGCAGCGCGCCCCTTCCAATTCGCCTTGCAGCCAATTGAACAGGGTTTCGCGCAACCGATCGGCCGTGGGCCGCAGGCCGGTGGCGGAAGGAAAACCCAGGCGCCGGCCGCGAAAACGCCCGCCGATGATGCGAATGGAATTGCCACGCCCCATGGGGAAAATTGATAGAGTAATGCGCCTTCCGATTGTTTCAAAACCGCCGGGGCCTTCCAAGGCTCGGGCGGCATCCCCCAAACGAGGTTGTTCAGCACGTCATGTTCGGTTTCGGCAAGAAGAAGACAGCCGCCTCCTCGCCCGAGGAGGAGGCGAAAAAAGCGCGCCCCGGGCTCTTGCGACGGCTCAAGGAGGGGTTGGCTAAAACCCGTGCCAGCTTCACCGACGGCCTCGCCGCCCTCGTGCTGGGGCGCAAGCAGATCGACGAGGCGCTCCTCGACGAGCTGGAGACCCTGCTGCTCACCGCCGATGTGGGCGTGGAGGCGACCCGGCGCATCATCGACGACCTGACCGAGCGGGTCAGGCGTAAGGACCTGAAAGATCCCCAGGCCCTTACCGAAGCACTCGAAGCGCGCCTGGTGGAGATCCTGCAACAGGCGGAGCGGCCGGTGAAGCAACCGGCGCCGGGACGCCCCCAGGTGATCCTCATGGTGGGCGTCAACGGCGCCGGCAAGACCACCACCATCGGCAAGCTGGCCAAACAACTGCAACAAGAGGGGCAGAGCGTGATGTTGGCCGCAGGCGACACCTTCCGCGCCGCCGCGGTGGAGCAGCTCCAGACCTGGGGGGAACGCAACGGAATTCCGGTGATCGCCCAGCACACGGGCGCCGACTCCGCGTCGGTGATCTTCGACGCCTTGCAAGCGGCCACCGCGCGCGGTATCGACGTGCTCATCGCCGACACCGCAGGGCGTCTCCACACCAAATCCAATCTCATGGAGGAGCTGGCCAAGATCGCCCGTGTGATGAAGAAGATCGATCCTGACGCGCCCCACGAGGTGATGCTGGTGGTGGACGCCACCACGGGCCAGAATGCCATCAACCAGGCGGAGCAGTTCAACCGCGCCGTCCCTCTCACCGGCATCACACTCACCAAGCTGGATGGCACCGCCAAGGGCGGCATCGTCTTCGCCATCGCCGAGCGGCTGAAGATTCCCATCCGGTTCATCGGCGTCGGCGAAGGCATCGACGACCTCAAGCCTTTCGACGCCCGCGCCTTCGTGGCGGCCCTGTTCGAAAGGGAAGGCTGACGCCACGACCACGCGCCGCAGGGTCCCCATGATCCGATTCGACCGTGTGAGCAAGACTTATCCAGGCAGTCAGGGCGGGCTGCACGAGGTGAGTTTTCGGATCGAGCGGGGCGAGATGGTCTTTCTCACCGGCCACTCGGGCGCCGGTAAGAGCACCCTGCTCAAGCTGGTGGGCTTGATCGAACGGCCCAACCGCGGCCAGATCCAAGTCAACGGCCAGAACCTGGCCCGCATCGGCCCTCGCCGCCTGCCCCACTACCGCCGCCAGGTGGGGATGATCTTCCAGGATCACCGGTTGCTGGCCGACCGGACCGTGTTCGACAATGTGGCGCTCCCCCTGGTGGTGGCCGGGCTGGAGCGAAACGAGATTCGGCGCCGTGTGCACGCGGCCCTGGACAAAGTGGGGCTTTTGAAAAAGGCTCGCGCCCTGCCGGTGACCCTCTCCGGCGGCGAGCAGCAACGGGTGGGCATCGCCCGCGCCGTGGTAGGACGCCCCCCGGTGGTCCTGGCGGACGAACCCACCGGCAATCTGGATCCCGAGCTCTCCTTGGAGATCATGACCCTGTTCCGCCAATTCAACCAGGTGGGGGTGACGCTGCTCATCGCCACACATGATCTGGCCCTGGTGGAGCGGCTGGCGCAACGCACCCTCACCCTTCGTGAGGGACGGTTGGTGGGAGACACCACCGCATGAGGCGCCGACGCACGGGCAAAAAGGGAAGCTTCCACTTCAATCCAGGAACCTGGATCGCCCGCCATATGCAGGCGATGGTGGGCGCCCTCGGTCGCCTCTGGCGGCGCCCCCTGGGCAACCTGATGAGTCTGATGGTGATCGCCATCGCCATGGCCCTTCCGGCGGGCTTGCACCTGCTGGTGAACAATCTCGAACGGCTCGCCCAGGGATGGCAAGGCACGACCGGCGCCACGCTCTTCCTGCGCATGTCGGTGAAGGCGCCGGACGTGGACCGACTGATCCGCCGCTTGCGCGCCGATCCGGACACCGGTCGGGTGGTGCACCGCACGCCCGAAGAGGCGCTGGCCGAATTCCGCCGCCATTCGGGGCTGGGCGCGGCCGTGGCGTTGCTCGACGAGAACCCATTGCCCCATGTGATCCTGGTGCAACCCGCGGACGGGCGGCTTCCACCCGAAGCCTTCGCCCGTTGGTTCCAACGGCTTCAAGCCCAGCCGGAGGTGGATCGAGCAGTGGCCGATCTGGAATGGGTGGCCCGGTTCCAGGCCATCGTCGCCCTCATGGAACGGGGCGCTCAAGTGCTGGCGGTGCTGCTCTCGCTGGCGGTCCTGCTGGTCATCGGCAATACCATCCGCCTGGAGATCCAGAGCCGACGCCAGGAGATCGAAATCATGAAACTGGTAGGTGGCAGCCACGCTTTCATCCGCCGGCCTTTCCTCTATGAAGGCTTCTGGTACGGCCTACTCGGCGGACTGCTGGCGCTGGGCCTCTTGTCGGGCGCCTACCTGCTCCTGCAACAGCCGGCCCGTGAGCTGGCCCACCTCTACGGCAGTGGCTTCGCGTTGCAGGGACCGGACCGACTCACCGCCCTCGTCCTGCTTGGGGTCGGCGTGCTGCTCGGAGTGGGCGGGGCCTGGATCGCGGTCAGGCAACAACTGGAAGAGATCGAGCCGGCATGATCGGGGATGAAAATGCCGCACCTTGCAGCGAACAAACCGGTTCCACCCGCCCCCGATTGCTGGCGGGCGCCCAAACCTATAGTATTTGGGCAACCGTACAGGGGGAGGCATGAGCATCGGCGATCTCACCGGTCAGCTGCAGGACTTCACGGAATGGAAGCAGCAGCAGATCAAAACCATGGGTCGATTGGAGACCTGGCTCAAACAAGAAGGTCTCTACACATCCCAAGTCCAGCGGGCCCTCACCCAGGCCACTGTCACCCTGAATCGTGAACATGTCACCGTGGCCGTGGTGGGAGAGTTCTCCCGCGGCAAGACGGAGCTGATCAATGCCCTCTTCTTCAGCGACCACAAGTTCCGGCTGCTGCCCACCGACGCCGGACGCACCACCATGTGCCCGACCGAGATCTACCAGGACGCCGGAGAGCCTCCCTGCCTGCGTCTTCTACCCATCGAGACCCGGATCGAGGAGACGAGCCTGGCGGATCTCATCGAACAGGATTCGGTCTGGGAGCGGTTTCCTCTGGACTTGGATGACGCCGATCGGTTGCATGAGGCCCTCGCCCGCATCCGGGAACAGAAGCTGGTTCCCCGGGAGGTGGCGCAGAGCATGGGACTGGGCGAAGTCTCGGAAACGGCCGACGAGTTGGAAAGCATGGTCTCGGTACCGGCCTGGCGGCTCGCCCGGCTCAATTACCGCCACCCCCTTCTCGCTCAGGGGCTGCGCATCTTGGACACGCCTGGTTTGAACGCCGTCTCCAGCGAGCCCGAGCTCACCTATGAGATCCTACCCAGCGCCCAAGCGCGGCTGTTCGTGGTGGGGGCCGACACCGGCATCACCCAGTCGGACATGGAGATGTGGCAGCAGCTCATCCGTCAGCCGGGCACCCGCCAACGACTGAGCGTCATGGTGGTCCTCAATAAAGCGGACACTTTGTGGGACGAGCTGCGCACCGAAACCGAAATCCAGCAGACCATCGCCCGCCAATGCCGGGAAGTGGCAGAGGTCCTGGGCATCGACCCCAATCAGGTGTTTGCAGTTTCCGCCCAGAAGGGACTGGTGGCCCGGGTCAAAGAAGACTACAAACTCGAACAGCGATCCGGCATTCCCGACCTGGAGAAACAGCTCGCCCGGGTATTGGTGGACAACCGCCAGGCCCTCATCGTGGAACAGTCCACCGAAGCAGTGGTTTCGGCCCTGTGGAACATAGAGGCGCTGGTCTCATCCCGCCTGCGGAGG
>CAYOJM010000072.1:0-2519 GCA_964404295.1 uncultured Sedimenticola sp. | reverse complement strand
GGCAAGGGCGACGCCGAGCTCGAGCGGCGCATCGAATGGATGCGGGCCTGGCTCGAACAGCCTGGAGCACCGCCGATGCGGGGGGAGGGCGACCCCGAGTTCGAAGCGCGGCGCATCTATGTGCTGACGCCCAAGGGCCAGGTGGTGGAATTGCCCCGCGGCGCCACTGCGGTGGATTTCGCCTACGCCATTCACAGCTCGGTGGGGCACCGTTGCCGGGGCGCCAAGGCCGACGGCCGCATGATTCCCCTCACCCAGCCATTGGAGAGCGGTCAGACGGTGGAGATCCTCACTGCGAAGGAGGAGGCACCCAGCCTGGATTGGCTCAATCCCGGTTCAGGCTATGTCGTGACCTCTCGGGCCCGAAGTCGCATTCGGCAGTGGTTCAAGCGGCGCGACTTCGAGCAGCATGTGCAGCTCGGGAAAGCCGGCTTGGAGAAGGAGATCCGGCGCCTTGGCGTGACCCGGCCCGATCTGGAGAAAGCGCGGCGGAAATACCGGCTCAACTCGGTGGACGAACTCTACGCCGCCATCGGTCGCGGCGAGCTTTCTCCGGTCCAGGTGGCCGGCCTGATGGCGACCACCGCGGCCGTGGCGTCCCAGGCCGAGCCGGAGCCGCCGCCTGTGTCCGCGCCGGCCGGTAAAGCGGCTCGATCGAGATCGAGGGGGCAAGGCCGGGTGACGGTGGAAGGGGTGGACGACCTCATGACCCACATGGCCCGTTGTTGCAAGCCGGTGCCCTATGACGAGATCGTGGGTTACATCACGCGGGGGCGGGGCGTCACCGTCCACCGACTCGATTGCCCCGTGGTCGCCAGGCTGAAGGAGGAGCAAGCCGAACGGCTCATTCCAGTGAACTGGAGTGGTGAGCAGCCGGCCGGTGCTTTTCTGGTGGATGTGCAGATTCAGGCGGATGACCGCAAGGGGCTGTTGCGCGACATCACCGCCGTCTTCACCCACGAAGAGGTGGATGTGGTGGCAGTGAAGACCCGCTCCGACCGGCGCCGGGAGACGGCCCATATGCGATTCACCATCGAGGTGCGGGATGTGGCGCAGCTGAGCCGGGTGTTGGAGAAGCTCAACCAGGTGCCGGGGGTCATCGAAGTGCGCCGGCAGATTTGAACATCCTGCCGGAGTCGGCCGCGTTGCGGCCTCGTCCGGCCTACGTGTTGTCGGGTTTGGTCCATGGGCGTCCCGGTCGTAGGCGCGCCGAGGCCGGGGGCGACGCGGATGTTTTGCCGGAGTCGGCCGCGTTGCGGCCTCGTCCGGCCTACGGGTCGTTTGGTTCGATGTGGTCCATGGGTGACCCGGCCGTAGGCCCGCCGAGGCCGAAGGCCGACGCGGGCGATCCTAACCCGGGTATCTCTCTTCCAGCGCCTCGTAGAGCTGCGCTTCGAAGGCGTCGCCTTCGGACTCCAGGGCGGCGGCCAGTTCGGCCAGGTGTTCGTTGTCTTCGCGTCCGTGCCAGTTCTTGACGTAATTGCCTTCCTTGTAACCGTGGTCCTGGCGGAAGCGGTTGAGGACGTTCTTGCCCACATAGATCCGGTAGAGCTCATCGAAACTCATGCCGACCTCTTCCATGAGATGGAAAAAGACGGGCATCTCCAGGCGGAAATGGCTTAGGGCGAACAGGGCCAGGCGCTCCACGTTGGCGGGAAAGTCTCCTGCCGGCCGGTCGCCGGTTTGAAGATGGCCCAGCATGTCGTGCGCGGCGCTTTCTAGGTCGCCGCCCCAGATCACGATCTCGGCGCTGAGACCGAAGTGCCAGATGTCCACCAGTTCCAGCTTGAGCTGGCTGGGATTGTGTTTCTGCGCCTGCCACCACTTCCAGCCGTAGTGGTCGAGAAGCTCCGCCGCCTCGATCCATATGGCGCGGTACCAGGCGTGACCGGCCTCCAGCCAGCCGGGATCGATCCTTTTGTTGAGGCGGTCCTGGAGCCGGAGCATGTGAAGCAATTTGTTACGCATGGAGATGGGCTTGGTGGCCTGTCGTCATGCCATTTTACCAACCGTTGGAGGGGCGGGCTTTCCGTAGGACAATACGCCCTTTGCCACCGGATCGAACGCCCATGACACACGCAGTGGTCCTCCAAGGGCTGCGCAAGACCTATGCCAACGGCACCGAAGCCCTCAAGGGCATCGACCTGAAGGTGGAGGCGGGGGACTTCTTCGCCTTGCTGGGTCCCAACGGTGCGGGCAAGTCCACCGCCATCGGCATCCTCGCTTCCTTGGTGCGCAAGAGCTCGGGCCGCGTGGAGGTCTTCGGCCACGACCTGGACCGCGCGCCCCAGGAGGTGAAGCGCCGCATCGGCTTGGTGCCCCAGGAGTTCAACTTCAACCAGTGGGAGCCGGTGGAGGAGATCGTGGTCAACCAGGCGGGCTACTACGGCATTCCCCGCCGCGTCGCCTACGGCAAGGCGCGCCGGGTGTTGAAGGAGCTGGATCTGTGGAGCCGCCGCCGGGTGCAGGCGCGCAGCCTCTCGGGCGGCATGAAACGGCGCCTGATGATCGCCCGCGCC
>CAYOJM010000071.1:0-2917 GCA_964404295.1 uncultured Sedimenticola sp. | reverse complement strand
GTATTATCTTTTGCGCATCTTCGAATCCATTCCCCGCCGGAATCCCTCATGACGACCACGACCCCGAAACCCGGAACGCGATGGTGGCGCTGAGCGCCTCGTCCAACGCCCGTCCGTGTTTCCTGCCGTGGAGAACGTCATGACCCCCGAACAGTTCCAGGCCCTGGCCGACCAGGGCTACAACCGCATCCCCCTCGTCTGCGAGGTCCTCGCCGACCTCGATACGCCGCTCAGCGTCTATCTCAAGCTGGTGGAGGGACGGCCTTTCGGCTACCTCTTCGAATCGGTGCACGGCGGCGAGAAGTGGGGGCGCTACTCTATCATCGGCCTGCCCTGCCGCACCCGCCTGGAGGTAAAGGACCACTGGATACGGGTGATCCAGGATGGCGAGGTGGTGGAGGAATCGGAGGAGGCCGACCCGCTGGCCTTCATCGAGCGCTTCCAGCAGCGCTACCGGGTTCCCGAGCTGCCCGATCTGCCCCGCTTCACCGGTGGGCTGGTGGGCTATTTCGGCTACGACACCGTGCGCTACATCGAGCCCCGCCTGGACCGGGGCGACAAGCCCGATCCCCTGGGCACCCCCGACATCCTGCTCATGGTCTCCGACGAGGTGGTGGTCTTCGACAACCTGCGCGGGCGCATGTACCTCATCGTCCACGCCGACCCGCAGCGGGGCGACACCTTCGAATCCACCCAGGCGCGCATCTCGGCCCTGGTGGAGAAGCTGCGCGAGGGCGCCCTGCGGCGGGTGAAGGGCGAGCCCCATGCGGTGGAGGAGTCGGACTTCGTCTCCGGTTTCACCGAGGCGGGCTTCAAGCAGGCGGTGGAGCGCATCAAGGAGTACATCGTCGAGGGGGACTGCATGCAGGTGGTGATCTCTCAGCGCCTCTCCATCCCCTTCCATGCCCCGCCGCTCGATCTCTATCGCGCCCTGCGCGGCCTCAACCCCTCGCCCTACATGTACTTCCTCGACTTCGGCGACTTCCAGGTGGTGGGCTCCTCGCCCGAGATCCTGGTGCGGCTGGAAGAGGGCGAGGTGACGGTGCGGCCCATCGCCGGCACCCGCCGCCGCGGCCACACGGCGGAGGAGGACCGCGCCCTCGAGGCCGAGCTGCTGGCCGATCCCAAGGAGCTGGCCGAGCACCTGATGCTCATCGACCTGGGGCGCAACGACGTGGGCCGGGTGGCGAAGGTGGGCACGGTGCGGCTCACCGAGAAGATGGTGGTGGAGCGCTACTCCCACGTGATGCACATCGTCTCCAACGTGGTGGGCGAGCTGCGCGAGGGACTCACCGCCATCGACGTGCTGCGCGCCACCTTTCCCGCCGGCACCGTCTCGGGCGCGCCCAAGATCCGCGCCATGGAGATCATCGACGAGCTGGAGCCGGTGAAGCGCGGCGTCTATTCCGGGGCGGTGGGCTACCTCTCCTGGAACGGCAACATGGACACCGCCATCGCCATCCGCACCGCCGTCATCCAGGGCGGCCAGCTCCACATCCAGGCCGGTGCCGGCGTGGTGGCCGACTCCCTTCCCGAGCTGGAGTGGAAGGAGACCATGAACAAAGGGCGGGCGGTGTTCCGTGCCGTCAGCCTGGCCGAGGCCGGCCTCGAACGCCACGTCTGCGAGACCGGGGAGGAGGGCTGAGCCATGCTGCTGATGATCGACAACTACGACTCCTTCACCTTCAACCTGGTGCAGTACTTCGGCGAGCTGGGCGCCGAGGTGAAGGTGGTGCGCAACGACGAGGTGACGGTGGCCGACATCGAGGCCATGGCGCCCGATCACCTGGTGATCTCCCCCGGCCCCTGCACCCCCGATGAGGCGGGCGTCTCGGTGGAGGCCATCCGCCATTTCGCGGGGAGACTGCCCATCCTGGGTGTCTGCCTGGGCCACCAGTCCATCGGCCAGGCCTTCGGCGGGAAGATCGTCCATGCCAAGGAGATCATGCATGGCAAGACCTCGCCCATCTTCCACAAGGACACGGGGGTCTTCACCGGCTTGGACAACCCTTTCACCGCCACCCGTTACCACTCCCTGGTGATCGACCAGGAGAGTCTGCCCGACTGCCTGGAGGTGACCGCCTGGACCGGCCAGATGGGCGCCATCGACGAGATCATGGGCGTGCGCCATCGGGAACACGACATCCAGGGGGTCCAGTTCCACCCCGAGTCCATCCTCACCGAGCACGGCCACCGGCTGCTGCAGAACTTCCTGGAGGGGAGATGAGGCCATGAACATGCAACAAGCCATCGCTGCCGTCATAGAGCGGCGGGATCTCACTTCTGAAGAGATGACCGAGGTCATGCGTGCCATCATGACCGGCGGTGCCACGCCGGCGCAGATCGGCGGCTTCCTCGTGGGCCTGCGCATGAAGGGCGAGACGGTGACCGAGATCAGCGCCGCAGCGCAGGTGATGCGGGAGCTGGCCAGCGGCGTGGACATCTCCGGGCTGGACCACGCCGTGGACATCGTGGGCACCGGTGGCGACGCCTCGGGCACCTTCAACATCTCCACCGCCTCCATGTTCGTGGCGGCGGCGGCGGGCTGCCACGTGGCCAAGCACGGCAACCGCTCGGTCTCCAGCAAGTCGGGCAGCGCCGACGTGCTGGAGGCGGCGGGCATCCGCCTGGATCTCACGCCCGAACAGGTGGCCCGGTGTGTGCGCGAGGTGGGCGTGGGCTTCATGTTCGCGCCCGGCCACCACAGCGCCATGAAGCACGCCATTGGCCCGCGCCGGGAGATGGGGGTGCGCACCATCTTCAACGTGCTGGGACCGCTCACCAACCCCGCCGGCGTGCCCAACCAGCTGCTGGGGGTCTTCAGCGACGAGCTGCTCGAACCCCTGGCCGAGGTGCTGCAGCGCCTGGGCAGCCGCCACGTCATGGTGGTCCACTCCGAGGAGGGGCTGGACGAGAT
>CAYOJM010000070.1:0-12167 GCA_964404295.1 uncultured Sedimenticola sp. | reverse complement strand
GATGACGACGGCGACGAATACTACGAGCACCGCCGTCCCGCCTGGGGCGTCCACGCGCGACCCGGCGTGGCCCCCGTGGACAATGCGCAATACCGCGAGGAGTGCGGCGCCTGCCACATGGCCTATCCGCCCGGCCTGCTGCCCGCCCTCTCCTGGGAGCGCATCATGGCCACCCTGGACGAGCATTTCGGCGAGAACGCCGAACTGGACGAATCCACCCGCGTGGCCATCCTCAACTACCTGCTGAACCATGCCGCCGGGCGCAGCGACTACCGCCTCAGCAACCGCATGGTGTGGAACCTGAGATACGTACCCACCCGCATCACCGAGCTTCCCTATTTCCGGCGCGAGCACCGCGAGATTCCCCCGCAACTGGTGCTGGGCAATCCGAAGGGGCGCAGTTTCAGCAACTGCAACGCCTGCCACCGCTACGCCGAGCGCGGATCCTTCAACGAACACGAGATCTACATTCCGGGGTACGGCCGCTATGAAGACGACTGATCCAAAACCGCTGCTGACCATCCTGCTGCTGGCCTGCACGCCCCTGGCCGGGGCCGACGAGGGCGGCGTCTACACCGTCCACGACGCCAACGGCGACGGCTACTTGGACCGCGAGGAATACCGCCACTACCTGGAGAACCGCCGCATCAAGCCCACCTACCGCCACCTGTGGGCGTTCGACAAGGTGGACACGGACGGCGACGGACGCATCTCCAACACGGAGATGGTGGAGACCCTGCAGAAGGAGATGGCATCGAGAGCCCGCCTCCGGCGGAAAGAGGGCCTCTGAGCCGGCGGGCGGCACGCAAGACACCGTGCCGTCCGCCGGACGATGACACATAGGTCAGAAGAAACCGGTGCGCCAACTGAAAGCGAGGCTGAAATCGTGTTCCGCCTGGACCCCGTTGCGGTTCTGATGCAACGGCAGGAGCAACTCCAGGCTCAGGTTGTTGGCCGGCACCGGCATCCAGTTGATGCCCAACCCCAGCTCGATTCGCTGGCCGCCGTAGTTATCCGGATCCGCCCCAAGTCCGGGACCGTAGATTTCGGGGTCCATGCCGTGAATCTCATCTTGGGTCTCCCCCCGAATGCGCACGGAAGCCACCCAATCCGGATTCCAACTGTACGACCCCCACACGGACAACTCATGTTTGTCTCCAAACCGCCAGCCTTCGCTGTTCTCGCTCTCCAGGGGAATGGTAGCCAGATACTGGGCGCCCCAGCCCCACTCATCCGTCTTACCCCAATAGACCAGCCCGAAAAAGCCGTCCCAGGTTCCGGTGCCCAAATGCATCCCGTAAGCGAGACGACGCTTGACTCTGGTGTTCATGGGGGTGAGCTGCACATCCTCCTCGGTGATACTTCCCGTGGGTGCACTCAACCCCAGGTCGATGAGCACGTTGTGCCGGTAGTCTTCGCTGTGGAAAGCCTTGATGATGGTACCGAATTTGATGTCTCCCAACCCCTGGGACTCCACCGTGTTGGTGCCGAGGCTGGTGGTCCCGGTCGGGCCGGCGAAGGTTTCCAGCGTGGTCTTTTTTCGAACCAAGGGAACCAATCCCACCAGGGCGAAACGATCGTTCACGGCGAAGTTGGCGAAAGGAAAGATCACGTCCGCCTCCACATGGGTCGGCACCACCCGCAACGTAGGGGGCTGCAAGGGGTCACCGAAAAATCGGTTGGGTACGGTGGTCACCACCGTCTCGGCGGAAACCGAATCACTCCCCTGGATCAAACCGTCGAACTCGTGGTGTTGGGCATTGATGCCCATCACGCCCTGTCCCGCCTCGGGAAAGGCATAGATGCCGAACAGGCCCGACGGAACCGGATGGGGCAGGCGCCGACGCAGCGTCCTCAGTTTTCGGATCTTCTGCGCCAGCGCGCGGCGCTTTTCGAAAGCGGATTGCTCGTCGTCTTCGACCGCTTGCGCCGCCGGCACCGCCGGCAACGCCACCGCCAACGCGCAACCGGCGGCCAGCAATGTCTTGGTGAATGTCATCTCCATCATCCTCCCAAAGTGGAAAACGGAAGCGCGCCATGGGTTTGTTTCTCGTGTTGTGGGCGCGCCCCGGAAAAAGAATCACCGTTTGATCGCGCCCTCCCTCAACAGATCGGACACCCCGGGCTGCCCCCGGAAAACCGCATGACAAGCCACACAGCCCGAGCTCACCTTGCCCAACAACTGGGCGGCGGTGCCCATGTCGCCGCGCTCCGCCGCTTCCGCCAGCTTCAGGGCGTTGCCCTCCACCGCATCGTTGAACCCGGCGAGAAGGGCCAGGCGCTCGTCGTTGATGTTTTCCAGCCCCATGTAAGGCAGCAATCCGCCCACGGGAATGCGATGGTTGGCGAGGCGCCTCGCCGCGTCCGCGGTCATTTCCGGGTTGTCCGTCATGATGCCCGCCATCACCGCCTGCAAATCGGCCAGCACTTCGGCCATCACTTGCCGCAACGTGGCCTTCTCGCTGTACCTGGAATGCATGGCCAGAATGGACATGAGCAGCATCTTGGTGTCCATGGAGAGGGCCTTGACCTTTTTCTGGAGTTCCGGCTTCATCAGGGCCACCTGTTCCTGGAGCACTTTCTTCAGCCGCGCCAATTCCGGGTCGGCCGCCGCAGCCGGGGCACCTGGCAGCGACAACGCCACGGCCAGCCCCGCCGCCGCGGCGAGACCGAACACACGCCGCCCGACAAGACGGCGACATCCAAGCAATGTTTCATGCCAACGCATCGTTTCACACTCCATGGTCTGGTTGAAAAGGGGGTCGGCCATTAGGATAGGCGGGGGGCGTGACGGAACGATGGCGCCCGTGTAACGAAATGCAACGGAATCGTTTCACGACGGTCACGAAACGGTCGTAAAGGGAGGAACCTCTTGGGCGGGAACCGGCAAAAGCTGCTGGTGGTGGACGATCAGCCGGAACTCAGGCGATTGCTCGAAGCCTATCTCGTTTCCGAAGGTTATGAGGTGGCCGCGGTGGCCGATGGGCACGAGATGGACCGCCACCTCGCGCGCCATCCGGTGGATTTGGTGATCCTGGACCTCATGCTGCCCGGCGAGGACGGGCTTTCCATCGGCCGCCGGCTGCGCCGGGATCACGACCTGCCCATCATCATCTTGTCGGCTCGCGGCGAAGCCCTGGATCGCATCGTCGGGCTGGAAATGGGCGCCGACGACTATCTGACAAAGCCGTTCAATCCGCGGGAGCTGTTGGCCCGCATCCGCTCGGTGCTGCGTCGTTGCGGCCATGCCGGTGACACCCGCGGGCGCGCGAAAACCCATGAATTCGGCCCTTATCGCCTCGACGTGGACCGCCACCGCCTGCTGCGCGGTGACGAGGAGGTGACTTTGACCACCGGCGAATTCCGTCTCCTACGCATCTTCGTGGAACACGCCAACCGGGTGCTCAGCCGCGACCGGCTGCTGGAGTTGACCAAGGGGTACGAACGGGCGCCCAACGACCGCAGCATCGATGTCTGCGTCGGGCGCTTGCGTCGGAAGATCGAGCCCGATCCGGCCCGGCCCATCTACCTCAAGACGGTGCGCGGCGCAGGCTACCTCTTTTGCATCGACGACTGAGCCATGCCCCGTCCGTTCCGGTGGCCGCAACGCTATTTTTGGAAGGTGCTCACCACCATCACCGTGGTCTCCCTGGGCTTTCTCGTCATCATGCTTTCGACCATCGGCCACTTCATGGTGGTGCCGCTTGGCCACCGCGCCACCGACGACCTGGCCAGCATCATCCGCCACGCCGCCGAGATCTGGCAGCACACGCCGCCGGAGGCCCGCCCCGCCTTCGAGCGGCGCATGCTGGAGAAGCATCAACTGGTGCTCACCGACGAGCGCGAACCCCTGCCACCGTCCGACAGCCTGCTTCCCTATCTGCTGTTCTTGGAACGCTCCTTGCGCCAGCAGATGGGACGTCCCATCCCTCTGCTCACCAGCGTGGACGACCACGGAATGCGCTGGTACTGGGCCGACGTGCCCCTGGGAGAGGACGAAGCCGTGCTGCGTTTCGGTTTCCCGCGTTCACGGATCGGGGTTCAGCCCTCCGTGGCCTTCTTCGTGGTGGTGATCGCCGGTTTCGTGCTCACCTTCTTCACCGCCTCGCTCCTTGCCCGGCGGCTCACCGGCCCCGTCGAAAGGCTCTATCGGGCGGCCCGAGCGCTGGCCGACGGTCGCTTTCCCGACCCGGTGCCCGAAACCGGACCGGAAGAGCTTGCCGTGCTGGCACGTGAATTCAACCGCATGAACGTCCAGGTCCGCGAACTCCTGGCGGGGCGCACCACCCTCCTGGCCGGCATTTCCCACGACCTGCGCACGCCCTTGACCCAGATCCAGCTGGCCCTCGCCATGCTTCCGAACGAGGGCGGCGACCCGAAACTGATGGCCGGAATCCAGCGCGACATCGAAACCATGGACCGCCTCATCGGCCAAGTGGTGGAGCTGGGCCGCGAGCTGGACGGCGGCACATGCGAGCCGATCCGGCTCGACGCCCTGGCGCGGGAAGCGGCGGCCGGCTTCCGCCATGAGGGCGCGCGCCTGTCGGTGGAGAGCGAAGGCGACTGCTGGGTGGAAGCGGACCACTTGGCGCTCAAGCGGGTGCTCTCGAACCTGGTGGACAACGCCTTGCGTTACGGAGGCGACGGCCCCGTGGTGATTCGAACGGACTGCGACGAAATCGCCGCCCGGCTGGAAGTGCTCGACACCGGTCCCGGCATCCCGCCGGAACAGCGGGAGGCGGTCTTCCAGCCTTTCCACCGCCTGGAGAACTCACGCAATTCGGCCACCGGCGGAAGCGGCTTGGGATTGGCCATCGTGCGCCACCTGGCGCTGGCCAACGGCTGGCGGGTGGAACTGCTCGAACGCGAAGGCGGCGGCGTCCGCGCCCGGGTGGAGCTGCCCGCCGGCCGGAACCGGGCGCTTCACTCCAACGCCCCTTCGTCCACCACGATGGGCCGCCCTTCGCCCGGCTCTTCGTGAAGCACGCCGTCACGCAGGCGGTAGAGCCGCTTGAAAACGGGAATGATGTTTTCGTCATGGGTGACCACGATGACCGCGGTCCCCAGCCGTTCGGCCATATCGTGCAACAATTTCATCACCGACATGGCGCGATGGCTGTCCAAGGGCGCCGTCGGCTCGTCGGCGAGGATGATGGGCGGTTCGTTGGCGAGCGCCCGGGCGATGGCCACCCGCTGTTGCTGACCGCCGGAAAGCTGTTCGATCTGCATGCCGGCTCGATCGGCGATGCCCAGGATCCGCAGCAGCTCCATGGCCCGTGCTTCGGCCTGGCGTTGGCCGTGCCCCTGGAGCATGGGCAGAATGGCCACGTTCTCCAGCACGTCCAGAAAAGGGATGAGATAGGGACGCTGGAACACGAAACCGATGCGGTCCTTGCGCAGCGCGCGCCGGTCGCGGTAGGTCCATCCGTCGTCGTAGATCACATCGCCCCCCAGTTCGATGCGCCCTCCGCTGGGGTCGATGATGGCGCCCAGGCATTGGAGCAAGGTGGTCTTTCCCGAACCCGAGGCGCCGAGAAGCCCCACCACTTCGCCCGGCCAGACCTCCAAGCTGGCGTGCTTGAGGGCCTGGACGGCGGAGCTGCCGCTGCCGTAGGTCTTGCTCAAGTTCTCCACCCGAATGGCCGGTTCCATCTCAACCTCCGATGGCCGAAGCGGGACTCACGCGCAGCGCCGAGCGGACACCGGCGATGCTGGCCACCAGGCAGATGACCAGGGTGACCGCCAGGGCCACCAGGGTGTCCCGCTCGACCAGCACCACGTGCTTGGGAAACAGGGGCGCCCAATAGGTCACGGCCAATTTCCCCGCCACGAATCCGATGAGCCCCAGCCCCATGGACTCCTGCACGATCATGCCCGCGATGAGCCGGTTGGGGGTGCCGATGAGTTTGAGCACGGCGATCTCCTTGAGCTTGGTCTGGGTCATGGAGTAGATGGTGAGCGCCACGATGGCCGCGCTCACCAGGGTGAGGATGAGGAGGAACAGTCCGATCTGCCTGGCCGCGGTGGCGATGAGCTGGCCGATGAGGATCTCCTCCATCTCGGCGTCGGTATAAGCGGTCAGGCGCAACCAGCGACGGATGTCGGCCGCCACGTCGCCGGCCTCGTAGCCGGGCGCCAGACGCACCAGCACGGCGTTCACCCGATGGTTGGAAAACAAGGTGGTTACCACCGCCTTCAGCACGCCGGGGTTTCCAGGGGGGTTGAGCACGGGATCCGACGCCAGCCGGAGCCGATCGCGATAGAGGGCGTCGTTGTCCTTGAGAAACTGAATTTCTTGGGCATCTTTCAGGGGCAGGAAGACCATGGGATCGCCCGACGGGGACCTCAAGCCGGAAGTGAGCCCCACCACGGTGTAGTCGTGCCGCCGGATGCGGACCACCTCACCCAATCGAAAACCGGTGCGCACATCCGCCACCAGTTCGTAATGGTCGCGGCCGATGGGACGCCCCGCCACCAGCCGGTCGGGCCCGCCCGGCCGCCCCGGCACGTAACCGGCCAGCATGATGCGAACGCTCTCCCGCCCGTGGGCCACTTCCATGGTGAGGTAGGCCACGTTCCCCGCTTCGCGCACGCCGGGCACCGAGCGCAAGGCGCGGATCATCTCGTCGGGAATGGACGAGGGTTCGGCGAAAGGTCCCAGGGTGTGTTGCTGCACCACCCACAGATCGGCGTCCATCGCCTCCAGAAGGGCCCGGCCGTCCTCCACCATCCCACGATAGACTCCGGCCATGGTGATGGTGACGCCGATGAGCAGGCCCAACCCCAAACCGGTCGAAAGATACCGGCCGAAGCCCTTGGCCACGTCGCGCCATGCGAGACTGATCATCAGGCACGCACCTTCAGGTCATCTTCCAACCGCCGACGGCTGTAGAGGATGATCCGCTCCCCTTCGACCAGCCCTTCGAGGACCTGCACCCGGCCGTCCAGCGTGCGAACGCCCACCGTCACCGGACGAAAGCGGGCGCGTCCTTCATCGAGCACCCAGACACCGGTGCGCCCCTCCCTGCGGCGCAGGGCCGCAGCCGGGATCCAAAGGACGTCCTCCACCACCGGAAGGCGGATCACCACGTTGGCCAAGCTGCCCAAGGCCACGTCCCGCGGCGGGGTGTCGAAGGCGATGTCCACCCAGCGCTCCTCAGTGAGGCTGTCCGCGATGAGTTCCAGGCGCACCACCCGCCCGGAGAGGGCCTCTTCCGGATTCCTCCGCAAATGGATCTCGGCGGGTTGACCCAGCGCCAAATCTCCACTGCGCTTTTGATCGATGCGGGTGCGCACCCACAACGAATCGGGATCGATCAGCTCGAGCACCGGCGTGCCCGCCATCACCACCGATCCGGGCTCCTTGTTGCGCGCCACCACCAGACCGTCCACCGGGCTGAGCAACCGCAATTCGTCCAGCAGGGCCTCCACCGCCTCGCGCTCGGCCTGCGCCCGCATCCGCTCGCGACGCGCCGCTTCCAAATCCGCTTCCACCGCACGCAACTGGCTGGAAAGGGCGCGCGCTTCGGTGACTTTGGCATCGACCTGATCTTGGCTCACCTGTTTCTGCCGGCCCAATTCACGGTAGCGCCGGGCCTCCTTCTCGGCCAGATCGAGCCGCGCCCGGACCTCCTGCCGTCGGGCCGCGGCAGATTGCACCGCCAGTTCCGCCTTGCGCTCGGCCGCCCGCGCCGCTTCCAGGCGCGCCTCCAGGTCCACGGGATCCAGCCGCCCCAGCACCTGGCCCTTGCGCACCCGATCACCATGATCCACCGCCAGGGTCGACAGCCGTCCGCCCCGGGCCGGACCGACCTGATAGCGGTAACGGGCTTCCACCGTGCCCACCCCGAAACGGGCCGGGTGGAGATCTCCCCGCGCCACCGCCACCGTCTCCACATGCACCGGCGCGAAAGGCCCCTTGATGAGGATCAACCCCACCGCCGCAGCCAGCGCGACCAGAAAGAGCGCGGTGTAGATGCGCCGCCGGCTCCGCGCGTTCATGCCTCGCCTCCCGCCAGCGCGGCGTGCACGAAACGCCACAGATCCTCTGCCTCGGCCTCCAGCGAAAACTCGAAGTCGAAGATGGACCAGCGCATGATGAGCCCCTGAACGGTGGCCGCCACGAACCGGGCCGCCACCATCGGCTCCAGATCTCCGCGAAAACGGCCCTGGCGAATCCCCTCCTCGACGACGCCGGCCACCCGCGCCGTATAACGCCCCATCACCTGCTGCACCGCCTTCTTCAACGTAGGCGATTCGAGATGAAGCCGATCGGAAAAGAGAACCCTCGGCAGCCCTTTGTGACGGGCCACGAAGGCGAGCTGGACCTGGATGAGCCGCTCCAGTTTGCGGTCCGCTGGCAGATCGTCCCCCAAAGCACCGTCCAGAGCCCCGAGCAGGCGGTCGGCCAACCAGGCGATGGCACCGGCGAAGATCTCGTCGCGGCTGCGGAAATGGCGAAACACGGTGGGTTGTGCGATGCCCACCCGATCGGCGATGGCCTGAGTGGTGACCCGTTTCACGCCCTGTTCCGCAGCCAGCTCGAGGGCGCTGGCGATGATCTGTTGTCTTCTCTCGGGATGGCGTTTACCCATGGCGTCGATATGTGAGTAATGAATTGCTTTCAATTCTGCCTGGTTGGCCCCTCCGCCGTAACTGACTTGAATCAAGTCCGCTCGATCACCTCCGGCATCGGGCAAGCGGACAATCCTGTTATGATGCCTATTGCCATTCCGCCCACGAGGAAACCATGAACAAAAAAACCACCAAGAAGAAACCGGCTGCAAAGAAGGCGCCCGCGAAACAGCCGGCCACCAAGAAATCTGCGAAGAAGAAAGCGGTAAAGAAGACCGCCGGCAAGAAGACGGTAAAGAAGAAGAGCGTGAAAAAGACCGCGGCCAAACCGCAGCCGCGAGTGGTGAGCGATCAGGAACGCTACGAAATGATCCAACGCCACGCCTATTTCCTGGCCGAGGCGCGTAACTTCGAACCCGGCCATGAATTGGAAGACTGGATCGAAGCCGAACGGTTCGTTGACGAGATGCTCAAAAAGCTCTGACTCGACGCAAGCCGAAACGGTGAGATCAGGGCCTCACCCCCAAGGCGCCCAAGAAATCGGCCCGCCCCTCGTCCGATTCCAGCGCCGTTTCGTCCACCACCACCAGCCCCGGAAAGGCGTCCCGAACCCAAGCAGCGAACAGGCCCGAGGTGAAGTCCACCGCCTTCCCCTGCAGGGAGAACAGGGACGTGGTGCCCACGCCGCAACTGGGAGAGCGGGCCTTGAGCACCAGCGCATCGAGCGTGGCCAGCAAAGGGGCCACGCGTCGGCTCCAAGCCAGGAGCGCATCGGTCACGTCCTGCTGTGGATCGTCCACCCCCAGCGCCCGCACCCCTTTTTCGGTGGCCACAAGCTGCACCGGAGGACGGGGTACCGGCAAGCCGGCGCCCGCCTCCGGGCAGAGGGGCACCAGCCGCGCCCGGCGTCCCAGCGTCTCCAGGATCCATGCATGCGGCCTGGCGGCGCCGTCCCACCGCACCGCCTGGCCCAGAAGGCAGGCGCTCACGCCCACACGCGGCCCGGGCGCCTTCAAAAGGCCTCCGCTTCCACTTGCAAGTAGGCGAGGCTGATGTGGCTGCCCACCAGCGCCTCGAAATCGACCCAATCTTTCCATCGCGCCAGCTTGGGCAGCAACTTGGGTTTCATCTCGTAGTCGGGAATATCCTCATCGAACAGGGCCTGAACACCCTCGTAGAGTCTCTTCAGGTAATCGCGAAACTCGCTGGCGGCCTCGGGACCGCCGGTAGGGCCATGACCCGGCACGAACACCTCGGCACCGCTGGCCAAGGCACGATCCAGCGCCCGGATGTTGCCCCGGAAATCGCCGTCGTTGAGCCGCACCATACGGCCGTGGCTGGCGTTGTCACCGAGGAAGATGACGCCGCGTTCAGGCAGCAACAGCATGATGTCGTTGTCGGTGTGGGCCTTGCCGTCGTGCAGGATCTCGAAGGTGACCCCGCCGATGTGGACGCGATCGCCCCCTTCCACCGTCGATTCCGGCCCCACCACCCGGGTTCCCGCGGTGGCGCCCTCGGTGAGCCGAAGCAGCAGCGCCGCCCAACGCTCGCCCTCGCCCTCCGCCACACGTTCGAGCATGCGCGGGTGGGCGTAGATGCGGGCCGAAGGGTAGGCCTCGCGGATGGCCTGGTTCCCGAGCCAGTGGTCGCCGTGAACGTGGGTGTTGAACACCGCCACCACCGGCCGGTCGGTCACCTCACGGATGCGCGCCAGCACCATCTCGCCCACCTGCACGCTGGCTCCGGGATCGACCACCACCACGCCCTCCTCGGTGAGCACGAAGGCCGGGTTGTTCATGAAGCCCCGGTTCTCGGGGTTGGGCACGCCCAGAGGGCCGTGGATCACATACACCCCTTCGGCCACCCGGTCCGCCGTCCACTCCAGGGGCAAGGGCGGCGCCTTGCCGGCCGCCGCGGCCACGTGCGCCGCCAGCCACAGAGCCAAGGCCGTCAAAATGTCTCTCGTCTTCATGTCGGTTCACTCCTCCTCCAATGGGCGCCCGACAGTATAATGCGGCCGACCCGCCGAGGCCCTTTTCCATGAAAGACCTGGTCCGCCGCGCACGCGAATTCGCCACCAGCGCCCATCAGCGCATCGCCCACAAGCGCAAATACACCGGCCGCCCTTATGAGACCCACCTCAAAGAGGTGGCGCGGCTGGTGGCCGAGGTGGGTGGAGACGACGAGATGATCGCCGCCGCCTGGCTCCATGACACGGTGGAGGACACCCCGGCCACCCACCACGACATCGAAGACGCCTTCGGCCCCGAGGTGGCCCGCCTGGTATATGAGCTGACCGACATCAGCCGACCGGCGGACGGCAACCGGGCGGTGCGCAAGGCCATGGACCGCGACCATCTGGCCCAGGCCTCGGACCGAGCCCAGACCATCAAGCTCGCCGACCTGATCGACAACGCCCGCGACATCTGCAAGCACGACCCCCGTTTCGCCCGCACCTATCTCGATGAGATGGCGGCCCTGCTGGACGTGCTCCAGCGCGGGCACCCGGAGCTGTTGCGCCGCGCCCGCAAGCTGCTGCGCGAATGCGAAGAGCAACTGGATCTGACCACGAACGCCGAAACCGATCCCGTCGCCGACGCACTCTCTTCACGCCGCCAGGCCCTGGGCCTGACCCGGCGCCGCATCCAACGGCTGTTCAACGACGCCTTCACCGCCCGCGACATCGCCGAGCCCCTTCTGCTGTTCGACGAAGAGCGGCCCGCCCTGGAGGTGCTCCAAGCCATGGCCGAGCACGGCGTCCCGGTGGCCGGCATCGGCCGCCAAGGACTGGCGCAGGGCTATCTGAGACGGGAAGACTTGGCCGCCGGAATCGCACCGACACGCGCGCGGCGCTTCAGCCCGGACCAGGTGGTGGCAGGCGACGCCGGTCTGCCCGACGTGGTGGAGGTGCTTACCCGCCACCACCATTGCTTCGTCACCACCCTGGGGGCGGTCAATGGCGTCATCACCCGCTCGGAGATGGAAAAGCCCCTGGTCCGCATGTGGCTGTTCGGCATGATCACGGTGCTGGAGATGCGCCTGACCGAAATGATCGCCGAACGCTGGCCCGACGAGGGGTGGACGGCGTTGATCAGCCGCGGTCGTCTCGAGAAAGCGCGCGCCCTACAGGCCGAGCGCAACCGCCGAGGCCAGCCCGTCGGCTTGCTGGAATGCCTCCAGCTCTCGGACAAGGGCGATCTGGTGATCAAAGACCCCCACTACTTCCGCGAACTGGGGCTGCAATCCCGCGCCCAAGGCCGGGAGGCCATCCGCGCCCTCGAATCCCTGCGCAACAACCTGGCCCACAGCCAGCCCATCACCACCGGCGACTGGCCCCAGATCGTGCGCATGACGCGGCTGGTGGCGGGCGCTTCCGCCTGACGCCCGTTCATGGATGGGGTTTGCCCCGTGTATCTAAGGATTCGACCGCAAGCTGTCCGGCAGGGGCTGGCGGATCGTCGGAGGCCAGGGATGGCCGACGCCGAGCGCACGATGTACAGAGATGTACGAGTGCCGCGATGGCAGGATGCCATGGAGAGGTCAGGGATGTGCTCGTAGCGGTCCCGCCAGCCCCTGCCGGACAGTTTCTCCAG
>CAYOJM010000069.1:0-2585 GCA_964404295.1 uncultured Sedimenticola sp. | reverse complement strand
GAATGTTCGCAAGAGGGCGCCGGCTCCGCGGGCCGGTGAGACAGCCAGGATGATGAAACCATGACGACCACTGCACCGCCCCCTCCGGAACGGTACCGCCTCCGGGTGGAGGGCATGACCTGCGGCCACTGCGCGTCCCGCGTGGAGCAGGCGGCCCTCGGCGTCGAGGGGGTCGCCTCTGCCCGGGTGGACCTGGAGGCCGGCATCCTGGAGGTCTCCGGCGGCCGCCCCCACCAGGTGATCGAAGCGGTGCGGGAGGCGGGCTACGAGGCCACCATCGTCGCCGAGGAGCCCGAGGTCTGCCCCTTGCCGGAACCCGGTTCCTCCCCTTCCCCGGCACCGGTCCTGACGCCCTCCGAAGAGGAGGGGACGGAGCCTGCGCCCTCCCCAGGCGGCTTCTATACCCTCCTCATCGACGACATGACCTGCGCCAGCTGTGTCTCCCGGGTGGAGAAGGCGATCCGCTCGGTGCCGGGCGTCACGGAGGCGGCGGTGGACCTGGTCAACGGCACCGCCCGGGTCCGGGGCGGGGATCCCCGGGCGGTGGTGGCGGCCGTCGTGGACCAGGGCTACCCGGCGCGGCTGGCCGAGGCGCCGGCCTCCACCGGGAGCTACGAGATCGAGGTGGACGACATGACCTGCGCCAGCTGCGTCTCCCGGGTGGAGAAGGCGATCCGCGCCGTGCCGGGGGTGGAGGAGGCGGCGGTGGATCTGGTGGCCGGTCGCGCCCGTGTGACCGGTGGCGATCCCGAGGCGGTGGTGGCTGCGGTCATCGACCAGGGCTACCCCGCGCGGCTGGCGGCGCGGCGGCCGGCCAACGAGTTCCGCCTCCACTTCCCGGCGGAGAGCGACCGGCAGGCCGCCCTCGAGACGCTGCAACGGCTGCTCTCGAAGGACGGTGATGCGGAGACGGGGATCGACTCCTGGCCCGAGGTGGCGGTGAAGACCGCCCTGCCGCCGGCGGAGCTGCTGGTGGCGTTGCGGCGCGCCGGGTTCGCCGCACAGATCCGTGAGCAGTTCGTCGACCCCTACGTGGAGCAGGCGCGCAAGGCGAGGCAGGAGATCCGCCGCTCCTGGCAGCGGGCGCTGGTGGCGGGTACCGTGGGTGGTCTGCTCATCGTCGGTGAGTTCTCCGGTGTACTGCCCCGGCTGGACGACGCCACGGCGCTGGGCATCGGCGGGCGCGGTGTCTGGGCCCTCATCGCCCTGGTGGTGCTGGGCGCCATGTGGTTCAGCGGCCGCAACTACTATCGCACCGCCCTCAAGCAGGCGCGGCACGGGGCCGCCAACATGGACACCCTGGTGGCGCTGGGTACCTCGGCGGCCTGGATCGCCTCGGTGATCTTCATCGCCGATCCCGACTTCATACCGGGGGAGCCGAAGCTCTACCTGGACGCCGCCGTGCTCATCCTCGCCTTCCTCCAGGTGGGACACGCCCTGGAGGTGAAGGCCAAGCGCACCACTTCCGAGGCCATCGGCGCCCTGCTCAAGCTGGCGCCCAAGACCGCCGGTGTGGTGGTGGAGGGGGAGGAGGTGGAACTGCCCGTCTCCCTGCTGCGCCCCGGCGACCGATTCCGGGTGCGTCCCGGAGAAACCATCCCCATCGACGGCGTGGTGGAGGAGGGGAGCTCCAGTGTGGACGAGTCCCTGCTCACCGGCGAGCCCATCCCGGTGGAGAAGGGGCCGGGCGATGAGGTGACCGGCGGCACCCGCAATCTCAACGGCAGCCTGCTGGCGCGGGTGAGCCGGCCCGCCTCCGAGACCACCCTGTCGCACATCATCGAGATGGTGAAGCAGGCGCAGCTGAGCAAGCCGCCCATCGGCCGGCTGGTGGACCGGGTCTCCGCCGTCTTCGTGCCCATCGTCGTGCTCATCGCCATCGTCACCTTCGTCACCTGGTACCTGGCGGGACCCGAACCCTCCCTGGCCTACGCCCTCACCGCCGGCATCTCGGTGCTGGTCATCGCCTGTCCCTGCGCCCTGGGGCTGGCCACCCCCATCGCCATCATGATGGGCACGGGGAGGGCGGCCCAGCTCAACATCCTCATCCGCAACAGCGAGGCGCTGCAGAGCGCCGCCAGCATCACCCACCTGGTGGTGGACAAGACCGGCACCCTCACCCGGGGGCGGCCCGAGGTGACCGCCATCCATCCCGCGGAGGGGGTGGACGAAGCGCGGCTGCTGCGGCTCGCCGCCAGCCTGGAGAGGCACTCGGAGCATCCCCTCGCCGAGGCCATCGAACGGGCGGCCCAGGCGCGTTCGCTGTCGCCGTTGCCGGTGGAGTCGTTCCAGGCGGTCTCGGGGCGTGGCATCGAGGCCCGGGTGGAGGGGGTGCGCACCTGGCTTGGGAGCCGCGCCTATCTCGAGGAGCAGGGCATCGAGCTTCCCGATGCGCTGGCCGGGGTGGCCGAGTCGGAGGCGCGCCTGGGCGGCACGCCCATCTGGCTTGGCAGCGAGGCGGGGCTGCTGGGGCTGCTCATCCTGAAGGATCCCCTGCGGGAGGAGACGCCCGCGGCGGTGAAGGCGCTCAAGCGGCGGGGCATCACCCTGGTGATGTGCACCGGCGACAACGCCGTCACCGCCCG
>CAYOJM010000068.1:0-5297 GCA_964404295.1 uncultured Sedimenticola sp. | reverse complement strand
GACCGTAGGCCCGCCGAGGCCGCAGGCCGACGCGGGCGGAGGGCAAGCTTCCGGGTTTGCCGGAGTCGGCCGCTGCGCGGCCTCGTCCGGCCTACGAAGAGGGTCGGGCTTTCGTGGAAATGGTCGCGACCGTAGGCCCGCCGAGGCCGCAGGCCGACGCGGGCGGAGGGCAAGCTTCCGGTTTTGCCGAAGTCGGCCGCTGCGCGGCCTCGTCCGGCCTTCGCCTACGCCGGGAATACCCGGTGGCCGTCGAAAACCGGCCCATCCACGCAGACCCGCTGCATGGCGGGGCCCCTTTCGGTCTCCACCTCCACCACACAGCCGGCGCAACCGCCCACGCCGCAAGCCATGAACTCTTCTAGGGAGATTTGCACCGGCAGGCCGAATTTCCGCGCCAGATCCACCACCGCCTCCAGCATGGGGTGGGGGCCGCAGGCGAACAGTTCGACTTCCGAACGGGCAGTTTCGTCGAGGGACGTCAGCCACCGTTGCGCCGCTTCGGTCACGTAGCCTCGAAACACGCCGGGCATGATTCGGGTGCTGGCCAAGCGGGAGGGAATGCCCCAGGTTTCCAGCAACGGGTGGGCGGCCTGGATGTCGGGTTCGAGTCCCTCCACCGGCAAGGCGCTTTCCACCGGCTCGAAGGGGAAGGGCACCTCCGAGGCCAGAATCGCCAGCGGTTCCATGTCACACCCTTTCAAGGATTCGGCCAGGAAGACCATGGGCGGCATCCCCACACCGCCGCCAAGGAGCAGGGGACGGCGCCGCGTCACCCGAAAAGGCCGGCCGATGGGGCCAAGAAGGCTCAGCCGTGCGCCTGCCCGTTTTTCCGCCAGCAGGGCCGTGCCCCGACCCACCCGCTTGTAGAGCAGCTCGACCCAGCCCTCTTCGGGGTCGGTGCGCTGAATGGAGATGGGACGGCGCAGAGGTAGCAAGGGATCCACGGTGAGGTGGACGAACTGACCCGGGCAGGCGTCGCGGGCGCATTTCGGCGCCTCCAGCCGCAGCACGAATTGCTCTCCCGGCCAGTGCTCGTGCTCCAGGATGCGGGCCTCTTCCAGAAAGATGGTGTCGTGATGGCTCATGGTTCCAGTCGATGGGTGATGCGGCCCTCGAAGAGGGTGTGGGTGACCCGGCCGCGGAACTCCCACCCGTCGAACGGGGTGTTGTGGCCCGCGCTGGCCATTTCCGTGGCGCGGAAGGTCCAGACCGCTTCGGGGTCGATGATGCACAGATCGGCGCTGGCGCCCGGTGCCAGATGACCCAGGTCGAGCCCAAGCACCCGGGCCGGTCCGACGGTGAGGCGGGCGATGGCCCGGGGCAGGTCCATGACGCCTTCGTCCACCAATTTCAGGGTGAGCGGCAAGAGCGTCTCCAACCCCGAAATGCCTGGTGCGGTGGCGGGGAAAGGCTCTGCCTTGGCGTCCGCTTCGTGGGGCTGGTGGTCGGAACAGATCACTTCGATGACCCCTTCGGCCACCGCCCGGCGCAACTGCTCCCGGTCGGAATGGGTGCGCAAAGGGGGATCCACGCGACATTCCGCGCGAAAACCGTCCACGTCGGTTTCCAGGAGAAAGAGCTGGTGAACGGCCACGTCGGCGCTGATCCGACGGTCGGCGTGCTGCGCCTGGGCGATCATCTCCGCCGCCCGTCCCGTAGAGAGGGTGTGGAAGTGGCTGCGGCAGCCGGTGTGTTCGGTGAGGGCCAGGTCGCGCGCCACCGCCACCGTCTCCGCCGCGGCGGGGATGCCGGGCAGCCCCAGCCGCGTGGCCACCGCCCCTTCATGGGCCACCCCTTTGCCTTTGAGGTGAGGGTCTTCGCTGCACAGCAACACCGGAAGATCGAAGGTGCGGGCATATTCCAGGGCGCGACGCGCCACCAAGGTGTCGGCCAGCGGACGGCGGTCGTTGGTCACCGCCACGCAGCCGGCCGCCTGGAGGGCGCCCATCTCCGCCAATCGCTGCCCCGCCAGGTCGCGGGTGAGGGCGCCGGCGGCCAGCACCCGGGCGTGGCCGCACGCCTTGGCGCGCCGCCGGATCAATTCCCACACCGCGGGCGTGTCGATGACCGGGTCGGTGTCCGGCATGCAGATCAGCGTGGTGATGCCGCCGCGGGCGGCGGCGCGGGTTTCGCTGGCGATGGTGGCCTTGTGTTCGTATCCCGGTTCGCGCAGGTGGACGCCCAAGTCGATGAGGCCGGGGCAGACCAGCTTGCCGGCCGCGTCCAGGGTGATCTCGGCCTCGAAGCCCGGGGGCGCTTCGCCAACGGCCAGCACCCGGCCGCCCGCCAGCCACAGGTCCAGATGGTCATCGATGCCCTGGGCCGGGTCGATGAGGCGGCCGTCGCGGATGTGGATGCTGGGAGGACGGTTCATTCGGTTTCACCTCCGCGCGCGCCGAGAATGAGGGACATGACCGCCATCCGCACGGCGATGCCGTGGCTCACCTGCTGGAGAATCACCGAGCGGGGTCCGTCGGCCACTTCGGAGGCGATCTCGACGCCCCGGTTGATGGGGCCGGGGTGCATGACGATGGCGTCGGACTTGGCCCGTTCCAGGCGGGCTTCGGTAAGCCCGTAGAGCTGGAAGTATTCGTGGGCCGAAGGCAATAGGGCCGAATCCATCCGCTCGCGCTGGAGCCGCAGCATGATGATCACGTCCACTCCTTCCAGGCCCGCGTCGAGATCATGGTACAGATGCACCCCCAAAGTGCGCGCCTCGGCCGGGAGCAGGGTGCAAGGGCCGACGATGCGCACTTCGGTGACGCCGAGGGTGTTGAGGGCCAGGATCTGGGAACGGGCCACCCGCGAATGTTGGATGTCGCCGACGATGGCCACCCTGAGGGGGGTGAAGTCGCCCTTGTGGCGGCGGATGGTGAACATGTCCAGCAGGGCCTGAGTGGGGTGGGCATGCCAGCCGTCGCCGGCGTTGATCACGCTCACACCGGGTGAGACGTGGCGGGCGATGAAGTGGGCCGCGCCGGAGTGTTGGTGGCGCACCACGAACAGGTCGCTGTGCATCGCTTCCAGATTGCGCAGCGTGTCGAGCAGGGTTTCCCCTTTGGAGGTGGCCGAGACGCTTACGTTGAAATTGATGACATCGGCCGACAGCAGTTTGGCCGCCAGCTCGAAGGTGGTGCGGGTGCGCGTGCTGTTCTCGAAAAAGAGGTTTGTGACGATCCGGCCCCGCAGCAGGGGGACCTTCTTCACCTGGCGGCCGGGCAGCACGGCGAAGGACTCGGCCAGGTCCAGGATCTGGAGGATCTGCTCCCGGCCCAGCCCTTCGATGGAGAGCAGATGGCGCAGCCCGCCCGACTCGTTGTATTGGAGATCGTCCCTCATGTCGTCTCCCGCGGTCCGGCGCGGCGACCGATGCGCAGCACCAGGGGATCGGGCCCCTCCAGGCGGATGTGTTCGTCGTCGGCGAGCGGCGGGTGCAGACCCGCCACATCGGGTTGGATGGGGAGCTCGCGACCGCTGCGTTCGATGAGGGTCACCAACAGGATGGAGGCGGGCCGTCCGAAGTCGAAAATTTCGTTCATGGCGGCGCGCACGGTGCGCCCGGACTGAATGACGTCGTCCACCAGAATGATGTGGCGACCCTCCACCTCGAACGGGATGCGCGAGGGCCGCACCTGGGGATTCATGCCGATGCGGGTGAAATCGTCCCGGTAGAAGCTGATATCCAGTTCGCCCAGGGGCTCTTCCACCTCCAACAGCGGCCGGAGCCGATGGGCCACCCAAACGCCGCCGGTGTGAATCCCCACCAACACGGGCTTCTTCCGTCCCAACAATTCGAGTTTGTGCCGGGCCAGACGGGCCATGCCCTGGATCAGATCCAGGATGGCCTCGTGCTGCATGAAGATCCGTCCGGTCACTGCGTCTCCAGCCAGGTTTCCAGAATGAGTTTGGCGGCCACGGCGTCCACCCGTTCTTTCGATTTCACGACCTCGGCGCCGAGGCGGGCCCGGGCCTCGCGCGATGTGAGCCGCTCGTCCGCCATGTGCACCGGCAGGTGGAAACGGCCCTCCAACTGGCGCGCGAACTTGCAGGCCCGGTCGTGCACTTCCGCCGGTGTGCCGTCCATCTCCAGGGGAAGCCCCACCACCAGGGCGTCGGGGCGCCACTCGTCGATCAGTCGGGCGATGGCGATCCAGTCGGGTCGGCCGTTGGCCGTCTGGATGGTGGCGAGGGGGGTGGCGGTGCGGGTGAGGCTCTGACCGACGGCCACTCCGATCCTGCGGGTGCCGTAATCGAATCCGAGCAGCGTCTGTTCGCGCGGGCCGGTCACCGTGCGGGGCGCCGCGGGAGGCCGTCGGTCGGCACGGCCGGGGCCTGGCGGAAGCGCATCAGGCATGTCCGGCGGTGCTGGTGATGAGGTTCAGATCCACGCCCGTGAGCGCGGCCGCGGCTTCCCAGCGGGCTTCCACCGGGGTGTGGAAGATGATCTCGCGGGAGGCGGGCGCGACCAGCCAGGCGTCCTGTTGCAGTTCGTGCTCGAGCTGCCCCGGGCCCCACCCGGCGTAGCCCAGCGCGACGAGCACCTCCTCCGGCCCTTCGCCCCGTGCGATGGCCTGGAGGATGTCCTTCGAAGTGGTCACCGCCAGCTCGTCGGTCACCACCAGGGTCGACTTCCAGCGGTCTGCGGGCGAGTGGAGCAGAAATCCCCGATCTTCCTGTACCGGCCCTCCCACGAACACCGGCATCTCGTCCGGCGTCCGTTCGGTGCGCTCGATCTGCATGTGCTCCAGGATGTGACCCAGCGAAAGTGGAGAAGGACGGTTGATGACCAGCCCCATGGCGCCGTCATCGGTGTGCTCGCACAAGTAGGTGACGCTGCGCGAGAAATTGGGGTCCTGCAAGCTGGGCAGGGCGATGAGGAAGTGATTCTTGAGACAGGACGATTCGCTCATGGCGGCTATTGTAGCAGGGAGGCTTCGGCGGGCGCCAAAATGACCAAGGCCGTGCCACGGGCGCGATCGGCCCGCCGTGAGTGCCGTTTGGAGGTGGGCGGAAGGAGGGCGTGGATGTCGCGTCGCCCCCGACCTCGGCCATCGCCCATGAGGCAGGCTGAGGCGTTCTGACCAACGAAAGGCAACGGCGTCGTCTGGAGCAGGAGGGGGCTCCGGCCTTGCCGTTCGATGAGATTTGAACCGCACGGCCTAACCGCGGTTCCCGATGAGCCCGATCCCGTTTTCCCCGGTCCGCCCCGGTTCCAGTGCCAGTTGCGCCAGCTCCCGCGCAATCTCCGTTTCGCCCAGTACGTCGAAGTCGTTTTCGCAGGAGAGGGTGATGCATCC
>CAYOJM010000067.1:0-7853 GCA_964404295.1 uncultured Sedimenticola sp. | reverse complement strand
CGGTCGGCGGCCCGGGCCATGAGCCCGCCCAGGGCGTCGATCTCCTTCACCAGGTGCCCCTTGCCGATGCCGCCGATGGCCGGGTTGCAGCTCATGGCGCCCAGGGTGTCGATGTTGTGGGTGAGCAGCAGGGTGCGCGCGCCCATGCGGGCCGCGGCCAACGCCGCCTCGGTGCCGGCGTGGCCGCCGCCGACCACGATCACTTGGTAATGCAGGGGGTGACGCATGTCGCTGATTCTAACCTCAACGCCCTGCTAAGATGACGCTCCGCCTTCGGGGAAGTTCACCATGCTGATGGAACGCAACAAGGCGTCACCGCGCGCCGAACCTCCGCTGGAAGCCCTGTTCCGGCAGGCCGAGGGGGTTTTATTGGGCAAGCCGCGCGCTTTGCGGCTTGCGGTGGCCTGCCTGCTGGCCCGCGGTCATCTCCTGGTGGAAGACCTGCCCGGCATGGGCAAGACCACCCTCGCCCACCTGCTGGCCCGATCGTTCGGCCTCGAATACCAGCGCATCCAGTTCACCAGCGACCTGTTGCCGGCGGACATCATCGGCGTGTCGGTTTACGACCGGGCCACGGAGCGCTTCCACTTCCACCCCGGCCCCATCTTCACCCAGCTCGTGCTCGCCGACGAGATCAACCGAGCCACCCCCAAGACCCAAAGCGCTTTGCTCGAGGCCATGGAGGAGCGCCAGGTGACGGCCGAAGGCCGGACCCGTCCCTTGCCGGATCCCTTTTTCGTGGTGGCCACGCAGAATCCGGCCCACCAGGTGGGCACCTTTCCCTTGCCCGAGTCCCAGCTCGACCGTTTCCTCATGCGCATCAGCCTGGGTTATCCCGACGCCGCCACCGAGCGCAGGCTTCTGGAAGGCGGCGGCGGGCGCCGCCACCTCGTGGAAGTGGAGCCTCTGGCCGATCCCGATGCCTTGTCACGCTGGCAAGGCGCGGTGGAAAAGGTCCATGCCGCCCCCGCGCTGCTCGACTATCTGCAAGCACTGCTTGCCGAGAGCCGCGCCGAAGAGGGCCCCGGTCTCTCTCCACGAGCCGGATTGGCGGCCCTGCACGCGGCGCGCGCCTGGGCTTGGCTGGCGGGTCGTGATGCCGTACTGCCTGAGGACCTGCAAGCGGTATGGGAGGCGGTCACCGCCCACCGCCTGGGCGCCGATGGCGCCGAACGCGCCCGGGCCTTGTTGCGACGGGTCCCCCTCGTCTGACCATGCTTCCGCGTCCACCGGCGTGGCTTCTGCGCCGCATCCCGTTGAAGCGCAACCGCCCCGTCGAGGTCGCCGGACGGCGCATCTATCTGCTGCCCACCCGAGAAGGCGTCCTCTACGGGCTGCTCACCTTCACCATACTGGTGGCGGCCATCAATTACGCCAGCAGCCCCGCCTTCCTGCTCGCTTTCCTCCTGGTGGGCCTCTTTCTCCAAACCCTGCTCCACAGTTGGCGTAACCTGCATGGGCTGCGCCTGCGCTGGGTCGGAGACACCCGGACCTTCGCCGGCAGCGCGCTCCTTTTTCGCCTGGTGGCGGCCGCCGGAGACCGGCCTCGCCACGGACTTCGCCTGCGGCAAGGAACGGAAACCGGAAAGCCGGTGGATCTGGCACCCGGGGCCGAATCCCTGCTCGAACTGCCGCTGGCCACCACCCGTCGAGGCCCCTTCGCGCCGGGCGTGATTCTGCTGGAGAGCCGCCATCCGCTGGGGCTGGTGCGGACCTGGATCCACCTCCTGCCGGAAGAGCGGCTGCTGATCTGGCCGCGGCCGCTGGAACCGGGCCGATCGCCCACGGGCGAGGCGATCACGCCCGCCGCCGATCTGGGCGGGGAACAAGGCGATGGCGGCGACTTCAGCGGGTATAGGAACCACCAACCGGGGGATTCACCCGGCCGCATCCACTGGAAGGCGCTGGCCGCCGAGAGGGGCCTGCTGGTCAAGGAGTTCGAAGGGGGTCACGCGCCCAGCCCCTGGCTCGATTTCGACGCGCTGGCGCCCGAGCCCACGGAACGACGCCTGCAATGGCTGGCCGGCGCGGTCGAGCTGCACCACCGCCAGGCCCGGCCTTTCGGACTGCGGCTGCCCGGATGGGAAGCGGCGCCCGCCACCGGCGCCGCCCACCGCCGCCGCTGCCTGGACGCGCTGGCACGGTTTCCCCACAGCGGACCACAACCATGAGACGACGCTCGGAGACTCCGCCCACCGACCACCGGCTGGACGCCGGCATCCTCCTGTCGGCGCTCTCCGTGCTGCCCCACGCCTGGCACCTTCCCCTGGCCGTGGTCGCCGCCTTCTTCATTTCGGCCGCCGTCCGCCGAGCCTTCTGGCCCAAGATCGAGACCGCTCCGCCCCGCGCTTTGCGCCTGTTGTTGGTGGCGGTCGGCCTCGTCCTGGTGGTGCAGCAGGCGGGACTCACCGACAGCCGCCGGTTCGGCGTCTCCTTGCTCGTCGTCATGGCCGGGCTCAAGCTGTTGGAAACGACACGCAAGCGGGACCTCTACACCTTGGCCTTTCTCGGCCTTTTCGTCCTGGCCACACAGTTTCTCTTCTCCACCAGCATCGTCCTCACCGCCTGGGTGCTGCTGCTTACCGTCGGTTGGATCGCTTTCTTGGCCGTTGTCGAAAGTCCCGGCCTTGGGCTTCGGTCGGCCCTGCGCACCGCCGGCCTCCTGGTGGCCGGCGCCCTGCCGGTGATGGTGCTGCTGTTCGTCCTCTTTCCCCGCCTGGACGGCCCACTCTGGCGGCTTCAACTGGGCGGCGACATTGCATACACCGGCATGAGCGACCGGCTGCACATGGGCAGCATCGCCAGCCTGGGACGACTCGAGACAGTGGCCTTCCGCGTTCGCTTTCATGGAGAACCTCCGCCCCCCGCGGAACGCTATTGGCGCGGATTGGTGCTCTGGCATACCGACGGCCGCAACTGGAAACGGGTGGAACGACCCCGCCGGCCGGCACCCACCGAATTCCCTCCCGGCGCCCTCGTCCAGGAGATCACCCTGGAACCGACCGGCCAGCGATGGCTTTTCGCCCTCGAGGAAGCCGTCGGCGCCGATCCGGGCCTCCAGTTGGATGCCGATGCCACCCTCGGCACGACGGCGCCTTTAAAACGCCGCTTCACCTATCGCGTGGCCAGTCGCCCCCCGCAGGCTTCGTCGCTGGACGCCGCCACGCGCAGGTTGGGATTGCAGTTGCCGCCCCGGGTCTCACCCCGGGTGAAAGCCCGGGCGCGCCGCTGGCGGCAGAACGCCGGAGACGATCTGGCGGTGATACGGGCGGCGCTGGACCATTTCCGGCGCGAGCCATTCGTCTACACCCTGCATCCCGGGCGGCTCGAAGGTGATCCGGTGGACGGCTTCCTGTTCGAAACCCGCCAAGGGTTCTGCGAACACTACGCCGCGGCTTTCGTACTGCTCATGCGGCTGGCCGGCGTTCCGGCCCGAGTGGTGGTGGGTTATCTCGGCGGGGAAACGAACCCGGTGAGCGGCCATCTGGTGGTGCGCCACTCCGACGCCCATGCGTGGGCCGAAGTCTGGCTCCCTGGGCGGGGCTGGACCCGAGTGGATCCCACCGCCGCGGTGGCACCGGAACGGGTGGAACAGGGTCCGGCACCTCAGCCGGCGCCCCTGGGCACGCCCGTCCGTTTCCGCCTGACGGCGGACTTCGGTCCGGCGCAGCGGCTGCTGCGCCGGCTCGGTTGGTATCGCGACAGCCTTCAACTCGCCTGGCACTACTGGGTGGTAGGCTACGACCGCAACCGTCAACGCAATCTCTTGCAGCGTTTGGGCCTGGGCCGCCTGGAAGGCACACGGTTGGCCCTGGCGGCGGTTCTTTCGGCCCTGGCCGCCGGCGTCCTCGTCTTCGCCTTGCGCCGCCCCTCCAGGCACGAAAACCGAGATCCGGCGGTCGCCGCTTGGCGGCGGTTCCGCCGCCGCCTCCAGCGGGCGGGGGTGCGCCTACCCCGCCACATGGGCCCTCTGGACACGGCGACGACGGCCGCCCGGCGGTTTCCCGCCCGCAGCGAGGAGTTCCACGCCATCGCAACGCTCTATGCCCGCCTCCGTTACGGCCGACACAACGACGCCGCCGATCTGAACGAACTGCGCCGGCGCATCCGACGGCTGCGGCTATAGTCGCCGACGCCACCCCCGGCAGCCGGGATCCCCGTCGGATTGTTCTTCGTCAACGCCCATCGAACGCCGCCATGGCAGCATGATCGCGCCGAACGCTATGGAGGACCGCAGATGAAAGACCGTGCGCAACTGGCCGAAAAAGCCGCAGCCAAGGCGTTGAAATACGAATTCGAATACGGCTGCTGCCCCCAATGCGTGCTGGCCGCGGTACAGGAGACGGTGGGCATCGTCACCGACGAGACCATCAAGGCGAGCCACGGCCTCTCCGGCGGCGGGGGCCTGAGCGGGGTGGGGCTGTGCGGCTCCCTCGTGGGCGGTATTCTCGCCCTGGGCGCCAAGCGCGGCCGCGACCGCGACAAGTTTCATCGCGGCAAGTTCATCGGCAACTTCAGCAAGGCCGACGAGCTGATGAAGGCCTTCCGCGAACGGTTCGGCGGCCTCACCTGCCGTGAGCTGCAGGCGCGCTTCACCGGCGAGACCTACGACATGTGGAAACCGGAGGAGTACCAGCGCTTCTGCGAAAAGCGCGGCGACCGCTGCGCCCGCACCGCCGAGTTCGTCACCCGCTGGGTGGTGGAGCGCCTATAGCCCGTAGGCCGGGCGAGGCCGCCCCGCGGCCGACCCCGGCAGATGCGGGAAGGCTCCGACGCCCCTGCCCGCGTCGGCCACCGGCCTCGGCGGGCCTACGTTTCGGTTGCCTGTAGTCGTTTCAGGCCGGGCCCGACCCGCTTGGATTACAATGGGCCTTTGTTCCTGCTCCGAAACGCCATGGAACCGGCCCGCCGCATTCTCCGCGACATCTTCGGCTACGACGACTTCCGTCCCAACCAGGGGGAAATCGTCCAGACCCTCATCGACGGCGGCGACGCCCTGGTGCTCATGCCCACCGGCGGCGGCAAGTCGCTCTGCTATCAGATCCCCGCCATTGCCCGCTCCGGCTGCGGCGTCGTGGTCTCGCCGCTCATCGCCCTGATGCAGGACCAGGTGGAGGCCCTGCGCCAGCTGGGGGTGAAGGCCGCATTCCTCAACTCCACCCTCGACCGGCCCGAGGTGCGGGCCGTCGAGCAGGCCCTGCTGGCCGGGGAGCCGGACCTGCTCTACATCGCCCCCGAGCGGCTGCTGGCCGAGCGCACCCTGGAGCTCCTGGAACGGGCCACCCTGGCGCTGTTCGCCATCGACGAGGCCCACTGCGTCTCCCAGTGGGGCCACGACTTCCGCCCCGAGTATCGCCAGCTCGAGGTGTTGCACCAGCGCTGGCCAAAGGTGCCGCGCATCGCCCTCACCGCCACCGCCGACGCCCGCACCCGCGCCGAGATCGTGGAGCAGCTCGACCTCGGAAAGGCGCGGCACTTCGTCAGCAGCTTCGACCGCCCCAACATCCGCTACACCATCACCGAGGGGGACAACGCCCGCGAGCGGCTCTGGCGCTTCCTCGAGCGGGAGCACCCTGTTGACGCCGGCATCGTCTACTGCCTGTCGAGAAAGAAGGTGGAGGAGACGGCCCGCTGGCTGTCGCAGAAGGGCCGCACCGCCCTGCCCTACCACGCCGGCATGAGCAGCCGCGAGCGCGAGGCCAACCAGCAGCGGTTCCTGCGTGAGGAGGGGGTGATCATGGTGGCCACCATCGCCTTCGGCATGGGCATCGACAAACCCGACGTGCGTTTCGTGGCCCACCTCAACCTGCCAAAGAGCATCGAGGCCTACTACCAGGAGACGGGCCGCGCCGGACGCGACGGCCTGCCTGCCGACGCCTGGATGGCCTACGGCCTCCAGGACGTGATCCTGCTGCGCCAGATGGCCGAGGAGAGCGACGCCGACGAGCGCCACAAGCGCATCACCCGCCACAAGCTGGAGGCCATGCTGGGGCTGTGCGAAGAGACCGGCTGCCGCCGCCAGGCCCTGCTGGCCTACTTCGGCGAGACCCTGGCCGGGCCCTGCGGCAACTGCGACAACTGCCTGGAGCCGCCCGAGAGCTGGGATGCCACCGAGGCGGCGCAGAAGGCACTCTCCTGCGTCTGGCGCACCGGCCAGCGCTTCGGCGTCAACTACCTTATCGAAGTGCTGCTGGGCAAGGAGAACGAGCGCATCCGCCGCTTCGGCCACCACCGCCTCTCCACCTTCGGCATCGGCGGCGAGCTCAAGGCCACCGAGTGGCGCGGCCTTTTCCGCCAGCTCATCGCCCGCGGCTACCTGGAGGTGGACCACGACGGCTACGGTGCCCTTAGGCTTACCGAGCGCTGTCGCGCCCTGCTGCGCGGCGAGGAGCAACTGGCGCTGCGCAAGGCCCGCCGTCCAGAGCGGCGGAAGCCGGAAAGGGCGGCGGCCTCTCCGGTGGCCATCGCCCGCGAGTTCGACGCCCGCGACGCCGCCCTCTTCGAGGCCCTGCGTGAGCTGCGCCTGGAGCTGGCCCGCGAGCAGGGGGTGCCACCCTACATCATCTTCCACGACGCTACCCTGAAGGAGATGGTGGTGGTGCAGCCGCGCACCCTGGAGGAGATGGGCGGTATCACCGGCGTGGGCGCGCAGAAGCTGGCGCGCTACGGGCAGCGCTTTCTCGACCGGATCACCGACGCCTGCCGGGCGGCGGAGGCCTGACTGCGGCCTCCGGGGGGATCTCTCCCGGCACGAGAACGCAGGCCCGCCGAGGCCGCAGGCCGACGCGGGCAGGGCGTCGGATTCTTTCCCGCATCCGCCGGGGTCGGCCGCGAGGCGGCCTCGCCCGGCCTACGGGTTGGGTGTGAGATCCGGCCTACTTGCCGATGCAGAAGCTGGAGAAGATCTCCCCCAGCAGGTCGTCGGCGCTGAACTCACCGGTGATCTCGGACAGGGCCTGCTGGGCCAGGCGCAGCTCTTCGGCCAGCAGTTCGCCGGCGCCGGTCTCCTCCAGCACGCGGTGGCCCTGCTCCAGGTGGGCCAGCGCCCGGTCGATGGCATCGAGGTGGCGGCGGCGGGCGAGGAACTCGCTGTGCTCACCGCCCTGGAAGCCCAAGCTGTCGAGGAGATGCCGGCGCAGCAGGTCGAGCCCCTCGCCCGACCGGGCCGAGAGCCACACCTCGGGCAGGCCGTCGCGCTCGCCCATATCAGGCGCCTCGCCCGCCAGGTCCACCTTGTTGCGCACCAGGGTCACCGGCACCCCCTCGGGCAGGCGCGCCGTGGCGAAACCGCGGTTCTCCGGGTTGGCGGCGGCATCGTAGACCCAGAGCACCCGGTCGGCCTGGACCAGCGCCTCCCGCGCCCGGCGCACCCCTTCGCGCTCCACCCGGTCCTCGGTCTCGCGCAGGCCGGCAGTGTCCACCAGGTGCACCGGCACGCCATCGAGGGAGATGCGCTCACGCAGCAGGTCGCGGGTGGTACCGGGGATCTCGGTGACGATGGCGCTCTCGGCCCCCGCCAGGGCGTTGAGCAGGCTTGACTTGCCGGCGTTGGGCAGGCCGGCGATGACCAGGTTCATGCCGTCGCGCAGCAGGCGCCCGGTGCGGGCGCTGACGCGCACCGCCTGCACCGCCTCCATCACCGCCTGCAGCCGGGCCAGCACCTGGCCGTCGGCGAGGAAGTCGATCTCTTCCTCGGGAAAGTCCAGCGCCGCCTCCACGAAGACGCGCAGCTCGGTGAGCCGCTCCACCAGCTCGTGGATACGCCGGGAGAAGGCCCCCTGCAGGGAGCGGCTGGCCAGGCGTGCCGCCGCCTCGGTCTCGGCGTCGATGAGATCGGCCACCGCCTCGGCCTG
>CAYOJM010000066.1:0-12337 GCA_964404295.1 uncultured Sedimenticola sp. | reverse complement strand
GCGAAGGCCGAGAACGCGCGCAACCACACCCAGTGCGACTCCCTGCTCATCGGCGACCGGTGCGGCGCCCACACCTTCCCCTATATCGAGGTGCGCAACCCCACCGCCAAGGTGGAGCACGAGGCCACCACCTCCAAGATCAGCGAGGACCAGCTCTTCTACTGCCGCCAGCGCGGCCTGTCGGAGGAGGACGCCGTCTCCATGATCGTCAACGGCTTCTGCAAGGAGGTGTTCAACGAGCTGCCCATGGAGTTCGCGGTGGAGGCGCGCAAGCTCCTCGACATCACTCTGGAAGGGGCCGTGGGCTGAAGCAGCCGTCCGGCCGGAGCGCGCCAATGAATGAACGAATAATCAAATATTTGGAGCAATAATATCATGCTGAGCATCAAGAACCTGCACGTCAAGGTGGACGGCAAGGAGATCCTCCGGGGACTCAACCTGGAGATCGGCAAAGGCGAGGTGCACGCCATCATGGGCCCCAACGGCTCGGGCAAGAGCACCCTCTCCTACGTGCTGGCCGGCCGCGACGGTTACGAAGTCACCGAAGGCGAGGTGATCTTCGAGGGCAGGAACCTGTTGGAGATGGCGCCCGAGGAGCGGGCCTGGGCCGGTATCTTCCTGGCCATGCAGTACCCGGTGGAGCTGCCGGGAGTGAACAACATGACCTTCCTTCGGGAAGCGCTGAACGCCGTGCGCCGCGGACGCGGACAGGATGAACTGGACGCCGTTGCCTTCATGAAGCTGGTGCGGGAGAAGGCCGAGCTGGTGAAATTGCCCGACAAGCTGCTCAAGCGCAGTGTCAACGCCGGCTTCTCCGGCGGTGAGAAGAAGCGCAACGAGATCCTTCAGATGGCGTTGCTGGAGCCCAAGCTGGGTATTCTCGACGAGACCGATTCGGGGTTGGACATCGACGCCCTGCGCGTGGTCGCCGAGGGGGTCAACAGCTTGCGCGGTCCCGAACGCGCCTTCCTGGTCATCACCCACTACCAGCGGCTGTTGGACTACATCGAACCCGACCATGTCCACGTGTTGGCCCACGGCCGCATCATCCGCTCCGGCGACAAGGCATTGGCCTTGGAGCTCGAGGAGAAAGGTTACGGTTGGGTTCTGGAGGAGGCCGCGGCATGATCACGGCCGAGCTGCAGAAGGGTTGGGCCAGGTCCCTGCTGGAAGCGGGAAAGGCGCCGTCCGCCCCCTGGCTCGAGGCGCTGCGTCGCAAGGCCGGCGATCTCATCGACACCCTGCCGCCGTTGAACCGAAAGCAGGAGGCCTGGCGTTACACCAACATGGAGCCGCTGCTCGAACGCGAGCTCCAGCCGGTCGTGACACCACCGCCGGCCTACGCCGGGGAGGTGCCCGAAGGGATCGCCCCCCACCGGCTGGTCTTCGTGGACGGCTGGTTCGTGCCCGGCTTGTCCGACACGGCGCGTCTGCCGGAAACGGTCACCTGCGGCGGCCTGAGCGACGCCGTGGCCGACGACGACGAGCGGGTGAAGAACCGCCTGGGCAGCGTGGCCGATCCCGGCGCGCATCTGTTCACCGCCCTCAACACGGCGCTGGTCAACGACGGCCTCTATCTGCACGTTCCGGCCGGCGTGAAGCTCGAAGCGCCCATCGAGATCTTCTGGCTCAACAGTGAAGGCCGAAACCGGCTGGTGCAACCGCGCAACCTGGTGATTCTGGAACCGGGCGCCGAAGCCACTCTCGTCGAACACCATTTGCCGGGCGCGGGTGCGCACTACTTCCACAACGCCCTGTACGAGCTGATTCTGGACCCCGAGGCCCGGCTCGCCCACTTTCGTGTCCAGGACGAGTCGCCCACCGCTTGGCATTTGAGCCGCCTGGCGATCGAGCAGAGTGGCGACAGCCGCTACCACGGCATCACCCTCGCCTTCGGCGCCCGCGTGGGCCGCACCGAGTACGACGGGCGGTTCGTTGCGGAAGGTGCCCGGTGCGACCTGCGCGGACTCTATGTCGTCGGCGATAGTCAGCTCCAGGACTTCCATCTGGACGTGCGCCATGCCGTGCCCGGCTGCGCCAGCCGGGAGCAGTTCAAGGGACTGCTCCATGGCAAGGGCCGCGCCGTCTTCGATGGCCGCATCCTGGTGGCGAAGGACGCCCAGAAGAGCGACGCCGAGCTCACCAACGATAATCTGCTGCTCACCCGTGACGCCGAGGTGGACACCAAGCCCCAACTGGAGATCTACGCCGACGACGTGAAGGCCAGCCATGGCACCACCGTGGGCCAGCTCGAGCCGGAGCAGATCTTCTATCTGCGCGCCCGTGGCATCGACCGTCACCGTGCCGTGCGCCTATTGTGCGAAGGATTCGCCGCCGAGATCATCGAGCACGTGGCGGTGGAGCCCCTGCGCGAACAGGCACTCGCCCGACTGCGCCGCGTCTTGGCCGAAATCGAGGAGTGAAAACGCACACGCCATGAACGAAGCGGTCCGTGAACAGCACGCCGACGACACCTTGCGCGAACGGGTGATCGAAGCCCTCCGCACCGTGCACGATCCCGAAATCCCCGTGAACATCTACGACCTGGGGCTCATCTACGATCTGAACCTGGACGAACCGGGCGCGGCCCGCATCCGCATGACCCTCACCGCGCCTGCCTGTCCTTTCGCCGCCGCGCTCCCGGGCCAGGTGGAACAGGCGGTCAAGCAGGTCGATGGCATCGAGCGGGTGGAGGTGGCGCTGGTGTGGGATCCCCCTTGGACCCAGGAGCGGATGAGCGACGAGGCCAAGCTCCAGCTCGGCCTGTTGTAGGCGGGGAAACCGTCCCCATGTACGGCCCCGACCCTCGATGGGCGAGGCGCCGTCGAGTTCTCTTCCCATTGCGCGTCCGAGACGACCGGCGCCCCGCGGGCCTTCCATCCCTTTCCTTCAACCATGACAGAACACCGGAGTGAACCCATGAGCATTCGACTCACTGAAAACGCCGCCCGGCACATCGCCAAGGAGCTGGCCAAGCAGCCCCAGGCGGTGGGCTTCCGGCTGGGCACCAAGAAAGCCGGCTGCACCGGCTTCGCCTACGTGGTGGATTACGCCACCGAAATCACCGACAATGACGAAGTTTTCGAATCGCAGGGAATCAAGATCGTGGTGGATCGGGACAGCCTGCCCATGTTGGAAGGGCTTGAGGTGGACTTCGTCACCACTAATCTGCTGAACCAGGGGTTCGAGTTTCACAACCCCAACGTCAAGAACACCTGCGGCTGCGGAGAGTCCTTCAGCGTATGAGCATGAACCTGGACGAGGTCGTCGAGATCTTCGACATCCTGGGCGATTGGGATCAACGCTACCAGTACCTGGTGGAGTTGGGCGAGAAGTTGCCCCCCATGCCCGAGGAGCTCAAGACCGAGGAGAACAAGGTCAAGGGCTGCATGAGCCAGGTGTGGGTGCGCGCCTATCCCGATGCCGACGATCCCCGCCGCATCCATTACCATGGCGATTGCGACACCGCCATCATCAAAGGCGTCCTTGCCCTTCTCATCCAGTTGCTCGACGGCAAGACCGTGGAGGAGATCGAAAAGCTGGACGTGGACGAGTTCTTCCGCCGTTTGAAACTGGACGAGAACCTCTCCCCCAACCGCCATTTCGGCGTCTATGCCCTGGTGGAGTTGATGAAGGAACAGGCGCGCCAGGTGGCCGAAAGCGCTTCCTGAGGTCGCCTTCACGCCATGGCCGGGGATGCGCTGCAACTTTCACCCGATCAACGGCGTCGTCTCGTCCAGATCACCGAATATTGGCTGTCCCGCGCCCGCACCCTCGCCGGTCGGGACCTGCCGCCCCTGGAGGTGCGTTTCGATCTCACGGGGGCCGCTGCGGGACAGTATCGCAGCCACCCTCATCCCCTGATCCGCTACAACGCGGCGTTGGCCGCGAGTCGATTCCACGCTTTTTGCCGGACGGCGCCGCCACACGAGGTGGCGCACCATCTGGTCACGACCCTGTACGGTCGGGTACGACCACACGGTTCTGAATGGCAAGCGGTGATGCGGGCCTTCGGGCGGCCACCCGAACGGTGCCACCATTTGGATCTGTCACACATACCTCGGCGGCGCCAGCGCCGCTTTCGTTACCGGTGCGCCTGCCGTGAACACGAATTGAGCACAACCCGCCACAATCGGGTGTTGCGGGGCGAGCGGCGCTATCTGTGCCGTGCCTGCGGGGAATGCCTGCGCCCCGTCGAGTGACGTTTCCGCCGGCGGTGGTGCCACCACTTGAGGGCTCCGGTGTAGAGGAGCAGCAAGGACGCCACCACGGCAAGATCGTTGAGCCAGACCCACTGGCCCCAGAGCAACTCGCCGTCGTGAAGCCCGAGAAGCACGTGGTAGAGCGCGGTGGAATCCCACTGGGGCAACGGCGGCGGATCGCGGCGGATGGAGACGGCATGGAGGCGCGCTTCCGTGAGGTAAAAATCGCGCGGCATGTGGGGCGTTCCTTCCAACCGGCGCCAGCCGTCTGCCTCCAGCTCCCGGTTGGGTGAGCCCATTCCGCTCACCACCAGCCGGTCGCCCAGCCGTTTCATGCGCCAGGCGAACCCTTCGCTCTCCAACACCCAGTGTTCCAGGTCGGTGCTGGAGAACACCCCCAGCCGGTTGCCGATGCGGTAACGCTTCCCGTCGAAATCGAAGCCCCACACGTCGGTGGCCAGGCTGCGATAGACGGGTGGCAGCCAGGCGGTATCCAAGGCCACGCTGCGCAACAGGCCGCGGAAGACGCCGGCATGGTCGAGAAACAACCCGGTGATGCCGAGGACGACGAAGGCGACGAAAAAGAGCGCGAGCTGCATGCCGTGGCGGTGGGTGCCGATCCAGAATCCGAGCCCTTGGACCGGCACGCCCCGCCGTCTGCGGCGAACCTTGTACCAAATGACGAATCCACCCAGGCCGAGGAAGAAGAGCACTCCCGCCAGCAGATCGTTGAACAAGAGGGAGGCGTCGCCGTCCACCAATCCACGGCCGTAGTGGAGGTCCCGCACCAGCCGACCGAGGGTCACCTTGTTCGGAAGCACGTCGGGCGCGGGCGGTTGCCACCGGAGCCGTGTCTCCCGGCCTTTGCGGTCGATGCGGTACAGGACCCGTTTGTCCACCACCGCCCAGGCCGTCGCGTCCTGGATGTTCACCGAGGTGACGGCGCGGTTCATGAGGGCGAAGGGGTGCCAATGGCGCCCCCCGTCCTCGCTGGACCACAAACCGCGGGTGGTGGCCGCCAGCACCCAGGACCAGTCCGGGGTGGCCGCCAGCGCCAACACCTGGCGGGGCAGTACGCGTTCGAAACGGCCGCCGCCGTCTTCGGAACGGTACAAGCCGCGGCGGGTTCCGGCCAGCACCCGCCGAGGATCGGCCGGGTGCACCCGGTAGGCCTCCAGCGCCCGTGGTTTCTTGGCGCGCATGCTGGGCGGCACCCACCGGTCCGGAACCGTCACTTCCCAGAGAAAATCGAAGTTTTCGTGATCCAGGAAGAAACCGGTGAGCGCCAGCAGCACCAGGATCAGGCCGCCACCCAGCCCGGCGTACTTGTGCAGCCTGAAGAGGGTGTATCGCCTCACCAGCGGGTTTCCACGCCCAGGTAGAACTGTCGAGGACCGCCCGGCGTGTACTTCTCCTTGCCCCAGGCGTACACCGCCCGTTCGGCGTAGATTTCGTCGGTGAGGTTGTCGATCTTGGCGTAGAGGCTCACGTTGTCGTCGACGGCATAGGAGAACTTGAGGTTCCACAGATCGTAACCGTCGTACTCCCTGGTGTTGGCGTCGTCCAGCCACCAGGAATCCACGTACTGCCACTCCAACATGGAGGTGAGCCCAAGCGCCCACTCCGGCCGGTAATAGATGCGCACGTTGGCCACGTTGTTGGGCGCGTTGGCCTGCTCGTTGTCGCCGTATTTTTCGTCGTCGTCATACTCGTGCCGGGAATGGCTGTAGGCGACGCCGGTGGACCACTCGTCGGTCCAGTGGGAAACGAGAGTGAGCTCCACGCCGCGGTGGAGGGTCTTGCCGCCGTTGACGTAATAGTCCTCTCCCGCGGTGTTGGTGCGGCGGACGATGGTGTCGTCGATGATCATGTAGTAGGCCGCCAACTCCAGATAATGGCTTCCCAGGGTGGCCTTGTAGCCGAGTTCGAACGTATCGGTCGTTTCCGGATCGAGCGAGTATTCGGCGTTGTCCACCTTGCGCATGTAGAGGCGCGACGCCTGTGGAATGCGGAAGCCGTTGGCATAGCGGAGATAGACCAGTTGGTCGTCGTCGGGATGCCACGACAGGTCCAGCTTGGGGCTCCAGTGGTGGAAGCTGTAGTCGTGATCGTCCGAGACCCTGAAATAGTCGGAAGTGGCGTAACGTCCGTCCTCGGTGTTGTTGGTGTACTCGAAACGGCTCACGTCATAACGCAGGCCGGCGCCCAGAACCCACTGTTCCGCGAGCGGAAATTCCAAGCGAACGTAAGGAGCCGCCGCGATGTAGTCCACGTCGTAGTCGTAGATGGCGCCCGCAGGCACCGGCGATCCCCAGCCGCTCGGCACATAATCGAACAGTTGGTCGTAATTCTGGTTCGCCCGGGTGTATTCGAAGTCCAGCCCCACGATGGAGCGCATGAATCCGTGATCCGAATCGGCCTTGAGCAGCAACCCGAAGGTGTCCAACTGGGTGTCATTCTGCGGCAAGTTGTCGTTCCAGGTGGCCACGTACCGGTTGCGGTTGCTGCGCAGATAGGCGATGCCGCTGAGCACGGTGTTTTCCATCGTGGTGTTGGTCCACTCGGTGCTCAAACGCATGAAGTCGAACTTGCGCTTGATGGGAATGCCGGCATCGAGGGCGTCTTCGATGTCGCCCACCGAGTCGGGGTTGGATTCAAGCTCGTCCAGGCCGATGAGGCTGCCGGCCATCTCGGCGTCGGTCTTGTTCCAGAGGAAAACGGTGCGCAGGCTGTTCTCCGCATCGAGATCCATGCGGTGGACGATGGAAAGCTCGTCCCGGGTCCAGGCGGTGTGATCACGCCAGCCGTTGCTCTCCGCATGGGAGTAGCCTCCACCGACCACGCCCATGCCGTCCAGAACGGCATCCCCGCCCACGTCCAGCTTCCAATAGCTGTCGGAACCGACATGGAAGCCGCCGCGAAACTGGTTGTGGTCGCCGGGATCTCGGGTGAAGACGTTGACCGTGGCGGCCACCGCGTCCGAACCGTACAGGGCGGTGCCGGCGCCTTTGAGCACCTCGACCCCGTTGGCGGAAGTGAAGTTGGTGTAGGCCAGTCCGTTGTGGTTGAAGAAGCCCGAAGATTGGACCGGAATGCCGTCTTGTAGGAACAGGTAGTAAGGCCCGGTGTTGAGCGGCATGCGAATGGCGGTCATGTGGCCCAGTGTGGAACCGGTTTGGCTGATGCGCACCCCGGCCAAAGAGTTGAGCAGATCCTTTTGGAAAAGGACCTGGTCCAGCCGGATCTCTTCGGCACCCTTGGTGGCGATGGCCGCCGGCGTATCCAGCGCCCGTTCTTCCTCGCGAGTGGCGGTGACCACCAGGGTCTCCATGGCTTCGGAATCGGCGGCATCAGGTTCGGCCAACACCTGTCCTGGAGCGCCCAGCAATAGACCGGACGCCAATGCGAACAGGGCTCCGGTCTCTCTCTTTTTCAGTTCGTTCATGGGACGACACCTGCTTTCGTCTAAGGTTGAACACATGCCCCCGCCGGACCGCCGGGGCGGCAAACGGCGCGTATGGTACCTTCACGAAGCCGGAACTGGAATTGATTTATGTTATTTTTCAATGACTTGCGTCATATCACACAGTTTTTGTGCGATATGGCGCAACAAGGCCGATTCAGGTAGAGAGAAGCGCTTCCTTCTCGGCTTTGCGCATGGCCTTGATGACGTGCTCCCGCCGGCTGGCCGAGGCGCGGTCGGGAAAGTACTCGACATGGACGACGGTCACCGGCGATCGGCCGCGAAAATATTTGGCGCCCCGGCCGTTGCGGTGGGCCTCGAGGCGGCGTTCGAGGTCCCGGGTGATGCCGGTGTAGAGGCTGCCGTCGGAGCAGCGCACCATGTAGAGCAGCCAGTCACTCACTCCAGGCAGCCTCATCGACCAAGACCTCCGGCCGAAAAGAAACCGGAATGCGACTGGCCGGAATGGGGCGTCCCCGGCGCCATTCGGCCAAGGCATGACGTTTGGCTCGACCGGTCACCAAAAAGAGGAGCCCGCGGCAGGCGGCGAGCGCGCCGTAGTTGAGGCTCACCCGCTCCGGCGGTGGCTTGGGGGCGTCGTGTACCGGTACCACCAGCCGGTCGGGGGGATGGGTCTGTCCCGGAAAGAGCGAGGCGGTGTGGCCGTCTTCGCCCAATCCCAGCAGGACCAGATCGAACGGGCGGGCGTTGCGCACCAGGGGTTCGTAGCGGGCCGCGCCCTTTTCCGGCCCCAGCTCGGCCGGGATCTCGTGGACCTGATGCGAAGCCAGCGGCAGGTGGTCCAGCAGCGCCTCGCGCGCCATGACGCTGTTGCGTTCCGGATGGAAGGGGGGCAGGCAACGCTCGTCACCGAAGAAAAACGCCCAGCGCGACCACTCTTGCGCCTGTTCGCGCAACAGGCGGTAGGCGGCCATGGGCGTGCTCCCTCCCGCCAACACCAGAGTGAAGCGCCCCCGCTGTTCGATGGCGTGACGGGCCATTTCACCAATGATCTCGGCGGCGGCCCAGGCCACTTCGTCGGCATCGTGAAACAGGTTCCAGTGCGGCCTCATTCTTCGGGATCCAGGCTGTGGCGCCAGTGCTGCTCCGGCTTCTCGAACAGGCGGCGACTCTCCGGCGGTCCCCAGGTGCCGGCGGGATAGGTGGGTATGGTTCCGGTGTCGGCCTCCCAGGCGCGGATCACCGGATCCACCGCTCTCCAGGCCCACTCCACCTCGTCGTAGCGCAAAAAGAGGGATCGGTCGCCGTCGATGACGTCGAGCAGCAGCTCTTCGTAAGCATCGATGGGCGCTTCGCGCGTAGAACGCAGTTGGGCGTCCAAGCTCCTCTGGCGGGTGCGCATCTCCAATCCCGGCTCCTTCACCGTCACCTCCATGCGCAAGCATTCGCAAGGTTGGATGCCGAGGACGATCCAATTGGGCTTCATGGGGCCTTCCTGGATGTCTCGGAAGAACTGCTGGGGCGGATGACGGAAACAGATGGAGATGAGCGACTGTTTCGCCGCCAGCCGCTTGCCGGTGCGCAAGTAGAAAGGCACACCGCGCCATCGCCAGTTGTCCACGTGGAGCTTGAGGGCGGCGTAGGTCTCAGTGTGGCTGCCCGGAGGAATGCCGGGCTCTTCCAGGTAGCCCGGCACCGGCCTGCCTTCCACCACCCCGGCCGTGTATTGGGCACGAAAGGCGTGGCGGTCCGTTTCGGCCTCGGCGATGGGGCGCAAGGATTTGAGCACCTTCACCTTCTCGTCACGCAAATCCTCGGCGGCCATGGAGACCGGCGGTTCCATGGCCACCAGGGTGAGGAGCTGCAACAGATGGCTCTGGATCATGTCGCGCATGGCGCCGGCGCTGTCGTAGTAGGCGCCGCGGGTGCCGACCCCCGCCGTCTCGGAATGGGTGATCTGCACGTGGTCGATGTAGTTGCGGTTCCACAGGGGCTCGAGCAAGGTGTTGGCGAAGCGGAACACCAGCACATTCTGGACCATGCTCTTGCCCAGGTAGTGGTCGATGCGAAAGATCTGCTCCTCGCGCAGGAAACGGGCCAGGTGGGCCTGCAGCGCGCGGGCGCTGGCCAGGTCGTAGCCGAAGGGCTTCTCCACCACCACCCGCCGCCAGCCGCCGTTCTCTTCCAGCAGCCCCTGGCCGGCCAGCTTCTCCACCACCAGGCCGAACTCGGCGGGTCGAATGGCCATGTAGAAGGCGATGTTCGCGGGCAGCCCCGGATCGTCCTGCAGTCGTTCGCGCAGCGCCGGCCAGGTGGAGGCTTCGCGCAGATCGCCACGGAAGTAGGCCAGACGTTTCGAGAAACGCTGAAACACGGCCTCGTTGATCGGCGTGCGCCCATGGGCCTGGAGCCAGCCGCGCACTTCGGCCACCAGCCGCTCGTCGTCCCAATCGCGCCGGCCGCAAGCCAGGATCCGGGTTTCGGGGCACAGCTCTCCGGCCAGATCCAGGTGGTAGAGCGCCGGCATCAGCTTCTCTCGCGACAGATTGCCGGTGGCGCCGAAGATGACGTAGGTGGCGCCGGAATCGTCGGAAACGGCTTTCACGGCTGGCGACTCCAGTCGGTGTGGAAGGTTTCGTCGGGGTCACGGTCGATGCGACGGTAACCATGGGCGCCGAAATAGTCACGCTGGGCCTGGATGAGTGCGGCGGCGGGCAGGCGGCCGCGACGGTAACCGTCGAAAAAGGCCAGGGCCGCCGTCATTGCCGGCAACGGCACGCCCAACGCCACGCCCATTTCGCAGATGCCCCGCCAGTGGGGCTCGGCCTCGCGCAGGGCCATGACGAAAAACTCATCCAGAAGCAGGTTCTCCAGATCCGGGTCACGCGCATAGGCCGCCTCGATGGCGTCGAGAAAACGGCTGCGGATGATGCAACCGCCCCGCCAGACCAGGGCGATGTCACCCAGCGCGAGGTTCCAGTCGAACTCGCGCGAAGCCCGATCCAGCAGCATGAAACCCTGGGCGTAAGAGACCAGCTTGCTGGCGTAGAGCGCCTGTTCCAGATCGGCCAGGGCGGCGGTGCGATCGCCGCTCCAGTCTCCCGTGGGCAGGCCATAGCGGGCCTGTGCGTGAAGCCGCTGCTTCCGCTCCGCGGAGAGGAAACGGGAGAAGACCGCTTCGGCGACGAGACTCACCGGCACCCCGAGTTCCAGGGCGCTGATGCCGGTCCATTTGCCGGTGCCCTTCTGTCCCGCGCTGTCGAGGATCTTTTCCACGAGGGGCGCCCCATCTTCGTCGCGGAAGGCGAGGATGTGCGCCGTGATCTCCACCAAATAGGAGGCCAGCGGTCCACGGTTCCAGCGCGCGAAGACCTCGGCCGTCTCGGCCACCGACAGCCCCAACCCCTCTCGCTGCAGGTGCCACGCTTCGGCGATGAGCTGCATGTCGCCGTATTCGATGCCGTTGTGCACCATCTTCACGTAGTGGCCGGCGCCGCCCCCCCCCATCCACTGGCAACAGGGCACACCATCCACCTCGGCGGCGATGGCCTGCAAAAGGGGACGGATCTCCGGCCAGGCGCCCTCGTCGCCGCCTGGCATGAGTGCCGGCCCGTGGCGCGCTCCCGCTTCTCCCCCGGAGATGCCGCAGCCGACGAAGCGCACGCCGGATTCGCCCAGTTCCACCACACGGCGTTCGGTGTCGAGATAGTGGGAGTTGCCGCCGTCGATGAGGATGTCGTCCGGCGCCAGCAGAGGCAGCAGTTGGCCGATGACGGCATCCACCGCCGCGCCGGCCTTCACCATGAGCAGAATCTTGCGCGGACGACTCAACGCCTCCACCAGTGCCGGCAGGTGTTCGGCGCCGCGGATGCCTGCGGCCCGGCCTTCTGCATCCAGGAATTGGTACATCCGCTCGCGGGTGCGGTTGTGCACCACCACCCGGAAGCCGTGGTCGGCCAGATTCAAGGCCAGGTTCCGGCCCATCACCCCCAGGCCGATGATGCCGATGTCAGCCGATTCCATGCCATCCTCCTTGGAAACGGGTACCGCCGCGCATGATACCCTTTCGTCCGATTCAACTCAGCCGGAGATCCCACGCCATGCTCGCGCGTCTTGCGATCCGCGCTCTTCCACTCCTCGTGTTGACCGCCTGTACGCCCCATCCCGGCGCCGGCAAGTGGCAGGCGATGGCCGAAAACGAAGCGGGCATCACCGATCTCACGCTTGCCTTCGACGGTCGCGCCCTTTTCGCCACCTCGACCCCGAAGGCGAGCTGGCACTGCTTCTGGAGCGCGCAGGACGCCGCCAACGCCATCCTCGACTGCACCCCCTCGAGCAACCCCGACCAGGAGGTGCGCTGGCTCTTCCGGGTGGATCGCCAGGGAGAAGGGAGGCTGGAGCGGGACGGCAGGTTGGTGGCGCGTTTCCGGCGGGTGGAGGGCAAACCGGAGATTCCGCAATAGCAGGGACCGGGCACGCAGCAGCCGTTCCGGGCGGGCGCGGTACGCGGGATTCATCGCCCGCGGCGGCCAGCGGCCTTGGCGGGCCTACGGTCAAGCACCGTTCAACCGATGTAACTGGCGCCCGGCAGCAGCGCCTCGGTGAACTCGTCGGGCAAGTCGGCCAGCAGGGCCAGCGCCTGCTCCACCGGCATGCGGCGCTGCAGGATGCCGGTGGATTCGGGGAAGATCAGCTCCACCACCATCTCCCG
>CAYOJM010000065.1:0-3248 GCA_964404295.1 uncultured Sedimenticola sp. | reverse complement strand
TCTTGCGGGGAGAGTTGCCCCGCACAGCCGGGATCGCGCAGCAAGCGAAGCAGGACGGGCGGGCTCATGAAGCGGCCAACGCCTCCATTTGGGCCACGGCCGACGCCAAGTCTCCGTATTCGAGGTGATACCGCTCGCACCCGGACACCAAGCGGACCAATGTTCGATAGGCGGTTTCTCCGAGCAGGTGGTAGTTGAACGAATTGTTCGACAGCCGAACGAACGCCAAACTGTCGGCCACCGGCTCCAGGGTGCAGCCGGCGCCCTCCACGAAGCGGGGAAAGACGATCCAGGCGGGCCGCGCAGGCTCATGCTGACGGGCCAGGCTGTCCGCGGTGGGCGCCACGTGGGCCACGTCTCCTTTGCGAGTACCGGGAAAGACCGGCCCCAGCACCGCCTCGGGCGCGAAGTCGCGGATCACCTCGATGGAGCGGTTCTTCAGCGGGATCACCCGCGGCAGCGGCACCAACTCCCCCGTTTCGGGCCGCACCATGCCGAATTCGTCGGACAACAAACGCCAGCCGCGATGCATGAGAGCGGCGCACAGGGTGCTCTTTCCCGATCCCGGAAGCGCGGGGAGGATGAGGGCGCGCTCGTTGCGCTCCAACACCGCCGAATGGAGCAAGCAATACTGATGGGCCCGGGTGGCGATGGCATAGTTCAGCCCCCACTCCAGCAGAGGAAAGGCATGGCTGCGGGGAAAAGGCTCGAAAGGCGTTTCGCCATCGAGAAAGAACAAGGCCTGGGGCCGAAACCAGCGGCGCAACCCGACAGGGGGCTTCACGGCCACATGGAAATCGAACAGCTCAGCCGCAGATGTTTCCATCACCCGCCCGTACAGCCCATGAAAGGTATCGAGCAATTCGGGCAAGCGGGTTTCTAGACGAACAAAAAAAGGGCCGGTTCGAAAATCGATCCAGCCCCCCTTTTTCATGAACGGACGGGCCGAAGGACCGACTTTCAATCCACCGGCTCCACCAAAAACAGCGCCTCCAAGCGCTGCAGGATCTTGCAGATATCGTTGAGCCAGCCCTCATCCACGGTCACTTCACACAACACGCCCATGGCCGCCGCCAACTCGGCCTCGCTCTTTTCGCCTTCCGTCAACATCCGCAACACCTCGGCCGGCAAGGCACTCAACAAATGCGTCTCACCGGTCAGTCGGCTGTACACCGTGGTATCTTGCGCCCAATCCTTTTGGAGCAGCGAGTCCCCACCCGCAATACGCCACTTCCTCTCAAAACGCGGATGGCTCTTCTTCCCTGCCGCGGCCATCTACGGTGGTCATTGCATGGACGCCAAGCAACTGGCATTCAATGGAACCTGGGTATTGGAATCGGTGACAACCTGCTTGGGATAGGGGTTCAAGGTTCCCACCACGGCCGTGTGGGCCGGGTTGACCTCGTAATACTGGATGACCGCCACCTGCTCCGATGCCGTTTCCGTCCAATTGGCCAGATCCACACTGACTGTATTTCCCGACGCATCGTAGAACGGTCCCACCACGCCCGTCGACGATCCCGAGGCATAAACACCGTCGATGTCGTACAACCAATCGGTCACGTTGGCTGGATTGGTGTTATCGGTGAACTGATAACGCGACACCGTCACCCGCACCCACTGGTCGGGGGGAGGAACCGCCACCGCTTTCGTGGGCGGACTACTGCTTGCATCATTGATGCACTGGAAGGCGCTGGTGTTCGCAAAAGCCGCCCCACTCTGCAAGGTGGCGATTACGGGCGCGCCGGCCGCCGCGGATTTGAGCAGCTTGCGTCGCTTCTGCGAGATCTTCTGATTTTGTTCTTGCTTCATGACGCGCCCCTCTAGCCTGAGCCTCTCTCGAATCCTTGAACATGCAACCCGAGTTTGAGCCAATATGTTATCCAATTTTTTTTGCTCACGCTTTACATCGCCCTTGATGACTTGAAAATTTATGAATTTACACACCTCTTCGGCTGACTACAGTTGAGCAAAGATCATGCCAGCACCGCATCTCCTTGTCACACCAGGCCTTTCAGACACCCCCCTCTTCTAGATCACCCTATTTTGTAAAAAATCTCGACACTCATTTCACCCCAACCTCAATCCAGCACATGACTCACCAGCCCATCCGCCAGCTTGGGCTCGAACCAGGTGGACTTGGGCGGCATCACCTCGCCGGCGTCGGCCACGGCCATAAGGGCCTCCATGGTGGTGGGGTAGAGGGAGAAGGCCACCGCCCAGTCGCCGGAATCCACCCGTTTCTCCAGCTCGGAAAGGCCGCGGATGCCGCCGACGAAGTCGATGCGGTCGTCGGTGCGGGGGTTCTCGATGCCCAGCAGGGGGCGGATGAGGTTCTCCTGCAGCAGGCTCACGTCGAGGCGCGCCACCGGGTCGTCGACGGGAATGCGCTCGGGCTTGATGGTGAGCCGGTACCACTGGCCGCGCAGATACATGCCGAACTCACCGGTTTTCTGCGGCTTCACCGGCCCGTCGGCGGGCTCCACGGTGAAGTTCTCGGTGACGCGGGCCACGAACGCCTCGGGCGAGAGGCCGTTGAGGTCCTTCACCACCCGGTTGTAGTCGAGGATCTGCATCTGGTCGTGGGGAAAGATGACGCTGAGGAAGTAGTTGTAGCTCTCCTCACCGGTGTGGTCCGGGTTGGCCGCCTTGCGCTGGGCCGCCACGCGGGAAGCGGCGGCGGAGCGGTGGTGGCCGTCAGCCACGTAGAGGGCGTCGAGGCGGTCGAAGGCCTCGGTGAGCTTCTGCACGGTTCCGGGATCGGAGACGGCCCAGAGCTGGTGGCGCACGCCGTCGGCGGCGGTGACGTCGATGTCGGGCTCGCCCTCGGCCACCTCGGCCAGCACGCGGTCGATCTCGTCGGTGGCGGGATAGACCAGGAAGACGGGGCCGGTCTGGGCGTTGAGGGTGTCGATGTTGCGCACCCGGTCGTCCTCCTTCACCGGACGGGTGAACTCGTGCTTCTTGATGCGGCCGGCGTCGTAGGCCGCCACCGAGGCGACCCCCATGAGGCCGGTCTGCACGTGGTCGCCCATGGTGAGCCGGTAGACGTAGAAGCTGGGCGCCTCGTCCCGTTGCAGCACCCCTTCGGCGATCATGCGCTCGAGGTTCTCGCGCCCCTTGGCATAGACCTCGGGGGCGTAGGGATCGGTGCCCTCGGGCAGATCCACCTCGGGGCGGGAGATGTGCAGGAAGCTCCAGGGCCGTCCCTGGACCATGGCGCGGGCCTCGGCCTCGTTCATCACGTC
>CAYOJM010000064.1:0-65942 GCA_964404295.1 uncultured Sedimenticola sp. | reverse complement strand
TTCGATGCGCTCCAGGCGGTGGGCCAGCGCCGCTTCCAGTATCGCCTCCTTGCTCTTGAAATAATAATAGATGTTGCCGCGCGGCACGCCCGACGCTTCCACTACGTCGGTGAACGAGGTGTTGTGGTAGCCCTTGTGGTAAAAGAGGCGGTTGGCCGCTTCCACGATGCGCTGCCGGGTGCGTTCACTCTTCCTGGACAAAGCCCTGTACCCGTGTCTTATTCTTTCGAATTATAGACCAGCAACGCTGCCGTTCAGACATCCGTCCCTATCGATGGGTGGGCATCAGCGGCCTGTTTCAGCCTCGGTAAAAATGGTAATCTCACCGCTCGGGATGCCCAGCGCGGACCGCCGCGCTTCAGGGCTCGAAAATGACATCGAGGCATCGAAAAAAGGGGGGCGCAGGGGCCGTGTCGGACCTGGTTCTGATCTACAACGCGGAGGAACCCGGAGACGAGGGGCTCAAAGCGGTACTGCAGTTTCTCGGTTATGAAGTGTCCGAAGTGGCCTCGCCGGAGGCACTGGAGGCGGCGCTCACTTCATCCTTGGATCAGTTGATGACGGTGGTCATTTCCGGCCGCGTGGAGGAACTTCTGCAGCGGCGTTTGGTGGACCTGCTCACCGAGTTGGCGCCGGGTCTGCTGCCCATCATCATCTACCGACCGGCGGAACCGGGGCAAAATCCGGTGCTGCTGGCTTATCCCCGAGAGTGGCCTTTGGTGGCCTATCCGCTGAGCCGGGATCAGCTCACCGTGGCGCTGGAGAGCGCCCGTGGCCTGCGGCGCAGCGAACAACGCAAAGGGGGCAACCGGCCCTCCCACCTCTTTCGCAGTCTCATCGGACGCAGTTCCGCCATCCAGCGTATCCGCGCCGACATCCAGCAAGCAGGCCCCACCGATGCCAATGTGCTCATTCTGGGCGAATCCGGCACGGGCAAGGAGGTGGTGGCGCGCAACATCCACTACTACTCCAAGCGCAGAGACAAGCCCTTCGTGCCGGTGAACTGCGGTGCCATTCCGCGTGATCTGCTCGAATCGGAGCTCTTCGGCCACGAAAAAGGGGCGTTCACCGGTGCGCTCACCGCACGCGAAGGCCGTTTCAGTCTGGCCAACGGCGGCACCCTGTTCCTGGACGAAATCGGCGAGATGCCCATGGAGATGCAGGTGAAACTGCTGCGAGTGCTGGAAGAGCGAACGTTCGAACGGGTGGGGGGAAACCGCACCATTCATGTGGACGTGCGCATCGTGGCGGCCACCAACCGAGATCTGGAGGCCATGGTGCGTGAGGGCAAGTTCCGTGAGGATCTCTTTTATCGGCTGGAGGTCTTTCCCATCCACCTTCCACCGTTGCGCGAGCGCATCGAGGATCTGCCGCTCCTCATCGCCCAGCTCAACGAGCGGCTGGAGCACGAGAAACAGTGTTCGGTGCAGCTCTCCCCCGAGGCCGTCCAGGCGCTTTCCCGCTATCCCTGGCCCGGCAACGTGCGGGAGCTGGCCAATCTCATGGAGCGTCTGGCCATCCAGTATCCTCACGGCCTGGTCCAGGTTCAGGATCTGCCGGCCAAATATCGAGCCGGGGTCGAGAACGAGCCGCCGGCGGCACTGCAGGAGGAGTTACTGGCCGAGCCCGATGCCAACGTGGCCACTGCCGCCACGGGTGCGGCCGTGCCTCAGATTCCACCGGGGGGATTGGATCTGAAATCTTATATTTCGGAGATGGAAATGACCCTCATCCGCCAGGCGTTGGAGGAGTCGGGTGGTGTGGTGGCTCATGCCGCCAAGTTGCTTGGATTGCGGCGCACCACCCTGGCGGAGAAGATGCGCAAATACGGCCTCACTCGCTGAGTTCGGCCTTGTCGGCGGTTGTTTCGCTGCGGCGCCGCAGATCGGCTTCCCGGCAAAGCACGTGGCGGGCGATGAGGTCCGAATCCTCCTCACGCAAATGGAGGAACTCCACTCCCACACGCCAGGGAAAGCGCAGAGAGCTCTGATTCGAAGTCGGGCGGCAATAGACCACCCGCGCATAGGACTCGATTCCCACCCCAGATGGCTGCAGCAATAGTCGCACCTGAAGGATGCTGCCGGGATTCAGGCATTTCTGCGCCTGGAACGAGAGCCCTCCGGCGCTGAGGTTCACCTCCTGAGAAGGCAGGTCGTTCAGATCCACCTCTTGACGGAAGACCACCTCGGCGAGCATGTTCAGCTTCTCGTCCATGGCCTCCATGTACTGCGCCAGATCTGGAGATTGTTCTCGCAGTCGGTTCACCACGGGACGCAAGGCACGGTCCAATGCGGCGAAGCGGGCCTTGAGGTTGAAGGCACTCAACGTGCTGTTGGAGCGCTTGTCCTTCAACGCTTCGTACACCTTGCGTGGAACCTGATGGTAGGTGAGCACCAGGTCGTCCTGGATTCGAAAGAAGCCACGCCTCTCGCGGCCTTCGTGGCACGGGTTTTCGACGGGAACGGGTTTTCGGCTCATGGATCGAGTTCCTTCACGTCGGGCTTGATATCGGCGCCTCCTTGACCGTCTTCTCGGGTGGCCTTGCGCAGCAGCAGGCCCTCTTTTTCCGCCTGTTCGGCATCGCGGATGATGTCCTTGCCATAGACCAACGTCACCTCCACACGCCGGTTTTTGGCACGTCCTTCCGGTGTGCCGTTGTCGGCCAGGGGCAGGGTATCCCCGTAGGCGGCGATCTGGAATCTCTTCGGGTCGATTTGTCCGGCCTTGGTCAACTCGTGGATCACCGTGACCGCGCGAGATGCCGAAAGCTCCCAGTTGGAGCGGAATCGCTGGGTGTGGATGGGTAGATTGTCGGTGTGGCCGGCCACGACGATGGTGCCGTGGGTGGATTCCAGTGCTTTGACCATCTTGTCGATCACTTTACGGAAAGGCTTGATGAGTTGGGCGCTGCCGGAAGGGAAGGAGCCCTTTTCGCGAATGCGGATGATGATCTTGCGGCCTTCGGTCTCCACTTCGATGAGGCCCTCTTCGATCTCCTCAGCCAGCGCCAGTTTGATCTTCTCGCTCTCTTTTTCGATCTCCTCCTGTTCCTCTTCCGTGGGCACATCATAGGGGTCGCCCAGCACCGGAAACTGGCGGTAATCGTCGATGGTCATCTGCCGGACCTGATTCAGTGGTGTGGGTTCGGTACGGCCGGGAGTGAATTCCTGGGCGATGATGTTGACCCCTTTCGGCGGATCTTTCACTTTGACTTCCCGCTGGACACCGAAGGCTTCTTTCATGGAGCCGGCCACCTGCTTGTATTTTTGGGCATCCATCTCCGAGAAGGAGAAGAGCAGCACGAAAAAGGCCAGCAGCAGGGACATGAGATCGGCGAAGGTCATCACCCACATGGGGATGCCTTCGGGGCACTTCTGCTGCTGGCACTCGTCGCTCATATCAGATGGCTCCGGTTCCCTCAGGCCGCCTTTTCCGCCTTCTCACCATTGGGCAGGTAGGTGCGCAGCATCCCTTCGATGACGCGCGGGTTCATGCCTTCCTGGATGGCGGAGACCCCTTCCAGGATCATGGACTTGTTGATCCGCTCCTCTTTGCTTCGGATCGCCAGCTTGTCGGCGATGGGTAGGGCGATGGCATTGGCGATGACGGCGCCATAGAAAGTGGTGAGCAGGGCCACCGCCATGGCCGGCCCCAGCGCCTTGGGATCGTCCATGCTGGACATCATCTGCACCAGACCGATGAGGGTGCCGATCATGCCCATGGCGGGGGCGACGTCACCAATGGACTTGAAGATGGCCACGCCGTCTTCGTTTCGTTCGATGGTGAGGTTGATGTCTTTGGAGAGCATCTTGCGCACGAAGTCGGCGTCGTGACCGTCCACGAGCAGCTCGATGCCTTTTTTGAGGAAAGGGTTCTGGACCTCCACCTGTTCCAGGCCCAACAGCCCCTCCTTGCGCGCGATGTTGGCCAGCTCCACGCTCTGTTCGATGATCTCTTCAGGCTTTTGGGCTTTGTGGATGAAGGCTTTCATGGCGACGTTGAAAGCACCCAAGGTATAGGAGAGCGGAAATTTCATCAGGGTGACCATGAAGGTTCCGCCCACCACGATCATCAAGCCGGGCACGTTGACGAACATGCCGAAGTCCCCACCGAGCATGATGGAGACCACGATCGCCGCCATGGCGCCAAGAAAGCCGATGAGTGTGGCCAGATCCATTGCATCACCTCCGCCAATAATCCTGTGGATCCCAAAAGGGCTTCTCTTCTCCTTATCGGGCCGCCGTCCGCTTCCTTAACGCTGGTGTCCCACCGGTGGTCTGAGCCATTTCTCGGAAGAGCAGATCACGGAAGGCCCGCGCCTCCAGGGGGCGGCTGAAGTAGTACCCTTGGATGATGTTGACCCCCATCCGCTGCAGCATTTCGAGCTGCCGGGCCGTCTCTACTCCTTCGGCCACCAATTCCAGATTCAAGGCGCGGGCCATGGAGACGATGGCCTCCACCAGGCGGCGGGAGTTTTCGCTCTCGGTCATGCGGCCCACGAAGCAGCGGTCGATCTTGAGCGTATGTAGAGGAAAACGCTGAAGATAGGCCAGCGCCGAATAACCGGTTCCGAAATCGTCCAGAGAAAGATGGATATGGCGGGACCTGAGCTGTTCCAGGCAGCGATGGAGATGGGACGTGTCTTGCACGAAGAGAGTTTCCGTGATTTCCAGCTCGAGCCGTTCCACCGGAAGGTCGCTGACGGAAAGGGCGTGTTCCACGTCGTCGAGCAGGCGCCCGCCGATGAATTGGGCGGGGGAGACGTTGACCGCGATACGCCGTCCACAACCTTCCCTGCAAGGCCAAAGGGCCGCCTCGCGGCAGGCGGTCTCCAGGACCCACCGTCCCAAGGGGGCGATCAGTCCCATCGATTCCGCCATGGGGATGAATTCGTCCGGCGGCACCGTACCGAACTCGGGGTGGTGCCATCTCAAGAGCGCTTCGGCGCCCACCACACGGCCACTGACGGCATCTACCTTGGGTTGATAGAGCAGGGTGAGCTCCCCGTTGTCCACGGCGCGGCGCAGGGCCCTTTCCATCTTCAGTCTGCGTTCGCGGTCCCGAAGCAGGCTTTCATGGAAACGCTCCAGCCGGTTGCGCCCCCGCTGCTTGGCGCGGTACATGGCCATGTCGGCATACAGCAGCAGGCGGTCGAGCTGTCGGGCATCTTCCGGAAACAGAGCCAGCCCCATGCTCAGGGTGACATGGAGTTCGTGCTCGCCGATGCGGAAAGGCGGAACAAAGGCCTCCAACAGTCGCTGTGCGTCCCGTTCCGCTTGTTCCGGCTCCTCGATGTCCTCGATCAAAATGAGGAATTCGTCGCCACCGATCCGGGATGGTGTGGCGTTGTCGCCCAGCGTGTCCTGGAGTCTTCGGGCCACACGCACGAGGAGAAGGTCGCCCAGGGAGTGGCCGAGGGTATCGTTGATCTGCTTGAAATTGTCCAGATCGATCAACAACAGGGCCGCCAACCTTTGGTGTCGTGCGGCGCGAGTGAGCGCTCTTTTGGCGAGGGTGGTGATGTACATCCGGTTGGGAAGATCGGTGACCGGATCGTAATTGGCCTTGTAGAACAAGCGGTTTTTTGCCGCGTCTTCGGCGGTGAGGTCCCGTGCCGTGGCCACGACCACGGGCGGATTTTCCCTCGTGGATCTCTGGAAGCGGATTTCCACGGGGTATTTGGATCCGTCGCGGCGGCGGTGTTCTCCGCGGTAGATAACGGCGTCTTCCGTACCGCTTTTCAAGGGTTGAAGCAGATCCTCCACCTCCTCCGGCTCGAGTCCGTGTAGGATGTCCAGCAGGTGTTTTCCCAGCAACTCTTCTTCGGCTTCATATCCTAGGTGGCGCACCGCGCCCCAGTTGGCCTGGATGCAGCGCAATGTATCCGCGTTGTAGACGAAAATTTCGTGGCGATCGTCGTCGAACAGCCGACCGAGACGGCTTTCCAGACGGTTTTTTTCTTTTGCGACTTGTTCCAGGAGGGCCGTATTTTCATGACCCAGGTGAAGGAATTGGATCAAGCGGTTCGATATGCGACGACCAAAGACCAGCAGAGTGGTGAGATAGAGAAAGACGAGCAATCCGACCGACCGTGTCAGGGTGTCTTCCCGGATGATCAGACTCCACCCGGTGGGAAGAAGCGTGGCACTCACGTAATAAGAAAAAGAGATGTGATCGGGGGCGAGCACCACCATGGCGCCGGCGCAAACGCCGCTGAGGACGAACACGGCGAACAGTTGGTGAGCAACCGACAAGTCGTCGAACATGATCAAGGCGCTCGAGCCCAGCACCATGCCGGTGATCAAGGCGCCGCCCCGGTAGATCCTCAGCCATAGGGCACTGTTTTCCGTGTTTCGGCGAAAGCGCAGGTAGGACAAATACCTCAGGGCGAGGACGAGGCCCAGGACGCCCAGCCAGCCGAGTAGGAGGGGATGAGGCACATCACCCCAGAGCATGGCCGCATAGGCGCTCATGGCGGCAAAGGTGAGGATGATCACCCCGGGCACGCCGTCATAAAGCATGCCGACCCGCTCTTTTTCCACCATTTGACGGATGGTTTCCATTCGAAGGTTTTTCCCGTCGTCAGAGTACGATGCAGCGGTTACGGCCCTGCTGCTTGGCCTTGTAAAGCGCCTGATCGGCCCGTTCGAAGGCGCTTTCGGGCGTGTCGCCCTGTCGGTATTCGCTGATGCCGCAGGAGACGGTGATGGTCACCTTCTTCTCGCGAAAGTGGAAACCGGTGCTTTCGATCCGGTTGCGTAGCTTCTCGGCGGCGATGAGAGCGGAGTCAGCATCGGTTTCCGGCATGAGGATGACGATCTCTTCGCCGCCGTAGCGACCGATGAAATCGGTCTTGCGCAGGGCCATGGCCAGCTCCTTGGCGATGATGCGCAGGGCTTTGTCCCCGGCCTGATGGCCGTAGGTGTCGTTGATGCGTTTGAAGTGATCCACATCGAGGACGATGATGGAAAGTGGCGAGCGGTACCGTTTCCAACGTTCGTATTCCTGCTCGAGCCGCTCTTCGTAGGCGAATCGGTTGGGCAGCCCGGTGAGGGCGTCGGTGAAGGCTTGATGGCGCTCCTCCTGTACCTGGGCGCGCAGGGTTTCGGTCTCTTCTTCCATCTTGTGGAGCTTCTCCATCAGCTCCGCCATCTGCTGTTGCTGACGGGCGATGAGTTTCTGTTCTTCACTCTGGAAGTCGGCCATCCGTTGGCGGAGGGTGTCCACCCGCTCTTGGATGAGATTCTTGAGGGTGGGTAGATCGGTCGCGCTGCGGGCGCGGTCGGCCATGTCGCGCGTCTGTTCTTCGATCTCTTCGTCCAGCTTACGGCGGTTTTCGTACACCGCGCGGGTGCTGCTGTCGGACGCTTCCAGGGCCCCTTCGATGTGGGTGAGACGCTCGGTGAGTTGGCCGAGGAACTTTTCCAGCTCCAGACGCTCCCGCTCAACCCGGCCGCGGATGTCCTGGATGAGCAGGTTGATTTTTTCCAGGACGGCGGGGATCTCTTCGGCCTCGAGGTGATGGGCCACCGTCTCTTTGAGCCGCTCCAGCTTTTCCTCCAGCTCAGGCGGGGGACAGAGGCTGCCGAGCAGTTCCAACAAACGATGCCGGACCGCTTTGAGGAAGTCGTCGGAGCGGGCCTTGTCCTCCCGGCCGCCTCCGAAGAGGGAAGCGAGCAGACCGGTTTTGCGTTGTCCCTTGGCGTTTTCCAGAGTGCGGCCGAGGAGGGTGGCACACCGTTCCAGCACATCCAGTGTGTGTATCTCGTCGCGTGCGGCCCGGCACTCCTCCATGAGCGCCTGCCAGCTTTGTGCCGTCTCTTGCGGAAGCGGCAGACCGGCAAAGGCTTTGGCCACGATCTGACCCGGTTCGCGCGCCGGGCGGTGCTCTTCGGCGCGCATGAGGGCGCGGTAGAGGGTTTCGGAATACTCCTTGAGATCGGGCAGGGCAGTGTGGGTGCGGAGCTCGTCCTGGAGCCTTTCCAGCACGGCGTCCAGGCGCCGATCCCAGCCGTGGGCGGCGAAGGTCAGCCGCAGGAGGATGTCGCGGAAGTAACGGACGTGGTCGTCGTCTCGTTCGGGAAGGGTGGCCGCCTGCTCTTCCATACTCCGTTCTCTTCCTCGCCGGCGGGGCCGGCGTACCGGTCTCTATGTTTGTTGTCGGCCGTAGGGCCCATGGCTTGAGTTTGGCCTCTAGCGACGACGGAGACTGTGCGGAAGATCCCCTTTTGAGGCGGACAGAAGAAAGCGTTCATCTTCCACGGCGGCGGGACTCCTTGGTCCGGTACATGTCCAGGTCGGCCGCTGCGAAAAGCGTTCCGCCGTCCATGCCCTCTTCCAGAAGTGCGGCGCCGATGCTCACCGAAACTTCGATGGCATGGTCGCCGTAATGGCAACGTAGCGTTCTCACCGCGCGTTCCAACCGGCGAACGAGGGTGCGTAAACAGTCCGGGCGCACATTGGGCAACAGGAGCACGAACTCGTCCCCGGCATACCGGAACACCATGTCCGACTTGCGCACACTGGCGCGCAGCACCCGGCCCACTTCGATCAACACCTGGTCTCCGGCCAGATGGCCGATGCCGTCATTGATGGCCTTGAAATGGTCGATGTCGACCACCATCAGGCCCAGAGGCTGCCCTTCTCGGCGGGCGCGGCTGATCTCACGCTCCAGATGATCCTCGTAGGCGCGGCGGTTCTGCAGGCCGGTGAGCGGATCCACGTGGGCGGCCTGTAACGCTTGTTGGTACCGGACGGCATTACGGACCGGCAGCACCAGGGCGCTGAGCAGGGTTTCGATCTGTTCCAGCTCCGCTTCGGAAAAGGGGCGCCGCCGCTGAAAACGGACCTTGCCGAGGGATTCGCCGGCCACCCTCAGCTGGTATTCGGCGCTATGGTGGGCGGCCCGGCCCAGGCTCACGTCCAACCCCAGGCCGGGATGGCGGTAACGCAGGGCTTGGCAAGGCAACACGCCTTGTAGATGGCGGAAGAAGATGGCCATCAGCTGTTCCAGATCGAGGGTGCTTTGCAGCTCGAACAGCAGCTGGGTGCCCACCAGCGGGGATTCCGCTTCGCGCGTCGACAATGGAATGGCGGTGGCCGGTGCGTTGCTCTTTTCGTAGGTGGATTCGAGTCGTCCTTCCACGGTTCTACCCTCGGGATTGGCTCTGTTCGGGTATCAAGCGAATTCCGTGCCAACCTCGGAAAACCGGCGGAGTGACAGGCGGTTTTTATGTTTGAATATGCTGCGGTTGCCTCGCATGATTGCGGGTGATTGATTGATATGTAGCCTAACGCTTTGTAATGACAAGAGAATATTGGGGTAGGGCGGCCGGCGTTCCCGTCTCCCCGCGAACGGCAGATCTTTGCCGGGCGGCCAATGGGGAAGGACGAACGGGATCCAAAAAGGGAGGGTGGCGAAAAGCCGTCGCCAGGAAAGCGACGGAAAGGCGTCAGGCTTGGCCCAGCAGCCGACCGCCGGCCGTTTCGTCGCGGCTGCCGTCGCGTTGATAAAGGCCGGTGGCCCTGGCGTCTTCTCCGCGCAGAATGCTCAATGCACGGGAGAGCTGTTCCTGACCCAGTTTGGCCGTGGCGCCGTTGAAACGATTAAGGCGCCTGCACTCGTGGGCCAATGTGGTCAAGCGGTTCCAGAGTTCACCCAGATGCTGCCCGGGACAGGCCGCTTCGAGGGCGCGGGCGGTCTCTTCCGAGGGTGCGTCCAGCCCCAATGCCTTGAAGTCGCGTTCACGCTGGGCATCCAGTGACGCCAGTTCGGAGACGCGCAGCGCCTTGGCCTCGAGCACCTGTTCCAGTTTCAGCGGATCCCGTCCCAACAGGAGGGCGGACTCTTCCCGCAGCAACCGGGCCAGGGCCTCCATGTCGGCGATCTCCTGCTCCAGGAGCCAACGCAAACGCGGGCCCGAAACGGGAGCGCGCTCGTTCACTTGCGCCCACCCAAAAGGCTTTCGAATGCCATCAAGCGTTCTGCGATTCGCTCGGCATTCACCTGATAGTCGCCGGCCTCCAGGGCCTGGCGAATCTCCTCGACACGTTTACTGTCGACGACGGGGGTCTGTTCCACGGCGGTACCCAGTCTTCCCATGCGCATGGCGGTTTCGGAAAAGCTCACGGTGTCCTTGACCGAAGTTCCGCCGTTGTCCGTGTTGCGGCCGACCATTTCCCGCTCGCTGGGGGTCAAACCGTTTCGGTCGCTGCCCACTTGCGGTTGGGGATTGTTCAAGCCGTTGATATCAATGGCCATTTTTATCTCCATGAGGTCCTGTTTCAGGATCAGTCACGATTGAAAGCGGCAGTTTGCAAGAAAACTTAAGCGGTTTTGTGATCCGGTTCACCGTTCACGCCATTCACAGATCCACCCGCACTTCGCCCTCTTCCGTCACCACCCCTTCCACCACCTTCTTCGATGAAAGATTGCGTACCCGGATGCGCTGGCCGCGGGCGCCATGGGCCAAGGCCTCGCCCGGCATACGCACTTCCAGTCCGTTGCCGCGCGCCACCATGGTGACGCGCTGGCCGCGCTGGATCAGACGCTGCGCTTTGAGCATGGCCGGAACCAGTGGTTGGCCGGCGGTGAGATTTCGCCTCAGGCGCATCCCGATCACTTCCGTCGGATCGTCGAAGTAGCCCTGGGGCAATTTGGCCAGGTTGTAACGGGCCACCTTGACCTTGGTGGCGTCGAGCGTCTCTCCGCGGGAGAGGGGTGTGGCCGCCACCACCACTTCCGCGAAGGCGTCTATGGTGACCGGTACATATAGGGTCCATGGGTGGGCGCCGTTGCAGCGGACGCCCACGGTGGTGTTGCCCAGGTCGCGGCTGCCGGGCGGATCGAACACTTCCAGCGGCTTGTCACAGCGGGTCAGGCGCAACCGCCGGTCGAGGCGTCCGACCCGAACCGCCACGGCCTCGCCATGGATTCGGTGCGCTTTTTCCAACGCGTAGCCATGGGCCGCTTCACGAATGGCGTCGTGGTTTTGGAGTTCGGCTGCGTCCGCAGAACAAGCCGCCCAGGCCAAGATGATCGCAAGTTGTCTGCCTTTCATGGGAGAGCTCGACGGTTGGTGTCCACTGCGCGTTTTCGTCGTTTAACTAGCAACTCCCATGCCTATCTTGTAACCCATTGTAATCACAGGGTTCGTTCGCTCGAACTTCGGATTCGCCCGAATCGTGTCGGTGGGAAGAGTCGGCTTTTTGTCGGTTGCTGGATCGGGTCGGGGTCGGGTTTTCGGCTACGAGGCCGCGTTCGGGTTCCGTCGTCGGATCGCTGCACATGGCCCTTCAACTTTCAAAAATTTTTCGATCAAACAATGAGATGAAGTCCTGCCGCATGTACTGGGCCTTGGTACGGAGAAGGGGAGGCGGAACAAGAGTTTGGGCGGCAACTCTTTGCCGGCACCGGGTCCTGATTTAGCGCGGGATTCTGTAAGTGAATGTAACAAAAGGAGAAATTTGTTTTCTGGCATGGACCTTGCTGCGTTTACTGGGCAAAAGGACTCAAGTTGGAGCCTAAGATGCCGATCAGTTTCGATTCCGCACTGGGAATTCATGCCAAGGCGTTGTTGCTGCGTTCCCGGCGAAACGAAGTGCTCGCCTCCAACATCGCCAATGCCGACACTCCTGGATTCAAGGCCCGAGACATCGATTTTCGCAAAGTGCTCTCGGAGACCGCCGACGCCGCCCGGTTGGAACGAACCCATGCACACCACTTAGATCTCAACTCCGAGGCGGGAATCGAAGGGGCGGAACTGCTCTACCGGGTGCCCAACCAGCCGTCGCTCGACGGCAATACGGTGGATCCCGATCTGGAAAAGGCGGCCTTTGCCGAGAACGCCGTGCGTTACAACGCCAGCCTTACATTTCTGGACCGCAAGTTCCGGGGCCTGATGCTGGCCCTGAAGGGGGAGTGATCCATGGGACTCTATGACGTATTCAAGATCGCCGGCTCCGCGCTGAGCGCCCAATCGGTCAGGTTGAACACGGTCTCCAGCAATCTGGCCAATGCCAATACGTTGAGCAGCACGCCCGATGGCGCCTACAAGGCGCGCCAGCCGGTGTTCGCCTCGGTGCTCTCCCAGGTGGACGGCGGCCCCGCCAGCGTCGGCGTGCAGGTGGCCGCCATCGTGGAGAGCCAGGCTGAGCCGGTGCGCGAATATCAACCCGACAATCCCCTGGCGGACGCCGACGGCTATGTCTACCGCTCCAACGTGAATCCGGTGGAGGAGATGGCCAACATGATCTCCGCCAGCCGCTCCTATCAGAACAGTGTGGAGGTGATGAACACCTCCAAGGAACTTTTGCTCAAGACCCTCACCCTCGGCCGTTGAAGGAGTTGAACGATGATCACCGAGAGCACCGCCACCAACCCGTTGGCCTTTCTTCAGTCCCAGCCCGAAGAGAAGACCAAGGGCAAGGGGAGCGATGAGATGGGCCAGTCCGATTTCATCGAGCTGATGTTGGCCCAGATGAAGAACCAGGATCCCACCGATCCGTTGGATCCCAATGAATTCATGAGCCAACTGGCCCAGTTCTCCGCCGTCAACGGCATCCAGGAGCTGAAGCAGTCGGTGGATCGGATGATGGAGATGCTGGCGGCGGATCAGTCGATCAAGGCCGCCAATCTGGTGGGGCGGGAAGTGATGGGGCCGGGGGGGCACGTACCTCTGGATGCCGGCGGCCGGATCCAGGGCCGGGTGGTGCTGGATCACAGCACCACCGATCTGACCGTCAAGATCTTCGCCTCCAACGGCGCGTTGGTCCGCACCCTGCCGCTGGGGATGCACGGCGAGGGCCGGGTGTCCTTCACTTGGGATGGATTCCGTGACGACGGCCAGCCGGCGGCCCCGGGGCTGTACCGCATCGTGGCCGAGTCCGAGACCGACGACGGCACCCTGCAGGTCCCGGTAGAGGTGCGTACCCGGGTGGAAAGCGTCGACCTGCGCGGTGCCGGCGGTGAATTGATGCTGAATCTGGCCAACGGCGGCACGGTGCCGCTGAGCGCCGTCGAGGAGATTCTCTGAACAGATCCGGAAGGGGGTTTCCCCCGTAACACAGGAGGACCATAGAAGATGGGTTTCTACATTTCGCTGAGCGGCATCCGGGCGGCCTCGTCCGGCCTGAACGTCATCGGCAACAACATCGCCAACATCTCCACCACCGGATTCAAGGCGTCGCGCGCCGAGTTCGCCGATGTCTACAGTTCCAGCCTGGTGGGGTCGTCCAACACCGTCATCGGCCAGGGTGTGCGGTTGGCGGCGGTCACCCAGCAGTTCCAGCAAGGCAACATCACCTTCACCGGAAACTCCCTGGACATGGCCGTGAACGGGGATGGTTTCTTCATGCTCACCGACGAGAACGGTGCCGCCCTCTATTCCCGGGCCGGCAACTTCAGCATCGACCGCGATGGATACGTGGTGAACGGCGAGGGGCTCTTCCTCAATGCACGGGGCGCCAACGCCGACGGCGAGATCACCGGCGGCATCGGGCCCATTCGCCTGGACAGCTCCTATGCCGCCCCCAATCCCACCAGTGAAGTGTCGGCCAACCTCAACTTCGACTCCCGTGCGCCGGAGACCGACAGCGCCTGGTCGGTGGGCGCCACCGGCATTCCCGATCCCGCGGGCTACAACTCGGCCACCTCGGTGAGCGTGTATGACAGTCTGGGCAACGCCCACACCTTGACCATCTATTACTCCAAGACCGCCACCGACAACCAGTGGACGGTGCGCACCATGATCGGCGGCAACGTGCTCAGCACGGACACCGTCACCTTCAACCCCGATGGAACCTATGATTCCCCCGCATCCATCGCCTTGACATGGGATCCGGGTGGAGGCGCCGCGCCGGGCCAGAACATCACGCTGGATCTCTCCCAGAGCACCCAGTACGGCACTGAGTTCGCCGTCAACGCCATGAACCAGAACGGCTACACCACGGGCCAGGTGCTGGACGTGGACATCGACGAGCAGGGCATCATCTTCGCCCGCTATTCCAACGGGCTGTCCCGGGCCATCGGCCAGGTGATGCTGGTGAGTTTCGCCAACCAGCAGGGGTTGCAGCCGGTGGGCGACACCGCCTGGGCCGAGACCTTCGCCTCGGGTGAGCCGGTGGTGAGCGAGCCGGGGACCGGCGGGCTGGGGCTGATCCAAGCGGGGGCCTTGGAAGAGTCCAACGTGGACCTCACCGAACAGTTGGTGCTCATGATCTCGGCTCAGCGCAACTTCCAGGCCAACGCCAAGGCCATTCAGGCCGAGGACGCCGTGACCCAGACCATCATCAACCTGAGGTGATCCCGAAGGAGTGACGCACCATGGACCGCATGCTCTATCTCGCCATGACCGGGGCCCGTGAGGTGATGAACGCCCAGGCGGTCAACACCAACAACCTGGCCAATGCCACCACGGTGGGGTTTCGGGCCGACATGGAGAGCGCCATGAGCCTGCCTCTGTATGGGCCGGGACAACCCAGCCGGGTCTATGGCGTCACCGAAGGCAACGGCGTGGATCTGAGTCCGGGCGCCTTGCAGCAGACCGGACGGGAGCTGGACGTGGCCGTGGACGGCGACGGATGGATCGCGGTCCAGGCGCCGGACGGCGGTGAGGCCTATACCCGGGCCGGTGATTTGAGGGTCGACGCCTTCGGCATCCTCACCAACGGCGCCGGCCATCCCGTCATCGGCAACAGCGGACCCATCGCCATCCCGCCCAACGCCAAGCTGGACATCGGCCGCGACGGCACCATCTCCATCCGTCCCTTGGGCCAGGGCCCCAACGCCTTGGCGGTGTTGGACCGGATCAAGCTGGTCAAGTTGCCGCCGGACCAAGTGGTCAAAGGCGAGGATGGACTCATGCGGTTGCGCGGCGGCGGCCGGGCCGAGGCGGACGCCTCGGTGACTCTGGTTTCAGGTGCGCTGGAAGCAAGCAACGTCAACGCCGTGGAGTCCATGGTCCGCCTCATCGAGTTGGCCCGGCTCTATGAAAGCCAGGTGAAGCTGATGAGGACGGCGGAAGAGAACGACGGCGCCGCAGCCCGACTGCTGCGCATGGAGTGAACCCGACCGAACGATAAGGAAGAGCCATCATGAACCCTGCACTTTGGATTGCAAAGACCGGCCTCGAAGCGCAACAGACGCGCATGGCCAACATCGCTCACAATCTGGCCAACGCCAGCACCACCGGATTCAAGCGGGCGCGGGCGGTCTTTTCCGACCTGCTCTACCAGAACCTGGCCCAAGTGGGAGCGCAGTCATCCCAGGACACTCAGCTGCCGTCAGGGCTCAACTTGGGCACGGGGGTGCGTACCGTGGCCACGGAAAAGCTCTTCACCCAGGGCAACATCACCCAGACCGGAAACGCCCTGGATCTGGCCATCCAGGGGCGCGGATTCCTCCAGGTATTGCGCCCCGACGGCACCCTGGCCTACACCCGTGACGGCACCATCCAGCTCGATGCCCAGGGCCAACTGGTGACCTCCATGGGCTACCCCATCGAGCCGGGCATCACCATTCCGGACAATGCCCAGACCATCACCATCGGTTCCGACGGCGTGGTGTCGGTGGTGGTGGCCGGCAACACCACGCCGGTTCAGGTGGGCAATATCCAACTGGCCGATTTCATCAATCCGGCGGGGCTTCAGGCCATCGGTGACAACCTTTTCGTGGAATCGGCCGCCAGCGGCACGCCCCAGGTGGGCACCCCCGGGCTCAACGGACTGGGCACCCTCATCCAAGGTTCGCTGGAGAGTTCGAACGTGAACACAGTGGAGGAACTGGTGAACATGATTGAGACCCAGCGGGCTTATGAGATGAACTCGAAGGCCATCGCCACGGCGGATCAGATGCTCCAGTACGTCAACAACAACCTCTGATGAGCCGCAGGGGAGGGACGCCATGAGACTTCGCCACCGACTCGCCCAGGCCGGCGCCGTGTTGTTGGCGGCGGCGCTGCTCTCCGGCTGTGCCACGCCTCCTGGAGAAGATCCCTCCTATTCGGCCACCTTGCCGCCTCCGGTGCAGCCGCCGCCGGCCGTGGGGGGAAGCATCTATCAGCCCGGTACGGCGCTCTTTCTGTTCGAAGACATCAAGGCGCGTCGGGTAGGGGATGTGCTGACCATCGTGCTTGAAGAGCGGACCAACGCCGAAAAGAAGGCCGACACCACCATCGACAAGTCCACGGATCACAGCCTGGGGGTCAACGGCACTTTGAACGACACCCCCATCCCCACCACCAAGGTGGGCGGGGGTACCGAACATCAGTTCGAGGCGGAAGGAGACGCCAAGCAGAGCAACAAGCTCGAAGGTCGGGTGACGGTCACGGTGGCCGAGGTGCTTCCCAACGGCAACCTGGTGGTGCAAGGAGAGAAATGGATCACCATCAATCACGGGGAGGAGTTCATCCGCATCCGGGGCATCGTCCGTCCCATGGACATCGGGCCGGACAACACCGTCTCCTCCACCAAGGTGGCGGACGCCAGGATCCTCTACAGCGGAAGAGGCTCTCTCGCCCGTTCCAACCGGCCCGGTTGGCTCACCGAATTCTTCCTCAGCCCCTTGATGCCATTCTGAGGCGGATACCATGCGAAAACTGTTGCACACCCTTTTCCTGATCTCCATCCTGTCGCCTTCGGTTCACGCCGAGCGCATCAAGGACCTGGCCTCGGTCGCCGGCGTGCGCGAGAACCAGTTGGTGGGTTACGGCCTGGTGGTGGGGTTGGACGGCACCGGCGACCAGACCAGCCAGACCCAGTTCACCGCGCAGAGCCTCAAGAGCATGCTCGCTCAGTTGGGCGTCGTCATTCCCCCAGGCGTCAACCCCAAGCCCAAGAACGTGGCCGCGGTGATGGTGCATGCCACCCTGCCGCCCTTCGTCAAACCGGGCCAGACCATCGACGTGACCGTCTCATCCATCGGCAACGCCAAGAGCCTGCGCGGCGGCACCCTGCTCATGACCCCGCTCAAAGGGGCCGACGGCCAGGTGTACGCCATCGCCCAGGGCAGTCTGGTGGTGAGCGGATTCGGCGCCGAAGGGAACGACGGCTCGCGCATCACCGTCAACGTGCCCAGCGCCGGTCGCATTCCCAACGGCGCCACCGTCGAGCGGGCGGTGACCAGCCCCTTCGCCTTCGAGCGGCAGCTTGTACTCAATCTGCACACGCCCGATTTCACCACCGTGGCCCGCATGGTGAAGGCCATCAACCAGACCTTGGGCGAAGGCACGGCGGTGGCGCTGGACGGCGCATCGGTGCAGGTGCGGGCGCCGGCCGATCCATCACAGAAGGTGGCCTTCGTCTCGGTCGTCGAGAACATCACTCTGGAACCGGGCGAGGCGGCGGCCAAGGTGGTGGTCAACTCCAGGACCGGAACCGTGGTCATCGGCAAGAACGTGCGCATCCTGCCGGCGGCGGTGGCCCACGGAAACCTGGTGGTCACCATCACCGAACAGACCGCCGTCAGCCAGCCCGGTCCCTTCGCCCGCGCCGGCCGTACGGCGGTGGTGCCCCAGTCCAGTGTGGACGTGAGCATGGAGGGCAACCGCATGTTCCTCATCCGCCCCGGCATCAAGCTGGAAGACATCGTGCGCGCGGTGAACCAGGTGGGGGCCGCGCCGGGCGACCTGGTGGCCATTCTCGAGGCCCTCAAAGAGGCCGGCGCCCTGCGCGCCGAGCTCATCGTCATCTGATTCGTCATGGACGCCGCTCTAGACACCGCCCGCATCTACACCGATTTCTCCGGACTCGCCGAACTGAGGGCCGGCGCCCGCGCGCAGGATCCCGCGGCGCGCAAGGAGGTGGCGCGCCAGTTCGAGGCCCTCTTCTTGCAGATGATGCTCAAGTCCATGCGCCGCGCGGCCGACGCCGCCGGCGGTGAGAGCAGCGAGGAACTCAAGTTTTACCGGCAGATGTTCGACCAACAGGTGGCGCTGGAACTCGCCGGCCGCGGCGGGCTGGGGTTGGCGGAGGTGTTCGAGCGGCAACTGGCGTCGGCATCCGGTGCGGAAGGATCCCGTCCGCAGGGCATGGCGGTGCCCGGGCGCAAACCCTTTTCCGCGCGGCGCCCCGATTCGGCTTCCACGGAGCGGACGCTCGGCGCTTACACGGAGACGCCCTGGCCGCCGGAGAATCCCGTCCAGTTCGTCGAAGGGCTCTGGCCTGCCGCGGAAAAGGCGGCCCGCAGCCTGGGGGTGGCGCCCGAGGTGATCCTGGCCCAAGCGGCGCTGGAGTCGGGATGGGGTCGGCGCACGCCGAGAACGGCGGCCCAAGACAGCCACAATCTGTTCGGCATCAAGGCGGATGGCCGTTGGCGAGGTGGACGGGTGACCCGCGCGACCCTGGAGTACCGGGACGGCGTGGCGGTGCGCGAAAGGGCCGCTTTTCGTGCCTACGGGTCCCCCGCGGAGAGCCTGGAGGACTATGTCGCCTTCATTCGTGACAACCCCAGATACCGGCCCGCGCTGGAGAAGGCGGGGGAGGGCATTGGCTATATCCGTGCGCTTCAGCAAGCGGGCTACGCCACGGACCCCGCTTACGCCGACAAGGTCCAGCGCATCCTCGAGAGCGCTGAATTCAGGTCGGCGGTGCATCGGGCCAGGAGCGCCGGATGAAAAGGCTCAAGTTTCACTGGACTCCGCCGATGAGAAGGACGTCCCCACGATGGGGCCTTGCGGTCGCCCACAAGGAGGTGGCGGCCTTTTTCACGAACCCTTCTGGAGAACGAGATGCCTAGCGGGCTCTTCGGCATCGGAACTTCGGCGCTGACCGCTTTTCAGCGTGCGCTGGACACCACGGCGCACAACATCGCCAACGCCGGAACCGAGGGTTACACCCGCCAGCGGGTGAATCTGGCCGCGCGGTCGCCCCAATACGCCGGATTCGGCTACTTGGGGACCGGCGTGGAAACCACGAGCGTGGAGCGCAACTGGGACCGTTTCGTGGAGAACCAGGTGCGCAGTTACACCGCTTCCTCCACCGAGCTGAACACCTTCCACCAGTATGCCGTCCAAGTGGACAACGTGCTCGCCGACCCCGACGCCGGCATGAGCCGCGCTCTGGAGCGGTTCTTCGACGCCATGCAGGACCTGGCCGACGACCCGGCTTCCACCGTGGCCCGGCAGGTGGTGATCACCGAGAGCCGGGCGTTGGCCGACCGCTTTCAGGGGCTGGCCGGGTGGATGCAGGAGCTCAACGGTCAGGTCAACGGGGCCATCGAGGGCACCGTGGACGAGATCAACCGTCTCACCGAGTCCATCGCCGACTTGAACCGCCGCATCGTGCTCGCCGACGGCGTGTACCACGAAGTGCCGCCCAATGACCTGCTCGACCAGCGGGACGCCCTCGTTCGCGAGCTGGCGGAAAAGGTTTCCATCCAGACCATTCAACAAGACGATGGCGCCGTCAACATCATGGTGGGAAGCGGCCAGGCGTTGGTGGTGGGGCAGACCACCACGCGGCTGGTGGCCTATCGGGGCGACGGCGTGGACGCGCCGGTCATGGTGGGGCTCGATGGGGGCGCCGCCGGTGGCCATGTGCCCATCACCGAACAGCTTTCCGGCGGTGAGTTGGGCGGGCTCATGGGCTTTCGCGAACGGGTGTTGCTTCCCGCCATGGACGAGTTGGGGCGCATCGCAGTGAGCGTGGGCCAACTGGTCAACCAACAGCACCGGCGCGGTATGGATCTCAACGGCAACCTGGGCGGAGACCTCTTTCATGTGGGCGCGCCTCAGTGGTCGGCCTTGGGCGGCACCGGCGGAACCTTACAACTGGATTGGGGCGATCCCGGGAGTCTGACCGGCGCCGAGTATCGCCTCGAATACGATGGAAGCGGTTGGAGCCTGACCCGGCTGGATACAGGGGCCGCCGTGGCTCTGAGCGGCACCGGCACCGCAGCCGATCCTTTTGTGGCGGACGGCCTGAGCATCGTGGTGAACGGCACGCCGGCTGCGGGAGATGCCTATCTGCTCCAGCCGACCCGCACCGCCGCGCTCGATTTGACGTCTGGAATCCTGGACCCGGCCCTGTTGGCCGCCGCCGCGCCGGTGCTGGGCCAGGCCGACGCGGCCAATACGGGAACCGCTCGAATCACGCCGGGTGAGGTGAGCGACATCGACAACGCCGCCTTCCAAAGCGCGCCCGGCCAGCTCACGCCGCCTCTATTGGTGATGTTCGACAGCGCCACCAGCTACACCCTTTACGACAACACCGATCCGACGGCGCCGGTGGCGTTGGAGACGGTCACCGGATACGACCCGGTGGCCGGGGCCGATCTCTTTCCCACCCCGGGCGGCCTCGATTACGGCTATCGCATGCGGCTCGAAGGGGCGGCGTCGGCCGGCGACCGTTTCACCATCGACTACAACGACGGCGGCGTGGGCGACAACCGCAATGCGCTGGCCATGGCCGGCCTGCTCGACGAAGATCTGCTCGCCGGCGGCACCGAGAGCATCGGCCAGGCCTATCGCCGCATGGTGGGCGAGGTCGGCACCACCACGCGCCAATCGGAGTTCGCGGCCGAAGCGCAGGATCGGATGCTGGAGCGGGCGGTGGCCCAGCGCGAGGCGGTTTCAGGCGTCAATCTGGACGAGGAAGCGGCCAATCTCGTGCGCTATCAGCAGGCCTATCAGGCGGCGGCTCAGATCATCGCCGTGGCCGACGAAATGTTCCAGACGCTGCTCAACGCCGTGGGACGCTGACCGCGCTCTGGAGCGAGGCTGAATTAAGGCGGAGTGCTTTCGGCCGATGACGTGACAGGAGACTCGATCTCTTACGGAATGAAGTGTCATGCGCATATCCACCGCACAATGGTATCGGCAAGGGGTCAACGCCATGCTGGGCAACCAGTCGGCGTTGAGCCGAACCCAGATGCAGCTCTCTTCGGGCAAGCGCATACTGGCGCCCGCCGACGACCCCACCGGCGCCACCCGGGTCATGGAACTGGACGCCTTCATGAACCGTGTGGCGCAGTATCAGCGCAACATCGACGCCGCCGAGACCCGCTTGCGCCGTGAAGAGGAAGTGCTCACCGGCATGGTGAACGGATTGCAGCGGGTGCGCGAGTTGGCGGTTCAAGGGCTCAACGACACCAACACCGGTGCGGATCGGCGTGCCATCGCCCTCGAAGTGCGTCAGCACCTCGAGGCCTTGCTGGCTCTGGCCAACGAGACCGACGCCAATGGCGAATACCTGTTCTCCGGTTACCGCACCGGGACCGCCCCCTTCGTCGATGACGGCGCCGGTGGTTACGAATATCGCGGCGATCAGGGACAACGGCTGCTTCAGATCTCCGACGCTCGACACCTGGCCGTCAACGATCCGGGCGACCGGCTGTTCATGGGGATCGACGACGGCGCCGGCGGTACCACGGATCTCTTTTCCATCGTGCGCGGGCTGGCTGAAGACCTGGAAACGAATGATCCTGACGACGAGACGCTGGCCTTGCTCGACCGTGGCTTGGAGCGGCTGGACTTGGCTCGGGCAGGCATCGGCGGCCGCATGAACGCCTTGGACGAGCAGCGCGGAATTCACGAGACCTTCTCCCTGATGATGGCCCAGGAGCGTTCCCGCATCGAAGATCTGGATTTCGCCGGGGCGGTGAGCCGACTGCAACAACAAACGCTCGCCCTGCAGGCCGCTCAGCAGACCTTCATGAAGATCGAAGGGCTTTCGTTGTTCAACTATCTCTGATCCGACTCCTCTGGACGTGGCATGACCTCCCGGCGCAAGGATGCGCCATTTTTTTTTCTTTTCCGCTACGACCCATCCCTTAAGGTTTTTCGGTCCTGGTCGATCTCCATGGCTGGAGGCGGTAATTGTCCCATCCGAGGACATATCCGCCAGGGTCGAACGCGCGGTCCGAGGACCGCCAACACGAGTGGAGAATTCACCATGGCAATGGTAATCAATACCAACATCATGTCGCTGAACGCTCAGCGCAACCTCAACAAGACCAACAACATGCTGGCCACCTCCATGCAGCGACTGTCCACCGGCCTGCGCATCAACAGCGCCAAGGACGACGCCGCAGGCCTGGCCATTTCCGACCGCATGACCGCACAGATCCGCGGGCTGAACCAAGCGATCCGCAACGCCAATGACGGCATCTCCCTGGCCCAGACGGCCGAGGGCGCGCTGCAGGAGACCACCAATGCCTTGCAGCGCATCCGTGAGCTGGCGGTGCAGTCCGCCAACTCCACCAACAGCGCTTCGGACCGTGCGTCCTTGCAGGCGGAGGTGAATCAGCTCAAGCAGGAGATCGACCGCATCGCCAGCACCACCGAGTTCAACGGTCTGAAGCTGCTCGACGGTAGTTTCACCGCCCAGTCCTTCCAGGTGGGTGCCAACCCGAACCAGACCATCGAATTCACCATTGCCGGCGCCTCCGGCAGCCACCTCGCCAACAACTACGTCCAAGCGGTGAACGCCACCGCCGACCAAGGTACGGCCAGCACCACCAACGCCGCCGCGGCCTTGCCCTCGGCCAACACCATCGCCGCCCAGACGTTGACCATTTCCGGCAGCCTTGGCGTGGCCGACGTGTCGGTGTCCGCCGGCGACAGCGCCTACACCATCGCCAATGCCATCAACGCGGCCCAGGACAAGACGGGAGTGACCGCCGATGCGCGTACCCAGGCGCAGCTCAGCGGATTGAGCGCCGACGGCACGGTGACGCTCACCCTGGGCAGCGGCAGCGCAACCGCCACCGTGTCCGCCGCGGTGACCACCAGCGATCTCTCCGCCTTGGCTAAGGAGATCAACAAGGTATCCGGCACCACGGGCATCACGGCCGAGGTGGACGGAGGGACCTTGACCCTCACCCAGGCCGACGGCAAGGACATCAATATCGAGAACTTCACCCACTCCACTTCGGGCGCAACCATCAGTGCCGCGGCGGTCAACGCTGCGGGCACCGCAGTTGACGCAGAGACGTTGACCAACGGTGGAGATGACAGCCTGGTGGTCGCTGGCTACGTGGAGTTCAGCTCCAGCAGCAGCTTCACCGTCAAGTCCAGTGTCGCCAATACCGCCGGCAGCATCCTCAATGTGGGCGCCGGCGTGTCGGTGGGGTCCAGCCAGCAGCTGGTCAGCGAGATCGACATCGGCACTCAGGCCGGCGCCAACGAGGCGTTGAAGATCGTGGATGCGGCATTGGCCACGGTGGCCTCCATCCGCGGTGATTTGGGTGCGGTCCAGAACCGCTTCGAGACCACCATCGCCAACCTGAGCACCACGGCGGAGAACTTGAGCGCCGCCCGTTCACGCATTCAGGACGCCGACTTCGCCGCGGAGACCGCGGCCATGACCCGCGCGCAGATCCTGCAGCAGGCCGGCGTGGCCATGGTCTCCCAAGCCAATGCGGCGCCCCAGGTGGTGCTCTCCCTGCTTCAGTAAGCGGCAGGCCACGGGAGGGCCTTCGGGCCCTCCTTTTGACCTGACAGGGTGAAGACCATGATCAACGAAATCACTCGCAATGCGGCCAGCGTGGTGGCGATGCGCCCTGGGGGCGAAGCACAGGGGGTGAAAGAATCCGCGGCCCAGGCCGAGCCGGGAACCAGACGCCCGGATACACCGCCGGAAGGGGCGAATCCGGTCGCAGAAGAGGAGCGGCTGGACGCCATCGTCGAACGGCTCAACGATTTCGTGCAACAGGTACAGCGCGAGCTGGAGTTCAGCATCGACGAGGAGAACGGCGAGGTGGTGGTCAAGGTGGTGGACGCCCGCACCCGCGACGTAGTCCGCGAGATCCCTCCCGAAGAGATTCGTGAGATGCGAAAACGCCTCAATGAAGTATCGGAAAAGATCTTCCGTTCAGGCGAGGCGGCTTCCGTCCTCTTCCAGGCAAAGGCATGATTCTTGCCTGATGGTTCGAAGGGCGCTGGGCGCCGATTTCCCGGCGGTGGTGTCGTTGGGGCGCGTGGCCGGAGGGTGGGCGCCTTCCGACGGCGTATCGCCCAAAAAGCGGAATGGACGGGTCGCCCGTTTCCCCGTTTATGCCGGGAGGCCGTCGAAATCGGCGCGTCCACGCGCAACGCGTAGAGCGCTCACAGCGTTTTCGACGCCCATTCACCGATTCTTTTTGCCGAGAGGAGGGCACGAGATGACGGGCAGCATTTCCGCGCCGGGCTTGGGTTCCGGGTTGGATGTCAACGGCATCGTCTCCCAGTTGATGGCGGTCGAGAGCCAGCCGCTGAACAAACTCGATCGCAAGGAGGCCGCATATCAAGCCCAGATCTCCGGGTTTGGAACACTCAAGAGTGCCCTGGCCGACTTCCAGGATGCGCTGGACGCGCTGAAACGGGCCGATACCTTCCGCGCCACCAGCGGCCGCTCCAGTGACACCGAAGTGGTCACCCTGACCACGGAAGAGGGGGTGGTGCCCTCGACCTATGACGTGCAGGTGACGCGCTTGGCGCAGCGTCACAAATACGGTTCGCAATCCTTCGCGTCCACCCAGACTTTCGGCGGCAATGCAGGGGACAGCTTGACCATCACTTCGGGCACCGCCAGTTTCACCGTGGACCTGTCCACGGCCAAGACCCTGGAGGAGATCCAGGCCGCCATCAACGTGGACGCCAACGACACCGGCATCACCGCCGGCGTGATCACCGGAAACGGCGGCGACCAGGTGCTGGTCCTCACGTCCGGAAAGAGCGGGTACGACGCCCGGGTGCAGGTGCACTTCGGGGGCACGCTCGACGCCGCCACCTTCGGCTTCACCACGCTCAACCGAGACGCCGCCGGGAACCCGTTGGCGAGCGACACCGAGCTCGACGCCGCCTTGGTGGTGGACGGAGTCTCCGTCACCCGCTCCGGCAATCGGATCGACGACGTCATCGCCGGCGTGACCCTGGAGCTGACCGGGACCGGCTCGGCCACACTCACCGTCGATAAGGATCCCGGCGTGGCGCAGAAGGCGGTGTCCGGTTTCGTGGAGGCCTACAACGAGCTCAAATCCACCTTGGGCGAGCTCTACGGATCGGCACTCCAGGGACACAGCCTGGTGCGCAGCGTGGAGACCCGGCTTCGGGGTGTGCTCAACCGGCCGCTGGAGGGGATAGGGGTCTACGGCTACATGGCTGAACTCGGGGTCACCACCAACAAGGACACGGGCAAACTGGAATTCGACGCCGACCGCCTGACGACCGCCCTGGAAGAGAATCCCGACAGTGTGACCGCCTTCTTTTCCGACGCCGATAAAGGTTTCGCGCGTCGGGTCGATGAACTGGTGGAAAGCTTCATCGGCACCGGCGGGGTCATCGACGATGTGGTCCGCGGAGTCAACAGCAGTATCGAGCGCGTGAACGATCAGCGCGCCGCGCTGCTCAGAAGGCTCGAGATGGTGGAGAAACGCTATCGGGAGCAGTTCACCGCCCTGGACACTCTGATGGCCCAGATGACCACCACCAGCGACTACCTGGGCCGGCAGCTCGATGCCTTGGCCGCCATGGTCGACAGAGACAAGTGACAACTCCATCCCAAGAGGAAACGAGGTAACCGCCAATGTCCAATTCCCGCATGAACGTGGCCCTTTCCCACTACCGCAACGTGAGCGCCGCAACCGGCGTGGAAGGGGCCTCGCCTCACCGCCTCATCCAGATGCTCTTGGAGGGCGCGTTGGAGAAGATCGCAGCCGCCCGCGGCCACATGCGTCACGGCGACATGGCAGAGAAGGGGCGCCACATCGGCTGGGCCATCTCCATCATCAGCGGGTTGCAGAGCAGCCTCGACCTGGAGCGCGGTGGTGAGCTGTCGCGCAACCTGGATGCGCTCTACGACTACATGGTGCGGCGTCTTGGAGAGGCCGGTGCGCGCAACGACGAAGCCGTGCTCGACGAAGTGAGCAGGCTGTTGCTCCAGATCAAGGAGGCCTGGGACGCGATTCCGGCGCGGCTGGAATCCGAACAGCCCCGGGTGGCGGCACGATGAGGTGCTACACCTCGACCGCGCGCCCGCGGGCGGAAGACGGCATGGCCGGATTGCGGGAAGCGCTCGCCCTCACCGAGCGCATGTTGCGCCATGCCGAAGAGGAAGAGTGGGATCGGGTTCAGTGGCTCGAAGCGCGGCGCCAGCACGTGCTCAGGCACTGTTTCGAGGATGGGGTGCCCTTGCCCTCTCCCGAGGCGGTGCACGCCCTGTTGCATGAGATCATGGCGGTGGATCGTAAAGTGGCGGATCGGGTGGCCGCGGCCCGGGACGAGGCGGGGGCCCTGTTGCGCCGGGCCAGTCATGGCCGCCGCGCCGCCGATGCCTACCGCCAGGCCGGCGGCTGATCGTAGAACCCTTTTCAGCGGTTGCTCCAAAGCTCGGGTTCGAGACCGTTCTCCCGGCTCCACACCAGCCGGCCGATGATCTTGAACCGGGCCACCGACATGGCGCCGCGACGGGCGCGGTTGCTGGAGGCCGAATCCAGGGCCTCCAGGATCTCCTCACGGGTCGCCTCGTAGATTTCGAAGGGTTCGTAGTCGGCGTCCATCAAACTCAGCACCACGAGATCCCAATCGCCGTCCCTGTTGAGCTGGCCGATGCGTTGCCCCCCTTTCCGCTCGTCTGCGATCACGCGACCCTTGATCTGAATCTTCATGCCCGCGCGTTCGCCGCGTCCGATGGCATCGACCCCTTTCACCCGCTGCTCTTTGAGCTCCAGGTTCAAGATCCGGGCCGCGTCGTGGCGCGCGATTTCGGCCGAGACGGGCAGGCTCTGGCCGGTGGCACGCCGGTACTCGGCGGCCAGGCGGCGGGTCTCGGCGATGAGCTTGTCCAAGGCGTAGGGCGGCACTGCAGGCTCCCATGGGTTCTTTGCGCGCAAGTATTCCCGTTGCGGCAGGGTACGGCAAGGTCGGTGGCGGTTTTTCGTCGTTTCCCGGATTGGAATGGAATCAGCGACGGACATCCGGCGCTGATCGGTGTGAAACGGGTCACTTTTGCCGATGTGTCGAGGGAGCCAAAGCGTGGCATGGTTGTTGCTTGTAACCGGATGGGCCATTCGTGGCCTCCACCCGCAAGGAAAGGGTCGTGTGGAGCAGGGACGCCGGTTGCACATCCCTCGATGGGAGGACGCAAAACATGTATCTGGAACACTGGGGCTTGGAGCGGCCGCCTTTTCGCATCACGCCGGACACCCGCCAGTTCTATCCGGGGGCATTGCGCGGCAGCATTCTGGAGGCGTTGGAATACGCCGTGGTCAACGGTGAGGGTATCGTCAAGGTGAGCGGCGAGGTGGGATCGGGCAAGACCATGCTCTGCCGCATGCTGGAGGAGCGCCTCGCCGAGCGCATGGAGGTGGTCTATCTGGGAAATCCATCGCTCTCACCCAGGGACATCCTGGAGGCCATCGCTTGCGAAATGGGCCTGGAGGTCCCGCCCCAGGCCGGCCATCTGCAGCTCATCCGGTTGCTGCAGGCCTCTCTGTTGGATCGGCACGCCCGAGGTCGCCAAGTGGTGGTCTTCATCGAAGAGGCACAGGGCATGTCCCTTGAGACCCTGGAAGAGATCCGCTTGCTCTCCAACATCGAGACCTCCCAGCACAAGTTGCTGCAGATGGTGCTGTTCGGGCAGCCGGAGCTGGACGACAACCTCGCCCGTCCGGAGATTCGTCAGCTCAAGGAGCGCATCACTCAGAACTTCACCCTACCGCCGTTCGATCACAAGGACGTGGCCGAATATCTGCGGTTCAGGCTGCGCAACAGCGGTTACCGGGGGCCGGACGTCTTCACCCGACGCGCGGTTCGCATCATCGCCCGCGCTTCCCGCGGCATCGCCCGCCGCGTCAGCATTCTGGCCGACAAGGCCCTGCTCGCGGCCTACACCGACGGCAGCCATCGGGTGTTGCCGCGCCACGCCGGCTATGCCGTGTCCGATTGCAGTTTCAGCCGTCTTCCCCGCCGCAGGGGCCGAAGCGGGTTGCCGTTCCGGTTGCGGCCCGCTGCTCTGTTCGTGGCGTTGGCGCTGGCCGGTGCGACCGGCCTACAGAGTCCCGCAGACGGCGGGCCGGCTTCAGATTTCTCAGGAGCGGCCGATCCTTCTATTGGAGGAGCACCATGAGGTTGCGCGTCTTTCTGATTTCACTGCTGTCCACGCTGTTGATCGGCGGCTGCGCCCTCCAACCCCCCCCGTTGTCGAAGGGCCACCTCGAAGCGCCCTCCGGGGAACGGGTCGCCGGCGGCGAGGCCATTCCCCAGCCGGTGCAGTCGGCACCCGTGCTGCCACCCCCATCCGAGGACGGCGCCACCGAGGCGCTCTATACCGTGGTGGTCAACCAGGTGCCCATCTCCGACCTGCTGTTCGCCCTGGCGCGGGACGCCCATCTCAACGTGGACATCCATCCCGGCATCGAGGGGCGGGTGACCATCAACGCCATCGACCAGACGCTGCCCCAGATTCTCGATCGCCTGGCCAACCAGGTGGACATGCGCTACGAACTGAAAGGTTCCACGCTGTTGATCCTTCCGGACCGTCCCTACAGCCGGACCTACCGGGTGGACTACCTCAACATGGATAGGGACAGCCACAGCAGCGTGGCGCTGGCCACTCAGATCTCCTCCGTGGGCCTCACCGATCTTGGATCCGGCGGCATTGGAGGGACCACATCGAGCGCGACCACCGCCGGCAACAACAATTCCACCTCGCTGATCCTCAATCAATCCCGGTACCGTTTCTGGGAAACTCTGGTCCGCAACGTGCTCGGCATTCTCGGCGACACCGAGACGTTGGAGGAGATGGAGGGGGACGAAGGGAACGATCAGGCCCAAGGCGGCAACAGTCTGCCGGTCACCGATCAGGTGATCCCCCATCCGGAGGCCGGGTTGCTCACCGTGGTGGCCACCCAGCGACAGCACCAACGCATCCAGGAGCTGGTGGAGCGGGTTCAGGAGAGCGCCCAGCGCCAGGTGCTGGTGGAGGCCACGGTGGTGGAGATCACCCTTTCCTACAACTACCAGACCGGCGTGGATTGGACGCGGATTGCCGACGGCACCGGTTTCACGTTGCGTCACAACATGACCTCGGGCGACTTTCCGCTCGGCTCGCCCGTCTCTCTGGTCAGCTATCGCAACGAGGCCCTGGACCTGATCGCCTCCATCCGCATGCTGGAGGAGTTCGGGGACGTGAAGATCCTCTCCAGTCCCAAGGCCATGGTCCTCAACAATCAGACCGCGGTGCTCAAGGTGGTGGACAACAAGGTCTATTTCACCATCGACGTGGAGCGGGACCGCAACGAAAACTTCGAGACCGTCACCTATGAGAGCCAGTTACACACGGTGCCTGTGGGTTTCGTGATGACGGTGACGCCCCAGATCAGCGATTCGGACACCGTGATCATGAACGTGCGGCCTACGGTGTCCCGAATTCTCGGCTATGTGAACGATCCCAATCCGGCGCTCGCCGAGGCGGGCGTGGTGAGCCAGATTCCCGAGATCCAGGTGCGCGAGATCGAATCCATACTCAAGGTCAACAGCGGCCAGATCGCCATCCTGGGCGGGCTGATGCAGGACTCCTACGACCAAGGCAAACGGGGCATTCCCGGCGTCACCCGCACGCCCGTGGCGGACGCTTTCGGCTTCCACGACGACCAGTACGGCAAGACCGAACTGGTCATATTCCTCAAGCCCACGGTGATCCACAACGCCTCCCTCGACGCCGATCTAAGTGATTTCGGCGGCTATCTTGAAGGCGCTCGTGATACCCAGAGGAGGATCCCATGAGCCTTCTGATGGAGGCCCTGCGCCGGGCCGAGCAGGAGCAAGCGCGCAATCAGGAGCCGCCGGAAACGGCCACGGAACCGGATTCGCTTCTGGTGCTCGATCTCGAGGAAACGAACTCCGAGCCGCCCCAACGGCCCGCCTCGTCGCAGGAGACACCGACGGCGGCCGAAAGCGCGGTCGAATCCTCTCTTCAGGACTCGGGTACGGCAGAGCCGCAAGCGCCGGTGGACGGAGTGGCCGAGACGGAAGGGTTTTCCACGCCGTTGGACGCGCCTGCTGCGCCCCAGCCGGCACCGGAGGCTCCTCCTTCGGAGCCGTCTCATGAGCCAGCCGTGGACTTGCGCCCGGGTTCGAGACCGGACGCCATGGAGAAGAAGGCCGAACCGCCTCCCGAGTTGACCCGGGCGCTGCTCGCAGCCCAGGCACGTGCGCGCCGTGGGCGCTGGGTGCTGGGTGGTTTGGCGGTGCTCTCGGTATTGATTCTGATCGGACTTTTGGCATGGTACGAACTGCAAGACGACAGCGCCGACGGCCTCTTTCCGGCCGGCGTGCCGCTTGCGGCGCCGGTAGGAGCGAAGGCGGCTTCCGAAGCATCTCCCACGAAAGGTGAAGCGGTGACGGCGTCGGGTGGATCGGAAGAGGCGGCTTCGCCGGCGCCGGCGGCCGACTCCGTTTCGCCGGGCTCTGCGTCGGTGGTCGAAAAACCTGGCCTGGATTCGGCCGAATCCGATGCTGCACCGCCCTTGAAAACGACCGGGTCCGCCTCCTCCCGGGCGGAAGCGTCGGCCGAAGGAGCCGGGAAGACCGCCGACGCGCAAGGCACGAAGACTTCAACCGATGGACCGACCCAGGGGTCCAAGGCCGGGCAGACTGCGTCGGCTCCCGCCCATCCGAAGGCACCGGCGCCTCGAACGGCCCGGGAGGCCTACGATCAAGCGCTGGAAGAGCATCACGGCGCCGGCACCATCCGCATCCAGCGCAGCCGGAAACGGGCGGATTCCCGCAGCCCGGCCCTGGCGGCGTGGGAAGCCTACCGAGAGGGACGCTACCGAGACGCGGACCGGCTCTACGCCCAGCTGTTGGCACGACGCCCCCACCATAGGGACGCCTTGCTGGGGCGGGCCGCGGTGGCAGTGGTGGAGGGACGCCACGACGACGCCCGGGAGTTCTATCTGCGCCTTCTGGAACGGGATCCTCGCGATCCGTTGGCGCTGGCCGGAATGGTTTCCTTGAAAGGCGGCCAGGCGCCGGTGGAGGCCATTGCCCGTATCCGTGGGCTCATCGCCGACCATCCGGAATTGGGCGGTCTCCATTTCGTGCTCGGCAACCTCTACGCCCAACAGTCACGCTGGGCCTACGCCCAACAAGCCTATTTCCAGGCCTACGCCGCCGAACCGGGCAATCCCGATTACGCCTTCAATCTGGCGGTGAGCCTCGATCATCTCGGCAAACCCGAGCAGGCGTTGCGTTTCTATCGCAAGGCCTTGGAGCTGGCACGTGCGCGCACGGCCGCCTTTCCCAAGGCGGCGGCCGAACGACGGGTCCGTGAACTGACGGAAAGCGGGGTGGGCTGATGGGCGCGCCGGGACGCATGCGGTTGGGAGACCTGCTCATCGCACGAGGGGTCATCACCCCGGATCAACTCAAGATCGCCTTGACCGAGCAGCAGCATGAGCGCCTTCCCTTGGGCGAGCTGCTGGTGCGCCTGGGTTTCGCCACGGAGTCGGTCATCAAAGACGCCGTTTCGGAGGTGCAGCAGGCCGAGAGCATCGACCTGGAGCGGGTGGCGCCCGACCAGCAGGCGCTCAAGCTGTTGCCTCGAAGAGAAGCACGCAAGTTTCGCGTCATGCCGGTCTCTTTCGATCCGGCCACGCGAGAGCTGAGCGTCGCCATTTCGGATGTCTATGACCTGACGCGGATCGATCAATTGCGGGCGGTGGTGGGAAACGACATCGCCATCCGTCCTCTGCTCGCCGGCGACAGCGAGATCGAGCAGGCCATCGACCGCTTCTACGGCATCGAGCTCTCCATAGACGGCATCTTGCACGAACTGGAAACCGGCGAGGTGGACCCTTCGCTCCTGCAGAGCGGCCAGGCGGAATACAGCCAGCCGGTGGTGAGGCTGGTGGATGCCCTTCTGTCCGACGCGGTCCGGCGCCAGGCTTCGGACATCCATTTCGAGCCCGAGCGGGGCTTTTTGCGCATCCGCTACCGGATCGACGGCGTGTTGCGCCAGGTGCGCAGCCTCCATATCAGTTACTGGCCGGCCATGGTGGTGCGGCTCAAGGTGCTTTCGGGCATGAATATCGCAGAAGTGCGGGCCCCCCAGGACGGCCGCTTCACCAAGGTGGTCACCGGACGGGAAGTGGACTTTCGCGCTTCGGTCCATCCCACCACCCACGGTGAAAATTTCGTGCTCAGGGTCCTCGATCGGGACCGCGGCATCGTGGAACTGGACCGGCTCGGGCTGCATGAAGAGGCCTTGGTCACCTTGAAAATCATGCTCGCCCGTCCGGAAGGGATCCTGCTGGTCACCGGACCCACCGGAAGCGGCAAGACCACCACCCTCTACTCCATGCTCAACCATGTGAACAAGGAGACGGTCAACATCATGACTTTGGAGGATCCGGTGGAGTATCCCCTCACTATGATCCGCCAGACCTCGGTCAACGAAGCGGCCAAGGTGGACTTCGTCAACGGCATCCGCTCCATGCTCCGTCAAGACCCCGACATCATGCTCATCGGCGAGATCCGGGACGAAGAGACCGCCGAGATGGCCATGCGTGCGGCCATGACCGGACACCAGGTCTTCTCCACCCTCCACACCAACAGCGCGGTGGGAGCCATATCCCGCCTTCTCGACCTGGGCATCCTTCCCGATCTGTTGGCCGGCAACATCATCGGCATCATCGGCCAGCGCCTGGTGCGGCGTCTGTGTGTGGAGTGCCGAGCGCCTTACGAGGCCAACGAAGTGGAGCGCAGGCTCCTGGGTGTGGAGGAGCCGGTAACACTCTACCGGGCGGTGGGTTGTCCCGCGTGCGACAACACGGGCTATCGTGGCCGCATCGCGTTGATGGAGCTGTTGAAGATGGATCCGGAGCTGGATGAGCTGATCACCACGCGCCGGCCGGTGCGCGAGCTGTTGCAGGCGGCGCTGGACCGTGGTTTCCGCCCCTTGGCCGAAGACGGCGCGCAGCGGGTGATGGAGGGGCTGACCACCCTCGACGAGCTCTCCCGCGTGGTGGACCTGACCCACAGGTTGTGACGGAACGATCATGGCGCTCTATGCCTACAAAGCGATGGACTCGGCCGGCAAGCTGGTCTCCGGCAACATGGACGCCCGCGACGAGGAGGAGCTCGAGCGCCGCCTCCACGGCATGGGGCTGGAGCTGGTCCGCAGCAAGGAGATCCTTCCCAGCCGTTTCTTCGGCCGCCGTCGCATCACGCGCAAGGATCTGATCGGCTTTTCCTTCCATCTGGAACAGCTCCTGCGCGCCGGTATCTCCGTAGTGGAGGGGCTGGAAGACATCCGCAACAGCACCGACAACCCCATGTTTCGGGGCATCGTGGCCACCTTGCTCGCCGACATCGAAGGCGGCAAGAGCCTCTCCCAGGCCATGGCCAGGCATCCCGATGCGTTCGACGAGGTGTTCATCTCCTTGGTGCGCGCGGGAGAAGAGTCGGGAAAACTGGACGAGGTGTTTCACAACATCGCCGAGGCCCTCAAATGGCAGGACGAGATCGTGGCCCAAACCATTCGGGCGGTGCTCTATCCCGCTTTCGTGTTGCTGGTGGTGATGGGCGTGGTCACTTTCATGATGATCTACCTAGTGCCGCGATTGGTGGGATTTCTCACCGGAATCGGGCATGAGATTCCACTCCATACGCGAGCGCTCATCGCCACGTCCAACGCCTTCGTCGACTACTGGTATCTGATTCTCGGCTTGCCTTTGGCGCTGATGGCGGGGTACAGGTTCCTGTACCGCCGAAGCCCGCTGTTTCAGATCTTCGCCGATCGTCAAAAGCTTCGCCTCCCGGTGGTGGGTCCCATCCTTGAGAAGATCGCCCTGGGGCGGCTGGCCAACTACCTTGCGCTCACCTACCGCGCCGGGCTGGGGGTGATGGATGCCATACGGTTGTGTGAATCGGTGGTGGGCAACGCCCATGTACGCAAGGGGCTGGTGGAAGTCCAGCAGCGGCTCTCCGAAGGGGAGACCATCAGCAAGTCCTTCGAGAAGACCGGTCTGTTCCCGGTGCTGGTGGTGCGCATGCTTCGAGTGGGCGAGGGGACCGGAGCCCTCGATGACGCCCTCATGAACGTCGCCTACTTCTACGAGCGGGACGTGCGTGAATCCATCGACCGCATGCAGAGTCTCATCGAGCCGTCGCTTACCGTAATGCTGGGAGTCATTCTGGGTTGGGTGATGTTGTCGGTTCTCGGCCCCATCTACGAAAACATCGCCAGGCTGATGGTGTGAGCTGCTTCGGAGACTGGATGTGAAACGCATTCTCCATCTCACCGACCAAGGGATCACCCAGTACTTGATCCAGGGCGGACGGTTGCTGGGCGAACGGTTCCATGCCGCCGACGACGAAGGCCGGAGCCGGCTTGAGTCGGATTTGAAACGGGCGCCCGCCGTGCCCACCCGTTTGCTTCTGGATATCACGGAAGAAGAATTTCACCAGGAGCGGGTGCCGCACGTCTTTCATCACGACCAGCAGAAGATATTGGAACGGCGTCGCCGCCAGCGATTTCATGGTGGGCGGTGGAGCCACTGGGAGCACCAGGGTAGGGAAGATCGGGGCCGCAAGGACGACATCTTTCTTTTGTCGGGCATCACCCGAGAAGAGGTGGTGCAATTCTGGCTGGAGCCGGTGATGGCGGCCTGCGTCGATCTGGAACGGATGACTTCGGTTCCCCTATTGGCACCGAGGCTCTATCGCCGCATGCGCATCCGCCATTCCCATGTGCTGTTCGTCAGTCACGGGAAAGGGGGCGGCATCCGCCAGACCTACCTGCATGAAGGCCGGCTCAAGGCCAGCCGGCTGGCCCCTACGCCGGCATATCGAGAAAAAGACTATGTGAGCCCCATCCTGCAAGAGGTGCGGCGGATGAAGCAGTTCCTCAACACCGCCCACTTCCTGCCGTACGACGAAACGCTGCATCTGTACCTGCTCGGCAGTCATGAAATCATCAGTCTGTTGGGGCGAGAGACGCTCAGCGGCGACGGCATTCATCTCCACAATTACGACATTCATGCGTTGGCACAACGATTCCATTTCAAGGGACTGCACGACAGCCGCTATGCCGATGCCTTCTACTCCTTGCTGGCTGCCACCGATCCAAGAGCGCCCTCCTATCTCACGCCAGCCGAGCGGCGCGGTCATTATCACCATCTGGCACGAAGGGCCATGGGTGCGGCGGCCGCCCTGGTCATGGTGTCTGGCCTGGGTCTGGTGACGCACCAAATTCTCGGCGCTTCGGCCGCGCGCAAGGAATTGGCTCGACTCGAGCAGGAGATCGGACGGTATGAAGCCGGTCTCGCGCGTCTGAAGGCCCAACGTCCAGCGAGTGAACCCTCGGGCTTTCTCATGCAGGATGCAGTCCGTTTCCACGACCGCTTGAGTCGGATCGACCGGTCGCCTTTCGAGTGGTTTCCCGTGGTGGGACAAGCCCTTCTGGAGCATCCAGACATTCGACTCACCCGGGTGAGCGCTAAGCTGATGGAGGGGGAAACCGATTCCTTGGAGGGGAGGGAAGGTCGGTCTTTAGACGGTCCGGTGGAGTCCGATACCGGCCCCCGGGCCGAGGTGCGGTTGGAAGGGGAGATCGCAGGAGAGGGGCGCTCGTTCCGGGCGCTCCATCAGGAGTTCATGACCCTGATTCGGCGTCTGAGGAACAGTCCGGAATTCGCAGAGGTGCGGGTGGATCGTTGGCCTGTGGAGATCCGTACCGACCGCTCACTGGTCCTGGAAGGAGATGGTGGTCATGCAGATGGCCCGAAGAGATTCGCCATGACCTTGGTGGGGAGGGCGCTGTTGTGAGTCTCGGTGCTGCGTTTCGCGATTTGCACTGGCCGGCATTGAAGGGGCGGTTTTATCTGCTGCTGGGCACGGTGACCCTTTTCGCCGCCGTATTGATCTGGCTCCATCTCGACGCCGCGGCAGTGAGGTCGGCCGTGGGCGAGTCCGAAGCCCGGCTCCGTGAAGTGCGCGACGCCTATTTCCGCGAGGAAGAGTCGGTACGTCTGGCGAAGACGTACCGGGAGCGTTACCAGAAAGTGGAGCAGACCGGGTTGCTCAAACCGCTGGATCGCATCGCGTTGCTCGAGCTGATCGAGCGTTACCGCAAGGAGGAGGCGATTCCAACCTTGACCTTGAGGTTCGAACCCGAAAAGGCGCTTGACGGTTATCGAGGGGTGAGGCCGGAAAGGCACCGCCTCCACGCCAGCCTGCAGCACCTGGAGTTCGCTCTGCGGGACGAACTGGAGCTCGATCGCCTGCTTCGGCTGTTGGCCGGCGCGGGCGAAGGGGTTTTCGTAGTGGAAGATTGCCGGCTTTCCCGGAGGGACCGGGTCCTCCATCTCGACGCGCCCGGCAACGTCTCCGGTCGATGCAGCCTGCGTTGGCTCAATCTCTCACCCGAAGAGGTCCATGATGGCTGAAAGAAGGGCACACACCGTCGCCGCACTGCTCCTTCTGTCGTTGACATGCTCCTGTGCGATGGGAGGAAGCGATCGGTTGGGGCGCCTCCTGACTTCGCCCGAGGAGCGGCGGTTCATTGCCGACCGCGCGCGGATGGACGAGGGGCGAGCCGATGCCATGGCGGCCGTCCGCTTCGAAGGCGCCATGCGTGCAGAGGACGGTCGGCTCGCCCTCTGGATCAATGGCCATCGTTACGATGACCCCGATGCGCTGCGCCGCTTGGGCTTGGTCCTGTCCGACGACTCGGTGCTTCCGCCGAGGGTCGCGCTGCTCACCCACGACAAGCGAGTGGTCTATCTGCGCCCCGGACAGATGTACGATCCCGCCACGGGTGACGTGACGGAGATGTGGCAAAGGATGCCGGTAGAGCGCGATCAGGCTGATCGGCCCCCGGCACAGCCGAGTTTGGCGGTGGCCGAACGTCAATCGAGGCGCAGGCCATGATTCCCGGACGTAAGCGAGGCGGTTTCACGCTGGTCGAACTGGCCGTGGTGCTGTTCGTCCTCGCGCTCTTGACCGGCGGCCTGGCCACTTCGGTCACCGCCTACCTGGAGAACAAGGCTTATGCCGACACCCGGGAGAACCTGGAGAGGGCCGCCAAAGCCCTCGTCGGTTATACCCTGGACCACGGCGGCGCCTTTCCATGGGCGGACGTGGATGGAGACGGGGTGTCCGACACCGGCCGGGCACGGGGCAACCTTCCATGGAAATCTTTGGGGCTTTCCCGGCGCCAAGGGCTGGACGCCTGGATGCAGCCCCTCGGATACCATCGCGACGACGCCTTGGAGGTCCGTGATCTCGGCGGAAACGCCTTGACCTTGCCGGGTGGCGCCGTGGCGGTGTTGTGGTCTCCCGGTGCCGACCACGCCGATTACGCCGAGAACGGCGATGGTGACGCCGTCTATGTGCAGGATGGGCCCGTGGAAGGGGTCTATGACGATGAAGTGACATGGATCCCATCCACCACCCTGTACGAAACCTGGGCCCATGCTGCGGACGTGCTGCGCGATTCCGAACGGGCCCAACTGACTTTGGAAACCATGCGTCGGATCCAGGGGGTTCTCATCGGCCATGCGCTGCTCAACGGCGGAAAACTGCCCGCGGCCGACACCGACGGGGATGGACGGGCCGATTCGGGCCGTGACCAAGGGACTTTGCCGTGGCGGACGCTCGGCTTGACGCCGACCGAAGGGCGCGACGCCTGGAATCGACCCTTCCGCTACCACGTGGACACCACCTATCGCTCGGGCTCCGGCGTGGCCTTGCCCGACACCAGCGGCGGGATCCGAGTCTTCGACAGTTCCGGCAATGCCTTGACCCCACCCGACCCGAACGGTCCCGTGGCCTTGTTGCTCTCTTTCGGCGTGGATGGCGATGCCGAGGGGGACAACGGGGACGGGGATGGGTTCTACACCGCCGATGTCGTTTCCGCCGGTGTGTTCGACGATTTGGTGACCTGGCTGTCCCGGCCCGAGCTGCTGGATCGGCTGGCGGCGGCGAGGGTGTGGCCTTGACTCTCTATGACAGCGGTTCGTCGTCGAGTGTCAATAAACGGCCGCCGCTCGCCGAGCGACGCATGAAAAAGGCCCATTGCGGCGGCCAACCGTGCGCCGGTTCACATAAATTGACGTTGGCATGAAGGTTGCTGCAAGAACCATCGAAAACCTTTTTCGAATGCAAGACTTTTTTCGACACATGAGGACCTGCACATGGCTCACGATAAACTCAAGCGCAACGGGGGCTTCACTCTGGTGGAGATCGCCATCGTCCTAGTCATCATCGGGTTGCTGCTGGGCGGCATCCTCAAGGGGCAGGAGCTGATGACCAACGCCAAGATCAAGCGGGTGGTGAACGACTTCAACGGCATCACTGCGGCCATCTACAGTTACCAGGATCGTTATGGGGCATTGCCGGGAGACGACAACGCCGCCGAGACTCGATGGAGCGGGGTGTGCGGCAACGGCGGCAATGGCAATGGCGTGATCGACGGCAACTGGTATTCCAGCAACGTGAATGACGAAAGCCGGGAAATCTGGGGCCATCTGCGTGCCGCGGGGTTGATCAACGGCTCCAAGGACAACTGCAAGAACCCCACCCATGCGTTCGGAGGCCGAATCGGTATCGAAGACACCTACGGCGGACTCTATGGCACGGTCATTTGTCTGGAGGATATCGAAGGCAAGATCGGCGAGATTCTCGACCGGCAACTGGATGATGGAATCATCAACACCGGCAGCGTCCGCGGCGTTCGGGTTACCGGGAGCAACACCGAGTGGGACATCGACGCCGGCATCTATCACGTCTGCAAGAAACTCTGAAGCCTGACGCTTCCTCCCGTCGTCACCGGGGCCTTTGGCCCCGGTTTTTTTGTTCAGCCGTGACGTGATTTCGTCGTCCGGCGGCCATGGAGGCGGCAAATGAACGTCGTCCGCCCTTTGGAGCCGGCCCAAGCCGTTGTTTTTGCGTCTTCCGACGCCAGGCACGGTTGTTGCTTCATGAGGGGCGGACGGAACATCGAGGGCAAGCCATGCAGACGACCGAGCCGGCGGACGACACTCTGGAGGTCGCATTTGAAACCTTCAACCAGGTGGGGCGGCAGCTCACCGATGCTTACGAAGCATTGCAACGGCGCGTGGCCGTGCTCACCGAAGAACTGGCGCGGGCCCGTTCCGAGACCCTCGATCAACTGCGCGAGAAAGAACGGCTGGCCCACCGCCTCCAGCGGCTGGTCGAAGTGCTGCCCGGTGGCGTTCTGGTGCTAGACGACCAGGATCGGGTCCAACTGGCCAACACCCTGGCGCGCGAGATCTTTGGCGAAAGGATCCAGGGACGGGCCTGGCGCGAGCTTCTCGAACGCCTCAGTCCCGCTCGCGGAAACGAGATCCGCACGCCCGCCGGGCGCTGGCTCTCCCTGTCGAGTCGTTCCCTGGGGGCGGGTGAGGGGCGGGTGCTGTTGCTGGCCGACGTGACCGAGGGGCGCCGCATACAGGAGATGGCCAGCCGCAACGAACGGCTGCAGGCCTTGGGGGAGATGGCGGCCCGCCTGGCCCATCAGATCCGCACGCCACTGGCTTCGTTGCTGCTCTATTTGTCCCAGTTGGGCGCCGCCGAAATGGACGAGGCCCGGCGCGCCCGGATCGTCGCTTCGGCGCGTGAGCGGCTGCGCCACCTGGAGCGGACGGTGGACAACATGCTCGCGTACGCCCGGGGCGCGGGGGACCGGCGACGACGGGTGGCGCCGGCCTGGCTGCTGACTCAGTTCAGGGAGCTCATGGCGCCCAAGTTGCAAGCGGTGGAGGGCGTCCTGGAAGTGGTGGACGACACCGATGGGACCGACATCTTGGGCGACGGCGACGCGCTGCTCGGCGCGCTGGTCAACCTGGGCGTCAACGCGGTGGAAGCAGGGGGCGTGGGGGTGCGGATCCGGCTCGAAGCCTCTTGTCGCGGCGACGCGCTGTGCTTCGTGTTGGAAGACGACGGGCCGGGCATACCGAAGGCGGATCTCGACAAGGTGACGGCGCCCTTCTACACCACCCGCCCCGGCGGCACCGGTTTGGGGTTGGCCGTCGTCAAGGCGGTGGTCGAGAGCTTGGGCGGCGGCGTTCGGCTGGAAAACCGGAGCCGGGACGGTCTGCGGGTCACCCTGACGCTGCCGACGGCGCCGGCGCCCGCCCTGCCCTCGGGAGCGCCGGCGTCGGAACGGACCGGTGAATTGCTGGAGAGAAGGCCATGAACGATCGTAAAGTGCTCATCGTAGAGGACGACGAAGCCCTGCGCCTGGCCCTGTGCGAAACCTTGCAACTGGCCGGGCATGCCGTGGTCGGCGCTCGGGAAGGGGGTGAGGCCATGACCCGCATCGCCTCGGATCCGTCCATCGCGCTGGTCGTTTCCGATGTCCAGATGTCGCCCATGGACGGCCACGCGTTGCTCGAGCGGCTCCAGCGGGAGCGGCCCGATCTCCCGGTGGTTCTGATGACCGCCTACGGCACCATCGACAAGGCGGTGGCGGCCATGCGCCAGGGTGCCCGAGACTACCTGGTCAAGCCCTTCGATGCCGAAGTCCTGCTGGAGATGGTGGAACGGTTCCTGCCCCACACGGCGCAGGCGGACGAGCCCATGGTGGTGGCGGATCCCCTGACCGAGCGGATGGCCGCGCTCGCCCGCAAGGTGGCGGCCAGCGACGCCACCGTGCTCATTCTGGGCGAGTCGGGCACGGGCAAGGAGGTGCTGGCCCGTTACATCCATCACCATTCGCTCCGAGCGGATGGGCCTTTCGTGGCCGTCAACTGCGCGGCCATTCCGGAGAACATGCTCGAGGCGATCCTCTTCGGCCATGAAAAAGGGGCCTTCACCGGCGCCCACCAGGCGCGGCCGGGCAAGTTCGAGCAGGCCCAGGGCGGTACCCTCTTGCTCGACGAGATCTCGGAAATGGATCCGAGCCTCCAGGCCAAGCTGCTGCGCGTGCTCCAGGAACGGGAGGTGGAGCGGCTGGGAGGACGTCGCCCCGTCTCCCTGGACGTGCGGGTGTTGGCCACCAGCAACAGGGACCTGGCCGCGGCCGTGGCTGAAGGGCGTTTCCGTCAGGATCTCTATTATCGGCTCAACGTGTTTCCGCTCCAGGTGCCGCCGTTGAGGGCACGGCCGCGGGACATCCTACCTCTGGCGCGACGCTTTCTCGTGCGCCACACCCCGGTGCCGCCGGTGCCCGAGCTGACGCCTCAAGCGTGCGAACGGCTTCGGAACCATGGGTGGCCGGGCAACGTACGGGAGCTGGAAAACGTCATCCAGAGGGCGTTGATCCTTCGTGTCTCCGATCGCATCGGGCCGGAGGAGATTCAGTTCGAGCTTTTGCCTCTGACGTCCGACGAAGGGGCGCCGGCGCCGTCATCCGTGGCGCCCACGGCGGAACGGCTGGAGGACGACCTTCGTCGTCGTGAGGCCGATCTCATCCTCGCCGCCCTCGCCGAAGGCGGAAGCCGAGCGGAAGTGGCGCGGCGTTTGGGCATCAGCCCGCGCACGCTCCGTTACAAGTTGGCACGGCTGCGCGAGGCCGGAATTTCCGTACCGGCGTGAGATGGCATGGAAACTGCTTCATTTCGTGGGTGTGGATGGAGGTGACGAGCCACCGTCGTTTCGATGGCAGTTGGAGGGAGGAAAACCGTCATGAGCAACGTGGACATCAGCCGGCTTCTGCATCAGATGCGGCAAATGGCGGCCGCCGCCGAGAACCGGCCGGTCGCCGCCGAAGGCGAGGGCGCCGGCGGCGTCGCATTCGAACGCATCCTGGGCGAATCCCTGCGCAAGGTGAACGAGTTGCAGCAGAACGCCACCGCCATGGCCACCGCATTCGAGCAGGGTGATCCCAACGTGGATCTGGCAGAGGTGATGGTGGAACTCCAGAAAGCGAGCGTGTCGTTCAACGCCATGGTGGAGGTGCGCAACAAGCTGCTCACCGCCTATCAAGAAGTGATGAACATGCAGGTGTGATGCCGGACCGGTCTGGGCTTTTTGGAGAGCGACGATGGCACTGGTGAAGACTGAAGATCTCATGGCCCAGGTGCAGGGGTTCACTGCCCTGCCGGCGGTGAAGCAAGTGGGACTCATGGTGGCCTTGGCCGCCACCATCGCGCTGGCCGTGGCCGTGGTTCTCTGGTCCCGGGCGCCCAACTACAGCCTGTTGTATGCCAACCTATCGGCCCAGGATCTCGCGGCGGTGGCCGCCGTCTTGGACGACGCCCGCGTGCCCTACAAGCTGGAACACGGCACCGGTACCATCCTGGTGCCTTCGTCCGAGGTCCACGACCTGCGCCTGAAGCTGGCGGCTCGGGGCTTGCCCGAGACCGAGGCCACCGGCTATGAGATCTTGGATCAGGAGACCGGCTTCGGAACCAGCCGGTTCCTGGAGCGCAAACGCTATCAGCGTGCCCTCGAAGGGGAGTTGGCCCGTTCCATCGACAGCATCAGCGTGGTACAGAGCGCCCGCGTCCATCTGGCGCTTCCCAAGGAGTCGGTGTTCCTCAGAGACCGCGCCAAGCCGAGCGCTTCGGTGCTGGTGCGGCTCAAGCCCGGGGGACGCCTCAATGAGTCTCAGATCGCCGGCATCGTCCACCTGTTGGCCTCCAGCGTTCCCGGCCTGGAACCCGAGGCGGTGACGGTGGTGGACCAGAAGGGGCGCCTTTTGAGCGAGGACGCGCAGGCGCGGGAACCGACCCTCAATGCCAGTCAGTTCGAATACAACCGCCGGTTGGAAGAAGAGTATCGGGGGCGGATCCTGGAGATCCTGGCGCCCATCGTCGGAACCGCAGGGGTGCGTGCTCAGGTGACCGCGGAGCTGGATTTCACCGTCACCGAGGAGACGCGGGAAAGCTATGAGCCCGACCCACGCGCGGTGCGCAGTGAGCAGATCCGCGAGCGGAAGAACACCAGTGGGGAGGCCGAGGGGATTCCCGGCGCCCTCACCAACCAACCGCCACGGGGTGGCAGTTTGAGCACCACCGATGTGGGTCAGGAACCGGTGCAGAGCAGCTCCCGCGAGGTGGTGCGCAATTATGAGGTGGACCGCGCCATCCGCCACAGTAAACATGCGCCGGGGCGCATCCAACGCCTCTCCATCGCGGTGGTCCTGGACTACCGTAAGACCCTGGATGCCGAAGGAAAGGTTCAGCAATCGCCTCTCTCGCCGGAGGAGATCGAACGCATCACCGAGCTGGTGAAGAAGGCGGTGGGTTTCGATGCTGAACGCAACGACAGCATCCATGTCATCAACATGCCTTTCCAGGGTGATGTGCCCGTGGCCGGAGAAGAGGAAGAGATCCCCTTGTGGCAACAGCCCTGGATCTGGGATCTGGCCAAGCCCCTCTCCGGTGTGCTCTTCGTTCTCATCCTCGCCCTGGGTGTGCTCAGGCCCGCCCTCAAAAATCTGGCCGAGACTGGACGCATCATCGAAAGTGAGGCCAATACCCAGCGCTTGCCACAGGGCGCTGCGGCGGCTGGATTGCCTTCGCCGGAAGGAGAAGGGGAATCCGGTTCGACGGCGGAGGGGGTCTCTGCCGCGCAGGCGTCCGTCCAAGGCGCCGTTGGTGCTCAGGCCGAGGGTGAAGATGGCCCCTCTTCGGAGGGTGGCGGCGGTCCGGATTTGGCCGTGGCCCGCACCCTGGTTCAGCAGGACCCGCGTCGCGTGGCCCAGGTGGTGAAAAGCTGGGTGGCCGCCGATGAGTGATGGAGCTGCCATGGAATTGGGCGGTGTGGAAAAGGCCGCCATCCTGATGATGAGCCTCGGAGAGAAGGAGGCCGCCGCCGTCCTGCGCCACATGGAACCGCGGGAGGTGCAGCGCCTGGGGGAAGTGATGGCCTCCCTGGAGCACGTCAGCCGGGAGAAGATGGAGGCGGTACTGGAACAGTTCATCCAGACCATGGAAGAGGACACCTCCCTGGGCGTGGATGCCCAGGAGTTCGTGCGCAACACCCTGGTGGAAGCTTTCGGTGTGGAGAAGGCCGCCAGCCTTATCGATCGCATCATCACCAAGCCCAACAGCAAGGGGATCGAGACGCTCAAATGGCTCGATGCCCGCGCCATCGCCGAAATCTTCCGCCAGGAACATCCTCAGATCGTCTCCATCGTCCTCTCCTATCTGGATCACGAACAGGCGGCCGAGGTGCTGGAACACTTCCCGGCCGAGCGGCGTACCGACATCGTGCTGCGCATGGCCACGCTCGACGGCGTGCAACCCTCGGCGCTGGAGGAGCTGGATCGTATCTTGGAGCGGCAATACTCCACCGATTTCGGCCTCACCAGTCCGGCCACCGACGGCGTGACCACCGTGGCCAACATTCTCAACTATCTGGACCCCGACATCGAAAGCGAGATCACCGAATTCCTGAAACAGACCGACGCCGAGCTGGCCGACCGCATCGAAAACAGCATGTTCGTGTTCGACAATCTCCTCGACGTGGACGATCGCGGCATCCAGACCCTGTTGCGGGAGGTCTCGTCCGACACCCTCATCGTGGCTCTGAAGGGTGCCGATCCGGCAGTGCGTGAAAAAATCTTCCGCAACATGTCGCAGCGGGCGGCCGAAATGCTGCGTGACGATCTCGAAGCCAAGGGACCGGTGCGGTTGAGCGAAGTGGAGGAGGCGCAGAAAGAGATCCTGGCCACCGCCAAGCGACTGGCCGAAGCAGGGGAAATCGTGCTCGGGGGTAAGGCCGGCGATGAGTTCGTCTGAAGCTGAAGCCGACCGTTTGGACCCGGAGCAGGCGACCGCCTGGCAGGCGCCGCCGTTGCCCGGATTCGAAGCGCCGCCGCCCGAGGCCCGACCGCCTACGGCCGAAGAGATCGAGGCCATCCAGCGCCAAGCGTGGAACGAAGGTTTCGAGCAGGGACGCCAGGAGGGGCTGGAAGCGGCCCGCCGCGAGATGGAGGCCCGGGTTGAGGCTCTCGATCGCATGCTCCAGGAGATGGCGCGTCCCTTGGACGAGCTGGACGAACGCATCGAAGAGGAGCTGGTGGCGCTGGCGCTGGCGGTGGCGCGCCAGCTCATTCGTCGCGAGCTTCGCACCGATCCCGGCCAGATCGTGGCCACCATTCGCGAAGCGGTGCGGTTGCTGCCCTCCGCCGGCGGCGAAATCCGGTTGGAGCTGCACCCGGAAGACGCGGCGCTGGTGCGCGAACTGCTCCGGCTGGACGATGGGGAGTCGCGCGCCTGGCGGATCCAGGAAGATCCCACGTTGAGCCGGGGCGGCTGCCGCGTGGCGAATGCCACTTCGCGTATCGACGCCACGGTGGAGCATCGCATCCAGCAGGTGGTGGCCGCCGTGCTCGGCGGCGAGCGGCAGGAGGACGAGCGGTGACGGCGGAAGCGCTTCCCACCCTTCACAGAGCGCGCTGGCTCGCTCGTCTCCAGGCATACCGCAAGCGGGCGGAGCGGCCGGTGCCCCTCATCGTCGAGGGTCGGGTCACCCGGGTGGTGGGACTCACCATCGAAGCGGTGGGGGTGCAGGCGCCGGTGGGCGCACGCTGCCTGGTGCAAGCACCGGGTGGCCGGGTCGAGGCGGAGGTGGTCGGCTTCGCCGAAGAGCGCACCTATCTCATGCCCATCGGCGACAGCCGGGGGCTCATGCCTTCGGCCCGCGTGCTTCCCATCGGCGACGCTTACGACGCCCGTGTGGGGGAGGCGCTGCTGGGTCGGATCGTCGACGCCACGGGCCGGCCCCTCGACGGCGAGGGACCGGTGGCGTACAGCGCGCGCACGCCGCTCTTGGGTCGGCAGATCAACCCGCTGGAGCGGGCACCCATCGAAACGCCGCTGGACGTGGGGGTGGCCACCATCAACGCGCTGCTCACCGTGGGACGGGGACAGCGGATCGGACTGTTCGCCGGCAGCGGCGTGGGCAAGAGCGTGCTTTTGGGGATGATGACCCGTTACACCAATGCCGATGTGGTGGTGGTGGGGCTCATCGGCGAGCGGGGCCGCGAGGTGAAGGAGTTCGTCGATCACATTCTCGGAGAGGAGGGCCGCCGGCGGGCGGTGGTGGTGGCGGCGCCCGCCGACAATCCGCCGCTGCTTCGGATGCACGGCGCCTGGCTCGCCACCGCCATCGCCGAGTACTACCGCGATCAGGGGCGGCATGTGCTGCTGCTGATGGATTCGCTCACCCGGTTCGCACAGGCGCAGCGGGAGATCGCCCTGGCCATCGGCGAACCGCCGGCGACCAAGGGCTATCCCCCTTCGGTGTTCGCCCGCCTGCCCCAGTTGGTGGAACGGGCGGGAAACGGCGTTGCGGGTGGCGGCTCCATCAGCGCCTTCTACACGGTCCTAGCCGAGGGCGACGATCACAACGACCCCGTGGTGGATGCCGCGCGGGCGATACTCGACGGCCATGTGGTGCTGTCGCGCGAGTTGGCCGAGGGCGGCCACTACCCCGCCATCGACATCGAGGCTTCCGTCAGCCGGGTGATGAACGACATCGTTGACAACGAGCACCTGCAGGCGGCGCGCCGTTTCCGCCAGCTCTACTCGCTGTACGAGCGCAACCGGGACCTCATCAGTGTGGGCGCCTATCGGGCCGGAAGCGATCCCCGCGTGGACGAGGCCATCCGGTTCCATCCGCGCCTGATGGCTTTTATGCAGCAGCCCCACCGTACGGCGCGCAGTTTCGACTGGAGTCTCGAATCCTTGTTGCGACTCATGAAAGGCTCGAAACAACAGGAAGGTGAAGGCGCATGACCCGGAGGCAGGAATCCCTGGAGGCGGTGCGCCGCATCACCACGGAACGTGAAAAAGAAGCAGGCCGGGAGCTGGCCGAGCTGCGGCGGCGCCTCAAAGAGGCGGAAGCACGTATGGCCGAGCTGTTGGAGTACCGGCGGCAATATCAGGAGCGGTTTCATCTGGCCGGGCGTCGCGGCATGGGCGTGGGCCAACTCAACGAATACCGCATCTTTCTCTCGCGTTTGGATCAGGCGCTGGCGCAGCAGCGGCAGACGGTGGCGCGTTGTCGCACCGCCTTCGAACGTGGTCAAGCGCGTTGGCTCGAGTGCCGGCGTGAATGCAAGGCTGTGGACAAGCTGGCCGATCGGCGCCGCCAGGAGGCCCGCCGCAGGGCCGGATCGAGAGAGCAGAAGGAGTTGGACGAGTTCGCCAGCCGCCGCCACAAGGGTGTTCTGGCATGAAAGCTGCTTGAAAGACGAAGGCGATCAGCGGACTTCGACGACACCCGCTGGGCTGTCGAGGAGAGGCAGGTATGAACATGGACATTTTGAACACTCGGCTTCACGCGTTGCCCGACGGAGAGGCCGATGTCGGCTCGCCGCCAAGGGCGGACGGGGATGCATCCGGCGGCACGTCGTTCGACCACGTGATGGCCCGTGCTTCGCAAAGCGATGCCACGCATGGGTCTCAAAGGCCGCAAGAGGCACGCTCCGGACGGACCCACCCGGAGGGGCGGCCACCAGGCGATGCGGCGTCCGGCGCCCGTGAGGAGGGTTCCGATCCCCAGCGACGGGCATCCGCTTCCGGACGGACGGCCGATGGCGCAGGGGCGCCCTCCGAAGGGAAACGGCAAGAGAGGGATCATGAGCTGCCGCAGGACGGCAATGCGTTGCCGGTGTCCGTCTTGATCGCCGACTCCCAACCCGAAACCGACGCGCGCGCTCGAAAGGGAATCGAGGTTCGGTTGCCTGCCTCGGCGTCCGAAAAGGGGAGGGCGTCGCTCCCGGGTTCCGTGTCCACGGAAAACAGGGAAGCCATACGCCCGAGCCGCATCGAAACCGAGGTGCGCACCCATTTCGCAGCGGAAGGCGAGAGCTCGCCCGATGAAAACGGGCAGGATGGGCTTCGTCTCCGTTCCGAGCCCGGCGGGCGTCCGGTCGTCGTCCCTTCCCTCTCCGGCGGCAAGGGCGTATCGGAAGAAGCCGCCGCCCGGCCGGTGGCGTTGGAGGCCGATCGCCAAGTACTTTCGGTGGCCGGAGAGAAGACCTTTGCGCAAGGGCGGGAGCGTCTGCACGCTTTGGCATCCTTCCCGGGCGGAGAGGGTGCAGCCCAGGTCCGTTCCGGCGCTCAGGCTCCCGTAATCGAAGGGAAAAAAGGTGCCACGCCTTCCGCCGTCGCGCCTACTGCTTCATTGCGAACGGAGGCACCCGCCGTGACCCTGGGGGAGGATGCAAGCGCGCTTTCGGATACGAACGCCATGGAGCGTGAAACGTTGATGGCCATGATCGACGGTGATCGAGGCGCGGGGGAGGCGGGCGGCACCGGCGAAATGCGATCGGGGTTGCTTCAGGGATTGGGTGCGGTGCGCGAGCGCGGCGGCAGCGTTTCGGCCTTTCGAATGGATGCGCCCCCTGCGCGCGAAGGGGAGATCCGGGCACCCTTGGGGCAGGCGGCCTGGGAGCGCAGCCTGGCGCAACAGGTGTTGGAGTCCGTGGAAACGGGCGAACGCCGCCTCACATTGCGCCTGCATCCTGCATCGCTGGGCACCGTCGAGGTGCGCTTGAGTGCGGACGAATCGGGCGCGCGGGTCCAGCTCCACAGCCCGCAGGCGGCGGTGCGCGAAGCCATGGAGGCGGCGCTTCCCCGCTTGCGTGAGCTCTTCCAAGGGAGCGGCCTCAACCTGGTGGAGGCCACGGTCTCCCGCAATGCGGCCTTCGGTGGCGGCCAGTCCGGCGCCGGTCAGGGCCAGCCGTTCGGCGCCGGTTCGGACCCGGGGGCAGGTGGTTCCCCCCACGACGACACCGTGCCTCTGGAACCCGAGGCGACGAGCCTCGAAGAACCGATCCATCCGATGTCGGCCGCCGGTCGCATCGACTATTACGCCTGATTCCTTCTCCGCCGGCGCGACGGGAATCCGCCGCGTCGGCGCCTCCGTTTGGCGACGCCGTTCCGTCATCCGCTTTGGGTGTAATTGTAACCCATTGAAATAGATCTGGTTTTTTCTTTCTCGTCATATTGGCACGACTCCTGCTTCGGTACGGCCAGGCAACCGAAGGAGTCGTATCCATGGCGGACAAAGAGGATCTGGATCTGGACGTGGAGGGCAAGAAGAAATCCTCCAAGATGAAGCTCGTCGTCATCATCCTGGTGGTGGTCGGGCTCCTGGCCGGTGGCGGCGGTGCGGCCTGGTATTTCCTCGGCATGCCCAATCCTCTGGCCGACGAGGCCGAGTTGGCGGACGACGATGAAGCGTCATACGAGGACGAGGACGACGACGAAGAAGAGCGGCCCAAGAAGAAAAAGAAAAAGAAGAAAAAGAAAAAAGACCAGGGGCCGCCCCTGTTCGTCGAACTCGATCCCGATTTCGTCATTGCATTCAAAGATCAGCGCATGGCCCGTTTCATGCAATTGCGGGTGAAGCTCATGTCGCGCGACCCCGAGGTCATCGAAATCGTCGAACAGTACAAGCCCGTGCTCAGGAACAACCTGCTTCTGCTCTACAGCAGCCAGACGTTCGAGGAGATCGTCACCCGCGAGGGTAAGGAACGCCTGCTGGAGCAGTCGCTCGAGGAGGTTAACCGCACTCTGGACGAAGAAGCCGGGATGGACGGCGTCGAAGCGGTCTATTTCACCAGTTTCATTGCGCAGTGACCGACATGGCCGACGAGAATCTGCTTTCCCAAGAGGAGATCGACGCGCTTCTCAACGGCGTGGAAGAGGGCAATCTGCCGTCGGGCGGCGGCCGCTTCGAGCCCGAAGGGGAGGTGACGCCTTTCGATTTCAAGGACCAGGAGCATCTGTCGCGTAACCGGTTCCCCCAGTTGGAACTCATCAACCAGCGATTTTTGCGCGATTTCGATGCCAGCCTCTATGCCCTGTTCAAGCGCGAGGTGGAAACCGAGGCCGAACCGGTTCAGCTCTGCAAATACGGCGAATACATGGACAGCGTGGCGGTTCCGGCCGCCATCAACCTCGTTCAAGTCCGGCCGCTCAAAGGCACCGCTCTGCTGGTGTTCGATCCACTGTTGGTGTTCCTGGCGGTGGACAACTATTTCGGTGGAGGTGGCCGATTGCACCAGGATCCCGACAAGACCGAATTCAGCCTCACCGAGCGCCGTATCGTCGACCTGCTCATGGAGCGGGCCTTTGCCGACCTCGCCCGCGCCTGGGCGTCGGTGGCCGAGTTGGCCTTCGAGCGGACCGGGTTCGAGGTCAATCCGAGATTTACCTCCATCCTCACCCCGTCCGAGCTGGTGGTGGTCAACCGTTACCGTCTGAAACTCCAGGGTGGGGAAGGAGAGATGCAACTGGTCTTGCCTCTGACCCTTCTCGAGCCGGTGCGTGAACGGCTCGAGAGCGGCCTGGCGGACGCCGGCCTGGTGGACGACGACCAGTGGCTCGCTTGTTTGCGTCGGGAGCTGCTCGAGGCGCGGGTGGAGGTGAGCAGCACGTTGGTGGAGATCCCCATGACCCTGCGCCAGGTCCTCCACTTGGCGCCTGGAGACCTCATCCCCGTCGAGCTGCCGGAAAAGGTCGTGGTGCGGGCTGCGGGCGTGCCGGTGCTCATCGGCGAATTCGGCGTGGTCAAAGGCAAGAACGGGGTGAAGATCGACGAACCACTGGCCGACACGGCCGGACTGCATTGAACGACGGAGGAGCCAGCGATGGACGATCAAGTGATGAATGACGAGAGGGCGCCGGCCGACGAGACGGTGCAGGCGGCCGTGGCTGCCGAAGGCCCCACGGAACCGGACGAATCCGGGCAGGCGGCGCCTGCCGAGGAGCAGTCGACGCAGGACCCGTCTGCCGGGGGCGCGGGGGCCGAGAGCGCCCGATTCGACGACCTGGACGGAGAAGGAGAAGAGGGCCCGGAACCGAGCCTGGACGTCATCCTCAACATTCCGGTGACCCTGTCCATGGAGGTGGGGCGCACCCGCATGACCATCCGCGAGCTGATGGCGCTCAAGCGTGGCTCGGTGGTGCGTTTCGACCGCCTCGCCGGAGAACCCATGGACGTGCTGGTGAACGGCACTCTGGTGGCCCACGGCGAAGTGGTGGTGGTGAACGACAAGTTCGGCATCCGTCTCACCGATGTCATCAGCCCCGAAGAGCGGGTGAGGAAGTTGCGCTGATGGCTCCCCGTTTGTTCCTTATCGGTGCTTCGCTGGCGGGTGCCGCCGCCCGGGCCCAGGAGAGCGCGCCGCGCCTGGATCCCGGGGCGCAACTGGTGCAAGTGCTCGGTGGATTGGCCTTGGTGCTGGCGCTGGTGGGGGGATTGGCCTGGGCGGTGCGCCGATTCGGTCAGGGCCGGCTGCTGGGCGGCGGCGATCTCCGGCTGGTGGGAGGCCTCTCGCTGGGCGCGCGCGAGCGGCTGGTGGTGGTCCAGGTGGGACGCACCCAGTTGGTGCTCGGGGTGGCGCCGGGCCGGGTGCAGACGCTGCACGTGCTCGATACGCCGCTGGAACCGGCGGACGCCCCCTCCGAGGAGCCGTTCGCCGTGCGCCTGGGGAAGGCCCTCTCGGACACCCGACACGGAGGGAAGGACGAAGCATGAGGTCTCCGCTTCCGCTGTTGCTGGTACTGCTGTTGGCGTCGTGGAGCCCCGGCCTCTTCGCCCAAGGGGGCTTCGCCGCCGTCACCGTGACCCCCACGGCCGACGGGGGAGAGACCTGGAGCGTAACCCTTCAGGTGCTGGCCTTGATGACGGTGCTCAGCCTGCTTCCGGCGGCACTCATCATGATGACCTCTTTCACCCGCATCATCGTGGTGCTGGCCATCCTCCGCCAGGCCTTGGGCACCGCCCAGACGCCCTCCAACCAGATCCTGCTGGGGCTGGCCCTCTTCTTGAGCCTGTTCATCATGGCGCCGGTCTTCGAAAAAGCCTATGAAGAAGGGATTGCGCCCTACTTGAACGAGGAGATCACCGCCGAGGCGGCCCTGGAGCGGGCCGGGCGGCCGTTCAAGGCATTCATGCTCGACCAGACGCGGGAGGAGGATCTGCTCATGTTCACCCGCATCTCCGGGCGGAACGCCCTTCCTTCCCGGGACGAGGTGCCTTTTTCTCTATTGCTGCCGGCCTTCGTCACCAGCGAGCTCAAGACCGCGTTCCAGATCGGCTTCCTGATCTTTCTGCCCTTTCTGGTCATCGACCTGGTGGTGGCCAGCGTGCTCATGGCCATGGGCATGATGATGCTCTCGCCCATGATCATCTCCATGCCGTTCAAGCTCATGCTGTTCGTGTTGGTGGACGGCTGGTCGCTGATCATGGGGACGCTGGCATCCAGCTTCTACCTATAGGGAGGCGACGGCATGACCCCGGAATCGGTACTCGCCATCGGTGGTGACGCCCTCACCGTCACTGTATTGCTGGCGGCGCCCTTGCTGCTCAGCGCCCTGGCCGTGGGCCTGCTCATCGGCATGTTGCAGGCGGCCACCCAGATCCAGGAGATGACCCTCAGCTTCATTCCCAAGCTCATCGTCCTGGTCGTGGCGCTGATGGTGGCCGGCCCTTGGATGCTGGGGTTGATCACCGACTTCACCCTGGAGCTGTTCGAAAACATCCCCGCGTTCATCGGCGGCTGAAGGTCATGCTCCAGTTCACCGGCCAAGAGATCCAGACGCTGCTCTCGGAGCTGGTGTGGCCTTTCCTGCGCCTGTCCGGCCTTTTCCTGGCGGCGCCCTTCTTCGGCGCGCCCAGCGTGCCGGTGCGGGCGCGGGTGGCGCTGGCGGCCCTCACCGCCTGGCTGCTCGCCCCTGTGGTGCCGGCGCCCGCGCAAGTGGCGCTGTTCAGCGGATTGGGGTTTCTCACCGCGCTCCAGCAACTGCTCATCGGCCTGGCCATGGGGTTCGTGCTGCAGCTGGTGTTCGCCCTGTTCGTTGTGGGCGGGCAGAGTATCGCCATGGCCATGGGGTTGGGTTTCGCCTCCGCCGTGGACCCTCAGAACGGCGTGCAGGTGCCCGTGGTCAGTCAGGCTTTCCTCATTCTGGTGACGCTCGTCTTCCTGGCCCTCAACGGCCACCTGATGCTCATCGAGTTGGTGGCCGACAGCTTCCGTCTGCTGCCGGCGGCGCCCCTCGGACTGGAACCCGAGGCGTTCCATCGCATCGCGTTGTGGGGCGGTTACATGTTCGCCGGCGGCCTCCTGGTGGCTTTGCCGGCGGTGACCGGACTGCTGCTGGTGAACATCGCGTTCGGGGTGGCGGCCCGCGCCGCGCCCCAGCTCAACATCTTCGCCGTGGGTTTTCCGGTCATGATCTTGGCCGGCTTCCTGCTCGTCTGGCTGGTGCTTCCCGGACTGGGTGACCGTTTCGGCGGCATGATGCTGGATGCCTTCCAACTGATACGACGGCTGTGGGTGATCTGAAATGGCCGAGAACACGAGCGCCGAAGAGAGAACCGAAAAGCCGACTCCGAAACGGCTGCGCGAAGCGAAAGAAAAGGGGCAGGTGCCCCGCTCGCGGGAGCTCAACACCCTGGCGGTCCTCATGGTCGGCGCCGCGGCCTTGTTCCTCCTGGGCGGCGCCATGGTGGGCGACCTCTCCGCCGTGATGCGCGCCGGTTTCGCGCTCGAAAGGGAGACGGTGATGGATCCGACGCGGGTGCCCGTCCTTTTCGCCGAGCTGGTGGGCCGGGGGGTGTGGCTGATGGCGCCCCTTCTCGTGGTGCTCCTCGCGGCGGCCTTGGCCGCTCCCTTGGCGCTCGGCGGTTGGACCTTCAGTCCCAAGGCCCTGGCCTTTCGGCTGGACAAACTCGATCCCGTTCGGGGCATGAAGCGCATCTTCTCCGTGCGCGGCCTCATGGAGCTGGCCAAGACCCTGGCCAAGTTCCTGCTGGTCGCTCTGGCTTCGGCCTTCATCCTGTGGTCGGAGATGGGAGACCTCATGGCCCTCGACCGGGAGTCCCTGAACCGGGCGCTGGCCCACGCCGCCAGTCTCTGTCTGTGGTCGTTCCTGCTCATCAGCGCCGTGCTGGCGTTGGTGGCGGCGGTGGACGTGCCTTTTCAACTGTGGCAGCACACCCGGCAGTTGCGCATGACCCACAAGGAGATCAAGGACGAACACAAGGAGACCGAGGGAAGCCCCGAAGTGAAGGGGCGCATCCGCGCCATCCAGCGGGAGATGGCACAGCGCCGCATGATGCAGAAGGTGCCCGACGCCGACGTGGTGGTGACCAACCCCACCCACTACGCCGTGGCCCTCGAGTACGACAAGGAGAAGGGCGGTGCGCCCCGGGTGGTGGCCAAGGGGGCCGACCACCTGGCCATGGAGATTCGGCGGGTCGCCGAGGCCAGCGGCGTTCCCGTGGTTTCGGCGCCGCCGCTGGCGCGGGCGCTCCACGCGCTGGTGAAGCTGGACCAGGAAATTCCCGCCGAGCTCTACGTGGCCGTGGCCCATGTGCTGGCCTACGTCTATCAACTGGACGCCGCCCGCCGCGAAGGCCGTCCGCCGCCGCGGCCGCCGTCCGATCTGCCGGTGCCGGAACCTTTCCGCAGGGGTGAGGGCGCCTGAATCCGGCGGCGCCGAAGGAGAAGAAGATGACGCAGTCGAAGTTGGCACGAGTGATCGCCGATCTGCGGCAGATGGGGCTGGGCACGCCCCTGTTGCTCATCGTCATGCTCGGCATGATGGTGTTGCCTTTGCCGCCCATGGCCCTGGACACCCTGTTCACCTTCAACATCGCCATCTCGCTGATGGTGCTGCTGGTGGTGCTCTACACCCGCCGACCCCTGGATTTCGCCGCCTTTCCCACGGTGCTGCTGGTGGCCACGCTGCTGCGCCTGGCCCTGAACGTGGCCTCCACCCGCGTGGTGCTGCTCGAGGGCCACAACGGCACCGATGCGGCGGGCCGCGTGATCCAGGCGTTCGGCGAATTCGTGGTGGGGGGCAACTACGCCGTCGGTTTCATCATTTTCGCCATCATCACCATCATCAATTTCGTGGTGGTCACCAAGGGCGCCGGGCGGGTCTCCGAGGTGAGCGCCCGGTTCACCTTGGACGCCATGCCGGGCAAGCAGATGGCGGTGGATGCCGATCTCAACGCCGGCCTCATCACCCAAGAAGAGGCCAAACGGCGGCGTGAGGAGATCGCCAGCGAGGCCGATTTCTACGGTTCCATGGACGGCGCTTCCAAATTCGTCCGCGGCGATGCCGTCGCCGGCATCCTGATCCTGATCATCAACGTGGTGGGGGGGCTGTTCGTGGGCATGATCCAGCACGACCTAGATTTCGCCCAGGCGGCCCACAACTACACCCTTCTCACCATCGGCGACGGGCTTGTGGCCCAGGTGCCCTCCCTGGTCCTCTCCACCGCCGCGGCCATCATCGTCACCCGCGCCACCGCCGCGCGCGAGATGGGCGAACAGATCGTCAGCCAACTGCTCGGCAGCCCCAAGGCGCTGATCGTCACCGCCGGAATCCTCGGGGTCCTGGGCATGGTGCCGGGCATGCCCAATTTCGTCTTCCTCCTGTTGGCTGCGCTCCTGGGGGCGGGTGCCTGGTGGTTGGTGCGCAGCCGCCGCCGCGAAGACGAGTCCCAGGCCGAAGCCGACGCGGAGAAGGAGGCGTCGGCCGAGGCGGCCGAAGAGAAGGAGCTCAGTTGGGAAGAGGTGGCCCAGGTGGACACCCTGGGGCTGGAGGTGGGTTTCCGGCTCATTCCCCTGCTGGACAAGGCCCAGGGGGGGCAACTCATGGAGCGGATCAAGGGCATCCGGCGCAAGCTCTCACGAGAACTGGGCTTTCTCATCCCTCCGGTGCACATTCGCGACAATCTGGAGCTGGCGCCCAACGCCTACCGCATCACCCTTCTGGGGGTGCCCATCGGAGAGGCCGAGGTCTATCCGGACCGTGAACTGGCCATCGACCCCGGCCAGGTCTACGGGAAGATCAAGGGCATCGAGACCCGGGATCCGGCTTTCGGGCTGGAAGCGGTGTGGATCGAGCCGAGCCAGCGCGACCAGGCTCAGGCACTGGGATACACGGTGGTGGACGCCAGCACCGTCATCGCCACCCATCTGAGCCATCTGCTGCAACAGCACGCCCACGAGCTGCTCGGCTACGAAGAGGTCCAGCAGCTCCTGGACATCCTGGCCAAGAGCTCACCCAAGTTGGTGGAGGATCTGGTGCCCAACACCTTGCCGTTGGGCACCGTCCTGAAGGTGTTGCAGAACCTCTTGGCCGAGGGCATTCCCATTCGGGATCTGAGAACCATCGCGGAAACTTTGGCGGCGCAAGGGCGCGACAGCCAGAATGTCGACACTTTGACGGCGGCCGTTCGGCGTGCGTTATCCCGGCAGATCTACCAGCAAATCAATGGGATGAACGATGAACTTGAAGTAATTACTCTTGATCCGAACTTGGAACAGATATTGCTTCAATCCGTGCAGGGTCAAGAAGGCGGCATGGAGCCGGGCATGGTGGATCGGCTGATGAGCGACATGAAACGGTTGGCGCAGAAAGAGGAGATGGCAGGGCGCACGCCGGTGCTCCTGGTGAGCCCGTCCATCCGGGGTCTGCTGGCCCGGCTGCTGCGCAGCGCCATTCCGGGGCTGCATGTGCTGGCCTACGACGAAGTGCCGGACAACCGCCAGGTGCGGGTGGTCTCCTCCGCCGGCGGTCAACTGGAGCAAGCCGTCTGACAGGTGAGGTGAAGGCCGATGAAGATGAAACGCTATTTCGCGCCGGACATGCGGCAGGCCATCCGAAAGGTGCGGGAGGACCAGGGGCCGGACGCCGTCATCCTCTCCAACCGCCGGGTGAACGGTGGCGTCGAGATCATCGCCGCGGTGGACTACGACCAGGCCCTGGTCAACCGGGCGTTGGGCCTCGGGGAGCGGGATCCGCAGCCGGGGCCGACTTACGGAGGCGCCGGGCCGACCGTGGAGCGCCCCGCGGTGCCCCCCTCTTCCGAGGACGACGGCCGGAGCACGGCGGAGGCCGCCGTGGACGCCTTGCCGCGGATGGAGCGCATCGAACAAGAGATCCAGCAACTGCGGGCTTTTCTGCAGTCGCCCATGCTCCAGTTCGGATGGGGTGAATTGCGCCGGGTCCAGCCTTTGCGCGCCGATCTGTTGAAACGCCTCTCCGCCCTGGGTCTGGTGCCCGATCTGGCTCGGGAGCTGGCGGACGAGGCCCTGGCCCGGGTGCGGGGCGACGGCTGGGCCGAAGCCTTGAAGCTGCTGGCGGCACGGGTGCCCGTAGCGGAGGACGACCTCTTGGCCGAGGGCGGGGTGATCGCCCTGGTCGGCCCCACCGGCGTGGGCAAGACCACCACCGTGGCCAAGCTGGCGGCCCGTTTCGCCCTGCGCCACGGCCGTCGCCACGTGGCACTGGTCACCACCGACAGCTATCGCATCGGTGCCCACGAACAGTTGCGCACCTACGGCCGCATCCTGGGCATTCCGGTGCAGACCGCCGCCGACCGGGACGAACTGGCGGCCGTCCTCAACCACACCCGTGATCGCAAGCTGGTGCTCATCGACACCGCCGGGGTCGGTCAGCGCGATCTGCGCCTCATGGAGCGGCTCTCCACCCTCGGCGTGGGGGACAAGCGCATCCGCAACTACCTGGTGCTCTCGGCCACCGGACAGACCGCGCTCCAGCGGGAGGTGATCCGGGCCTTCCGCAAGGCGGGGCTGCACAACTGCATTCTCACCAAGGTGGACGAAGCGGGCAGCCTCGGGGGGGTCTTGTCGGTCCTCATCGAGCATCAACTGCCGGCCGCCTTCGTGGGCGATGGACAGCAGGTGCCGGACGATCTCCATCCGGCCCGCGCCGAGAAGCTGGTGCAGCACGCAGTGAATCTCATGCAACGAATGGAATCCGAACCCGAGGACGACATGCTGGCATTCGATTTCGGAGGAGTGACGGCCAATGCTCATGCGTGAAGCGAACGTGGACCAGGCCAGCGGCCTGCGCAGGATGGGCGCGCCCCGTCCGGTCAAGGTGGTGGCTGTCAGCGGCGGCAAGGGGGGCGTGGGCAAGACCAACGTCTCGGTGAACCTGGCGGTGGCGCTGGACGAGCTGGGGCGCAAGGTGATGCTGCTCGACGCCGACTTCGGCCTGGCCAACGTGGACGTCCTCCTGGGGTTGAGCCCCGAATACGACCTCTCCCATCTCATCCGCGGCGAACGGGAGCTGGAGGAGATCATCGTCGAAGGTCCCGGGGATCTGCGCATCATTCCGGCCTCCTCCGGCATCGGCCACATGGCCTCCCTTTCGCCCGCCGAGCACGCCGGCGTCATCCGCGCCTTCAGCGAACTGAGTTACGACCTCGATGTGATGGTGGTGGACACCGCGGCCGGCATTTCCGACGGGGTGGTGAGCTTTTGCCGCGCCTCCCAGGAAGTGATCGTGGTGGTCTGTGACGAGCCGGCCTCCATCACCGACGCCTACGCCTTCATGAAGGTGATGAACCGGGAGCACGGGATGGAGCGGTTCCACGTCCTCGCGAACATGGCCCACTCGGTTCGCGAAGGTCACGAGCTCTATCTCAAGCTGAGCCGTGCCGCCGAGCGCTTCCTGGACGTGACGCCGCTCTACCTGGGCGCCATACCCCATGACGAGCGATTGCGCAAAGCGGTGCAGAAACAGCAGGCGGTGGTCACCGCCTATCCCAGCAGCCCCTCCGCCCTCGCGCTCAAGAAGATCGCGCGCGCCGTGGACGGTTGGCCGTTGCCCACGCGGGCGGGCGGGCAGTTGGAGTTTTTCGTCGAACGCCTCATCGAAGCGGAACGGGAATACGCGGGAGAAGAATCATGAACATGGCGGCGAGATATACGGCTGCCGAGCGCCTCAGCCACGAACAGATGGTGGAAAAGCACGTCCCCCTCGTCAAGCGGGTGGCCTATCACTTGATGGGCCGCATGCCTTCATCGGTTCAGCTCGACGATCTCATCCAGGCCGGCCTGGTGGGGCTCCTGGAAGCCATCAACAACTACGACGGGAGCAAGGGCGCCAGTTTCGAAACCTATGCGCGCATCCGCATTCAGGGCGCCATGATCGACGAGGTGCGCCGCGGCGACTGGACGCCGCGGTCGGTCTACCGCAAGGCGCGCCAATTGGCCGAGGCCGTGCACAAGGTCGAGTGTCGGGAGGGGCGCGAGGCCCAGCCCGAGGAGGTGGCCGCCGAGCTGGGCATCGATCTGGACGAATACAACCGCATCCTGCGCGACACCACCGGTTGCCACGTATTGAGCTTCGACGAGATCAACGGCGACGCCTGGAGCCCCGATTCCGTGCTCGAGGAGGAGGACCAAGGCCCCCTGCCCGAACTGCAGAAGGCCCACTTTCGGGAAAGCCTCATCGAGGCCATCGGCAAGCTGCCCGAAAGGGAGCAGCTGGTCATGTCCCTTTACTACGACGAGGGACTGAACCTGCGGGAGATCGGCGAGGTCTTGGGGGTGAGCGAGGCGCGGGTGTGCCAGATCCACGGCCAGGCCCTCAACCGGATCCGCGCCCGGCTGCACGACTGGATAGAGGAGTGATCCCGTGGCTCCGCCGGACAATCGCATCAATCCCCTGTTGCCCGTCTGGCCGACGTCGCCTGTGAAGGGAGTGGGTGACGAGGCGTCCCGGCGTCCGGCGACGGAGAAAAAACGCCCCCGTTCCGCGCCTCGGCCGTCGGACGAGAAGCGGCCGCCGGACCCCCCGGGACGAATCGACACCTACGCTTGATCGAACGAGGAGTGCACCATGGAACGCCAGTCATCCCCCAATGCCGATCGGAAATGGAGCGACCAGATCAGCCCCGATCTGTTGGACCGCATGGAACGGGTGGACGCCGAGCTGGCGCCCGATCGGCTGACGATCTCCGAAGCGACTGGATCCCGCCCGGAGGCGCGAAACGACTTCGCCGCCATCCTGGACGCCCTGCCCGGACAAGGATTGGACGCCCTCTCGGACGTGGTGCCCCCGGCCCTCTCCCAAGGCGCGGAGGGCGGCGCCAAGGACCGGAACCTGAGCGACGTGGTGGCCCGCATTCGGGACGAAGGGCCGGCCGACGGGGAGGCGTCGGCGGACGAAAGCGCCGCCTCGGGCGGTGATGCGGCGGGTGACGGCGCCACCGAAGCCGAGAAGGCGGAAACCGAGCCGGTGGATCCGCCTGCCGCCCCGCTGCCGCCGGCGCGGTCCCGCGGCTCGGCCGGGTGGCGCCTGGCGGTGATCGGCCTTTTCGGCCTGTCGCTCCTCGGTGGTTTTCTCTTCCAGCAACAGATGGAGCGGACGGCGGCCTTGCGGACCGAATTGAGCGCCTTGCAGGAGGCCGTTCGGGTGCTGCATCGAGATCAGGAGCGGCTGCGGGCAAGGCTCCAACAGTCGGAGCAGGCCAAAGAAGATTGGGTGAACCGCCAAGCACTGGAAGCGGCCCTCGAGGCCCAGGCCCGCCGCCTGGAGGCCGACCGGCAGCGGGTGGAACTGCTCGCCCTGGCGGCCCTCGGATCCACGCTGCAAGAGAAGAAGAGCGATCGAGAGCCGCCGAAAGCCGGAGAGGAGGCATCCGACGGGCTGGACGCCGCCCGGAAACGGGTGCAAGCGCAGGCGGCCCCCGCGGTGCGCAAGTCCGATGCAACCGTCGCCGGAAAGGGGGCGTGGGCGGTGAACCTGCTCTCGTCCAGCAGTCGCGCCCAGGCGGAAAAGGCGTTGCGGCGGCTGCGCGCCAAAGAACCCCGGGCGGTCTTGCGCACGGCGCGGGTCAAGGGCAAGACCGTCTACCGGGTGGCGGTCGTCGGATTTCCCACCAAGCAAGCGGCGCTGGAGTATCGCGATCGCAAGGCGGCCGGCCTGGGCGCGCGCGGCGCCTGGGTGGGGCGGGGCTGATCACCCGCGGCGGGGTTGCTTCCTGGGAACGAAGCGGGCGGTCTTGACCGCGTTGTCCTGGGTCTGGAGGACCTCCACCGGATAGCCGTTGATGAGCAGGCTGGTGCCCGGCTCGGGGATGCTCTCCAACTGCTCCAGGATGAGGCCGTTGAAGGTGCGTGGTCCGTCGGTGGGCAGGTCCCAGCCGAAGGATCGGACCAGCTCCCGCACATTGGCGGCGCCGCTCACCAGGTAGCTGCCGTCTTCCTGCGGCGTCACGTCGGCGATGCGGTCGGTGGGATCCGAGGTGAATTCCCCCACGATCTGTTCCACCAGGTCGCTGACCGTCACCAGCCCCAGCACGTCGCCGTATTCGTCCACCACCAGGCCCACCCGCTGCTTGCTCTTCTGGAACTTCACCAGCTGAACGTGCAACGGCGTCCCTTCCGGGATGAAGTAGGGAGGCTGGATGAGGGACTCCAGCTTCTCCGGCGTCAGTTCCCCGGACATCAGCGCTTGCATCAGGTGGCGGGCGTGGATGAATCCCACCACCCGGTCGATGCTGCCCCGATAGACCAAGGCCTGGGCATAGGGCATTTCCCGCAGGTCCTCGAGCAACTCATCCCACGGCGCTTCCAGATCGATGCCGTCGATCTCCTGGCGGGGGATCATGATGTCGTCCACCGTGGCCTTCTCCAGATCGAGGATGGCCAGCAGCATTTTCTGGTGACGTTGGGAGATGAGGGCGCCGGCCTCGTTGACCACGGTGCGCAGCTCTTCCTTGCTCAAGGCATCCTTGGACGACGCCTCTGGATAGACCCGCAACAGCTTGAGCACCGTGTTGGCGAAAAAGTTGACCAGGGCCACCAGGGGGTAACTCACCTTGAGCAGCGGCACATAGACCCAGGCGGCAGGGAAGGCGAGGCGCTCGGGATGGAGGGCGGCCAGGGTCTTGGGCGCCACTTCGGAGAAGATGAGGATCACCAGCGTGAGCAGTCCGGCGGCCAGGGGAATGGCCCCTTCGCCCCCCAACCGGATGGCCAGGACCGTGGCCAGGGACGAGGCGAGGATGTTGACGAAGTTGTTGCCCAGCAAGATCAGCCCGATGAGTCGGTCCGGGCGTTGCAGCAGACGCTCCGCCATGCGCGCGGCCCGATGCCCCTGCTCCGCCTGATGGCGCAGGCGGTAGCGGTTGAGGGTCATCAGGGCGGTTTCGGAGCCGGAGAAGAAGGCGGAGAGCAGAATCAGCACGAAGAGCGCGCCGAACAGCCCTCCTATGGGCAGGTCGTCCAATGGTGTCGGGCCGAGAATGAAGTTGAAATCATTCTCGGTGCTCCATCATCATACTGTCAAGGAAGCGGCCGCGGGCCGCGGGGATTCAGCCGTTGCACGCGATACGGAGGCAGACCATGAACAGACGCGGATTGCACCTGGGGCTCCTCGCCCTGCTGGCCGCCGGGGCTTCGACGGCCGAAGAACCGGGACCCTTGTCCGAGTACGATCCGCCATTGCCTCAGTCGTTCGTGGAGGCGCTGCGCAAAGCCGATCCCGCGGAAGGGGAGAAAATCTTCATGCGCAAATGCTCATCCTGCCACGACCACGAGAAAGACGGAGGCAACGGCAAAGGGCCCCACTTGTGGAACATCATGGGCCGCAAGGCGGGCACCTACCCGGGCTTCGACTATTCGGAGGCGATGAAGCGGTCGGGGCACGTCTGGAACTACGCCACCCTCAACTACTATCTCACCCGCACCGATCGGGCCGTGCCCGGCCGGATCATGGACTTCCGAGGCATCCGGCGCGAATCGGTCCGCGCCAAGCTGATCGCTTTTCTGCGTACCCTGAACGACGATCCACCGCCTCTTCCTTGAGTCGGACAGGTGCCACCGGACTGGGCTCACAGGATGAGCGCCGCCAGCACCGAGCGCCCTTCGGACAGGAGGATGTTGTAGGTGCGGCAGGCGGCGCCCGTGTCCATCACCTCGTGACCGATGCCGGCTTCCGCCAACGGCGCGAGCAGGGTGGAGTGGAGTAACTTCTGTTGTGCACCGGTGCCGAAGAGGATCACCTCGGGCCGATGGAGGGTCAGGCTGGACAGATCTTCCGGCGTGAGCCGTTCCAACGCGTCCACGGGCCAGGGCTCCAGGATCCGCTCCGGCATGAGCAGCAGGTTGTGGCGGTGGATCGTCTCGCCGATGCGGATCCATCCTGGTTCGTAGGCGCGGATCACCCAAGGGTTGTCGATGAGTTCGGCGGTGAATTTCATGGTGTTTGCGAAAACCTAGGGTGCGTTGAATTTTACTAGGTGCTCATGTACTTTACCCGTTTTGCCCTTACCCGGCTGCAGCAGAGGTTGTTCCGTGTCCACGCCTGAAATGGAAGAGTTCCAGCGCATCAAGCGGCTGCCGCCCTACGTCTTTGCCATCGTCAACGAGCTCAAGGCGGAAGCGCGCGCACGGGGCGAGGACATCATCGATTTCGGCATGGGCAACCCGGACCAGCCCACGCCGAAACACATCGTGGACAAGCTCTGCGAAGCGGCCCAGCGCAAGGACACCCACCGCTACTCCATGTCCAAGGGCATCCCCAGGCTGCGCCGGGCCATGTGCAACTGGTACCGGGCGCGTTACGGCGTGGAGTTGGACCCCGAAACCCAGTCCATCGTCACCATCGGTTCCAAGGAAGGACTGGCCCATCTGGCGCTGGCCTGCCTCGGCCCGGGCGATTCGGTGCTGGTGCCCAACCCGGCTTACCCCATCCATCCCTGGGGGTTCGTCATCGCCGGCGCCGACGTGCGCCACGTGCCGCTCGTCGAAGGGGTGGACTTCTTCGAGAAGCTGGAGGAGGCGATCAAGGATTCCTGGCCGCGGCCCAAGATGCTGGTGCTCAACTTCCCCGGCAACCCCACCACCCAGTGCGTGGAGTTGGACTTCTTCGAAAAAGTGGTGGAGATCGCCAAGGAGCACAACATCTGGGTGGTCCACGACCTGGCTTACGCCGACATCGTGTTCGACGGCTACAAGGCCCCCTCCATTCTCCAGGTTCCCGGGGCCCTGGACATCGCCGTGGAGTTCTTTTCCCTGTCCAAGAGCTACAACATGCCCGGCTGGCGGGTGGGGTTCATGAGCGGTAACCAGACCCTCGTCGCCGCCCTGGGGCGGATCAAATCCTATCTCGATTACGGCATGTTCACCCCCATCCAGGTGGCGGCCATCACCGCCCTCGAAGGGCCTCAGGATTGTGTGCGGGAGATCGCCGCCATGTACGAGCGACGCCGTAACGTGTTGTGTGACGGGTTGAACAACCTCGGATGGAAGGTGGAGCGCCCCAAGGCCACCATGTTCGTCTGGGCGCCCATTCCCGAACCCTATCGGGAGATGGGGTCGCTGGAGTTTTCCAAGAAGCTGCTCAAGGAGGCCAAGGTGGCGGTCTCCCCCGGCATCGGCTTTGGCGAGTACGGGGACACCCACGTGCGTTTCGGACTCATCGAGAACGAGCACCGCACCCGCCAGGCGATCCGCGGCATCCGCGAGATGTTCCGCAAGGACGGCTTGCTCCAGGCCGGGCGACCCTGATTCCTTACCCGGGCCGGGCCATGCCCGGCGATACAGAAAAACAGCAGGAGAAACGACATTGGAACCGGTCAAAGTTGGATTGTTGGGCTTGGGTACCGTGGGGGGAGGCACCCTCAATGTGCTCCACCGCAACGCGGCGGAGATCAGCCGTCGTGCCGGCCGCGACATTCGCGTAGTGCATGCCGCGGCGCGCGAGTACGACCCGGAACGGCTGGAGGGACTGGATCGCGTTCGGGTCACGGACGACGCCTTCGCGGTGGTGAACGACCCCGAGATCGACATCGTGGTGGAGCTCATCGGCGGCTATTCGCCGGCCCGGGAGCTGGTATTGCAAGCCATCGAGAACGGCAAGCACGTGGTGACCGCCAACAAGGCCCTGATCGCGCTGCACGGCAACGAGATCTTCGCCGCCGCACAGCGACGGGGCGTGACCGTGGCCTTCGAAGCGGCGGTGGCCGGCGGCATTCCCATCATCAAGGCCTTGCGCGAAGGGTTGGCGGCCAACCATATCGAATGGATCGCCGGCATCATCAATGGAACCGGCAACTTCATCCTCACGGAGATGCGCGACAAAGGGCGCGAATTCGGCGAGGTGCTGGCGGAGGCCCAGGCCCTCGGTTACGCCGAGGCCGACCCCACCTTCGACGTGGAGGGCATCGACGCCGCCCACAAGCTGACCATTCTCGCATCCTTGGCCTTCGGCATTCCGCTTCAGTTCGACAAGTGCTACACGGAGGGGATCTCCAAGATCGAGCCGCAGGACGTGGCCTATGCGGAGTCGTTCGGTTACCGCATCAAGCATCTGGGCATCACCCGCAAGACGGAACGGGGCATCGAGCTTCGGGTCCATCCCACTTTGATTCCCGAACGGCGCCTCATCGCCAACGTGGACGGGGTGATGAACGCCGTGTTGGTGCAGGGTGACGCCGTGGGACCCACTCTCTACTACGGCGCCGGCGCCGGTTCCCTGCCCACCGCCTCGGCGGTGGTGGCCGACATCATCGACGTCACCCGCACCCTCACCACGGATCCCGAGAACCGGGTGCCCCACTTGGCCTTCCAACCCGACGAGCTTTCGGACTCGCCCGTGCTGGCGATGGACCAGGTGACCACCGCCTACTACTTGCGATTGACCGTGGAGGACAAGCCGGGGGTTCTCGCGCGGCTCACCGGCATCCTGGGTGAGGCCGGCATCAGCATCGAGGCCATCAAACAGCAAGAGCCGGCGGCGGGTGAAACCCAGGTGCCGCTGGTGATGCTCACCCATGCGGTGGAGGAGGGACGCATGAACCGGGCCATCGCCGCCATCGAAGGATTGGACGTGGTCACCGCGCCGGTGGCCCGTATTCGCGTGGAGCAGCTCGACTGACCGCTTCCTTCACCCCCCATTCCACGACCTGGAGAGGACGACCATGCCATTCCGTCCCCGCTACACCGGACTCATCAACAAATACCGCGACCGGCTGCCGGTCTCCGACGACACCCGCGTCATCAGCCTGGGAGAGGGCAACACGCCGCTCATCCGCCTCAACAACATCCCGAAGGAGCTGGGCAAGGAGGTGGATATCTACGTCAAGTACGAAGGGCTCAACCCCACCGGCTCTTTCAAGGACCGCGGCATGACCATGGCGGTGACCAAGGCGGTGGAGGAGGGGAGCCGCGCGGTGATCTGTGCCTCCACCGGCAACACCTCCGCCTCCGCGGCGGCCTACGCCGCGCGCGCCGGCATCGCCGCCTTCGTGCTC
>CAYOJM010000063.1:0-3969 GCA_964404295.1 uncultured Sedimenticola sp. | reverse complement strand
GACATGATTCGAGTAGCCGTCACCGGCGCCGCCGGTCGCATGGGCAAGGCCCTGGTCCAGGCCGTCACCGAAACCGAAGGGCTGGCCTTGACTGTGGCCACCGAGCATCCCGATTCCACCCTCATCGGCGCCGATGCAGGCGAGGTGGCCGGCGTCGGCCGGCTGGGTGTGGCCCTAGAGGCCGATCTGGAAGCCGCCGTCGACCGCTTCGACACCCTCATCGACTTCACCCGCCCCGGCCCGGCCCTGGACCATCTGGCCGTGTGTCGGCGCCACGGCAAGCGCATGGTCATCGGCACCACCGGCTTCGATGCGGCCGGTAAGGCGGCCATCCAAGATGCGGGCGATGAGATCGCCATCGTCTTCGCGCCGAACATGAGCGTGGGCGTGAACCTCTGCTTCAAGCTTCTCGACATCGCCGCCCGGGTGATGGGCGAAACCTCGGACATCGAAATCATCGAGGCCCATCACCGCCACAAGGTGGACGCCCCTTCGGGCACCGCACTGCGCATGGGCGAAGTGGTGGCTCAGGCCCTTGGGCGCAATCTGGAAGAGGTGGCCGTCTATGGCCGCCATGGCATCATCGGTGAGCGCAAACGCGAAACCATCGGCTTCGAGACCATCCGGGCCGGCGACGTGGTGGGGGAACACACCGTCTGGTTCGCCGCCGAGGGCGAGCGGGTGGAGATCGCGGTCAAATCGTCCAGCCGCATGACCTATGCCAACGGCTCCGCCCGCGCGGTGCTCTGGCTGCGGGACAAGGAGCGGGGTGTTTTCGACATGCAGGACGTGCTGGGCCTGAAATGAGCCCGGCCGCCGCCCCGCCTTCCTTTGATATGATGCAAGCCGCCCCTCAGCGGAGAAAAAGGGCGCTCGTCGTCCGGTTCTGCTTTCCATGACCGCATGTTGCCGTTCGTGATCCTTCGCGTTCCATCACCGTTTCCGGCCTCTTCCGGGTGGATGGATCGCCGGCGCCTCGGCTTGGCGTGCGGCCCCGCCGCACCCCTGGGGAGGCGTCCGACGTGATCGAACTGGCCTGGTTCCTCCTTCCCGTGGCCGCGGCGTCCGGCTGGTGGGCTGCGCGTCGCAGCGCCGCCCGGAGCGGGCACAAAAGACCGGCCACCACGCCTGCCTACTTCCGCGGCTTGAACTATCTGCTCAACGAAGAGCCGGACAAGGCCATCGACGTCTTCATGCAACTGGTCGAGGTGGACAGCGAAACCGTGGAGACCCACCTGGCCCTGGGCAGCCTGTTCCGCCGCCGGGGTGAGGTGGAGCGGGCCATCCGGATTCATCAGAACCTCATCGCCCGGCCCTCGCTCGACGAAGAGCAGCGTGCCGACGCTCTGCTCGAACTGGCCATGGATTACATGCGCGCCGGCCTCTACGACCGAGCGGAGAACCTGTTTCTCGAACTCAAGGAGATGCGCCATCACGTGCGCAAGGCGCTGCAAAACCTGCTGATCATCTATCAGCAGGAGCGGGATTGGCGGGCATGTCTGAAGGTGGCCCGCGAACTTCAGCCCCTCACCAGCGAGCCTCTGGGGTTGGCTCAGGCCCACTACCATTGCGAATTGGCCGAGGAGGCCCTCCAGCGCGGCGAGGTCGACGAGGCCGCGCGCCGCCTGGAAAAGGCCATCCGAGCCGAACCCCAGTGCGTGCGGCCGAGGCATCTTCAAGCGCGCATGGCACTCGAGGCGGGGGCGTGCAGTGAGGCGATGGATCTCCTGCGCGAGATCGCGGTGCGCAAGCCCGAATACGTCGCCGAAATCCTGGACGACCTGCGCCAATGCCACGTGTGCCTGGACGATCTGGAAGGGTTTCGCGCCTACCTGGAAACGCTGCTCGAAAAGCGGTTCGACGTGGATGTGGCCCTGGCCCTGACCGACCTGCTCCAGGAGCTCAAAGGACAGGCGGCCGCATCGGCCTTTCTTTCGGACCAGGTGGAACACCACCCCAACCTGCGCGGCCTGCTCCGGCTGATGGAGATCAACGCCGAACTGCCGGACGTCCAGGCGGGCCAGGTCCTCACCGGCCTGAAGACGCACCTGGAACGGCTTCTGGCCGAACGCCCGGCCTATCAATGTACCCATTGCGGCTATGCCGCCGGCCACTTGCACTGGCAGTGTCCGAGCTGTCGCCAGTGGAGCACTTTGCGCCGCACCCAAGAACCCAAGGAGTGAGTCATGTCGTCTCCATCGCCCGTCATCGTGGCCCTGGATTTTCCCGCCGTTGCCCCCGCCTTGGAATTGGCCGGCCGCTTGGACCCCGCCCTCTGCCGGGTGAAAGTGGGCAAGGAACTGTTCACTCGCGCCGGCCCTTCGGTCGTCGAAGCGCTGCGGGCGAAAGGCTTCGAGGTCTTCCTCGATCTGAAGTTCCATGACATCCCCAACACGGTGGCGGCGGCCTGTGACGCCGCCGCCGACCTTGGCGTCTGGATGCTCAATCTCCACGCCTCGGGAGGACGTCGGATGATGACGTCTGCCCGCGAGCGGCTCGAACGGCGTCTTTCTCGGCCCCTGCTGGTGGCCGTCACCATCCTCACCAGCCTGGAAGGCGAAGACCTGGCCGAGGTGGGGTTCCAAGGCACGCCGGAAGAGAACGTTTCGCGGCTGGCCGCTCTGGCCCACGACTGCGGGCTGGACGGGGTGGTCTGCTCACCTCGCGAAGCGGCCCGCCTGCGCCATGAGCGGGGAAAGGATTTCCTTTTGGTCACGCCGGGCGTGCGTCCGGCAGGAGCCGGCCTCGGTGATCAAAAACGGGTCATGGGGCCGTCCGAAGCGTTGGCCGCCGGCGCCACCCATCTGGTCATCGGTCGCCCGGTGACCGCCGCGGCCGATCCGGTCGCGGCCCTCCAATCCATTTTGGATTCTTTGGAAGCGGCGGGCCGCGAAGGGGATCCTAAATAACCTTGTTTATGAAGAAAAATTGATAACATTAAGATAAATATAGTTTTTTTCAGCGAAAATCGCGCCATTTCCCCGGGGTTCACCCGGTAAAAAATTGCTGACGCCATAAAGAGAAGTTAGCGGCGCCTCAAGCGACCTTCTGGTAGTTTTATGCCACTTTTCCCACCTTCCATCCCATTCGCAGGAGTACAGCCACATGATCAATCCCGTTGGTTCCGATGAGCTCATGCCCTTGTTCGTCTACGACGTGGACGAACACGAGGCGCTGATGCATGAAGCGGAAAACCTGCCTTCCGTGGTCATCACCTCCCAGGCGGCGGGCAACGCCGTGATGCTGGGCGGCGGTTATTTCTCTCCCCTGCCGGGCTTCATGAACGTTGCCGAGGCCATGGGCGCGGCCGAGAAGATGATCCTGCCCGACGGCAAGTTCTTCCCCGTGCCCGTGCTCTGCATGATCGACGACGAGCAGCTCGCCTCCATCGGCGACGCTAAGCGCATCGCCCTGCGGGACCCCAACGTGGAAGGCAACCCGGTGCTGGCGGTGATGGACGTGGAGAATATCGAGAAGGTCACCGAGGAGCAGATGGCCACCATGCGTGACAAGGTGTTCCGTACCGACGACATGGAACATCCCGGCGTGGCCACCTTCATGAGCCAGGGCCGCAATGCCCTCTCCGGTCCCATCAAGGTGCTCAACTTCTCCTACTTCATCACCGACTTCCCCGACACTTTCCGCACCGCGGTGGAGATCCGCAACGAGATCAAGGAGCGCGGCTGGAAGAAGGTGGTGGCCTTCCAGACCCGCAACCCCATGCACCGCGCCCACGAGGAGCTGTGCCACATGGCCATGGAGCGCCTGGGCTGCGACGGCCTGGTGATCCACATGTTGCTGGGCAAGCTCAAGCCGGGCGACATCCCCGCGCCCGTGCGTGACGCCGCCATCCGCAAGATGGTGGAGCTCTACTTCCCGCCCAACAGCGTGATGATCACCGGCTACGGCTTCGACATGCTCTACGCAGGTCCCCGCGAGGCGGTGCTGCACGCCTACTTCCGCCAGAAC
>CAYOJM010000062.1:0-3056 GCA_964404295.1 uncultured Sedimenticola sp. | reverse complement strand
CGTCGCCCGCAAGCGCGAGGAGATCGCCGAGGCCAGGCGCCGGGTTCCCGAGGTGGAGCTGCGCGCCGCCCTCGAGGGGAAGTCCCCGCCCCGCGGCTTCGTGAAGTCCCTCGAGGAGAAGATCGCCGCCGGCCTGCCCGGCGTCATCGCCGAGATCAAGAAGGCCTCGCCTTCGAAGGGGGTGCTGCGCGAGGATTTCCGCCCGGCCGAGATCGCCCGCAGCTACGCCGCCCACGGCGCCGCCTGCCTCTCGGTGCTCACCGACCGGGACTTCTTCCAGGGCTCGCCCGGCTACCTGCGGCAGGCGCGCGCCGCCTGCGGGCTGCCGGTGATCCGCAAGGATTTCATCGTCGACCCCTACCAGGTCTACGAGGCGCGGGCCATGGAGGCCGATTGCATCCTGCTCATCGTCGCCTGCCTGGACGATGCACAGTTGGAGGAACTCAACGGCCTGGCCATGGCGCTGGGCATGGACGTGCTCATCGAGGTGCACGACGCCGCGGAGCTGGAACGGGCGCTGGCGGTGGAGAACCCCATGGTGGGCATCAACAACCGCAACCTGCGCACCTTCGAGGTGAGCCTGCAGACCACTCTGGAGCTGCTGGAGCGCATTCCCGAAGGGAAGCTGGTGGTTACCGAGTCGGGAATCCTCGCCAGGGAGGACGTGGCGCTCATGCGGGCGCACGGCGTGAACGCCTTTCTGGTGGGTGAAGCCTTCATGCGCGCCGAAGACCCCGGCGAGCGGCTGGCCGAACTCTTCGGCCTCTAGGCGCGGCCGCCTCCGCCGCGACCGGCCGTTGGGATCTGGCGGGGGAGCGGGCCTCCCGTGGGACGGGAAGAAACCCCGCCGCGTGCTTGATTCGGGAAGACGCCGCGTTCAGCGGGCGCCCAGGATCACCATGGTCTTGCCTTTCACCCGGATCAAGCCTTGGGCTTCGAGGTTCTTGAGCACGCGCCCCACCATCTCACGGGAGCAGCCCACGATACGGCCGATCTCTTGGCGGGTGATGCGGATCTGCATGCCGTCGGGGTGGGTCATGGCGTCGGGCTGCTTGCAAAGGTCCAGCAAGGTGCTCGCCACGCGGCCGGTGACGTCGAAGAAGGCGAGGTGGCTCACTTTGCGGCTGGTGCTCATGAGCCGTTCCGAAAGCTGCCGTCCCACGGCGTAGAGAAAGTCCTTCACGTAGGGGCGCAGCTCGTTGTCGAGCAGAGTATTGAGTCTCTGATAGCTGATCTCGGCGATCTCGCATGGCGTGCGCGTGCGGATGATGACCGAACGGGTGGGCTGATCGACGAACATGCCCATTTCGCCGATGAACTCCTTTTTGTTCAGATAAGCAAGGATGATCTCCTTGCCGTCTTCATCCTCCAGCAGCACCGTGAGCTGGCCGTCGAGAATGTACATGAGCGTGTCGGCAGGATCCCCCGGCTTCATCAGCTCCTTGCGCACCGGGTATTTGTGGATGTGGCAGTGGGAGAGGAAAGGTTCCAACCACTCGGGCGGCGGCGGCGGCGGATTGACGATGCTCATGGTTTCGCGTTCCCCTTGTGATCCAGATATCATTGTTGTAATCGCAGTATATACACATTTGTTAAGGTTGTGCTATAGGGCGCGCGCGCAACTTTGGGGAGAGATAGATGAAAGGCAAGGTGCGATGGGTGGACGGGGCGCTCATGTTGGCCCAGTCGGGCAGCGGCCATGCGCTGGTGATGGATGGGCCGGAGGCGCACGGCGGGCGCAACCTGGGCGTGCGCCCCATGGAGATGCTGCTCCTCGGCATGGGGGGATGCACCCAGTTCGACGTGGTCCACATCCTGAAGAAGAGTCGTCAGCAGGTGCGCTTCTGCGAAGTGGAGCTCACCGCCGAGCGGGCCGAAACCGAACCCAAGGTCTTCACCCGCATTCACGTCCACTTCCGTGTGGGTGGCAAAGGGCTCACGGAAAAGGCGGTGGCGCGGGCGGTGCGTTTGAGTGCGGAGAAGTACTGCTCCGCTTCCATCATGTTGGGCAAAACCGCCGAAATCACCCACGATTTCGAGCTGGTGCCCCTGGATTGAGCCTTACAGAAGAGACTCGCGCTCCAGAGTGCGGGTGATGCGCTGAACGTACCTTTGCGTCTCCCGATAGGGTGGGATGCCGCGGTACTTCTCCACCGCCTTTTCACCGGCGTTGTAGCCGGCGAGCACCAGCGCGATGTCACCGTCGAAGCGGTCCAGCAGCCAACGCAGGTAGGCCATGCCGCCGCGCAGGTTCTGGATGGGATCCCATGGATCCCTCACGCCGAAACGGCGGGCCGTCTGCGGCATCAACTGCATCAGTCCGATGGCGCCTTTGGGCGAGCGGGCCTTGGGGTCGAAGCCCGATTCCACCTCGATGACGGCGATCACCAGCTTGGGGTCCAGGTCGTACTCCGGCGCCAGGCGATAGACCCACTTTTCCAGTTGCAACCGGGTGCGGGAGACGCCTCCGGCCAGCCGCTCGCAACTGTCGTCTTCCACGGGTTGGACGTGGGCCAGCCGCCGCCGCAGGTTGGCGGCGGTCCGGTCGCCCGCTTCGGCGGCCTGCTCGAACCACCAAGCCGCCCGTCCCATGTCCCGCGGCACCCCCCGGCCGGTAAAGTGGAGCCACCCCAGCTCGTAACGCGCCTCGGCGTCGCCCGACAGGTGGGCCAGGCAGTAGAGGCGGAACGCCTCTTCCGGCCGCCGCGGCTTGCCGTTGCGGCCCTGGGCGTAATCCGCCGCCAACTCCAGGTAGCCTGCCGCCTCTTCCGCGGAGGCGGCAGGAACCAGGAGCGCGATACCAATGAGAAGAGCAGTGAAACGCATGGCAACGAGAGAACATGCAATTTTCGAGCCTTACGAAAAATGCTTTTCTTTGCCATGACTTGGATTCTTGAGCGATGGGCCGGCAAGAGGATTGTGTAAAGAAAATCGACACCGTCCCACACTGACCCCTTAACGTGGGTTGGAGTATCCTAGGCGGCCTTTCGGTTTTTTCGACGGATGCCATGATCGTCACCCTTTCACCATCCAAGGGGCAGGATTTCGACCGCCCC
>CAYOJM010000061.1:0-9114 GCA_964404295.1 uncultured Sedimenticola sp. | reverse complement strand
CTACCTCAAGTCCAAGGGGCTGGGCAAGGTGTGCGCACTCATCACCGACGGCCGCTTCTCCGGCGGCACCTCGGGGCTCTCCATCGGCCACGTCTCTCCCGAGGCGGCGGGCGGCGGCAACATCGCCCTGGTGGAGGAGGGCGACACCATCGAGATCGACATCCCCAACCGCTCCATCCGGGTGGCGGTGAGCGACGAGGAGCTGGCCCGCCGCCGCGCGGCCATGGAGGCACGCGACAACCCCTGGAAACCGGCGAACCGTGACCGGGCCGTGAGCGAGGCCCTGCGCGCCTACGCCGCCATGACCACCGACGCCGCCCGCGGCGCGGTGCGCGACGTCTCCCAGGTGGAGAACCGCCGTTGAAGCCGTGGGCGTGGCTGGCGGCGTCGTTCCTGCTGACGGCGCCGGCGCTCCATGCCGGTGGACTCACCGGGGAAGCCACGCCCGAAGCGCTCTGCGCCCTGATGAAATCCCTCGGCCTGAGTGCACCGCCGGTACGCAAGGACGGGGAGGGCTGGCGCTGCACCACCGCGCGCAAGGCGCTGCCCCAGGGGGAACCTGCCGGTGCCAGCGACCTGCGCTACCGCGTCTTCGGAGACGGACGGGGTGGGCGCAGGCTGGTGCTGGAGCTGCGCATGAACTCCTGGCGTGGTCCCCAGGGGGTGCTGCAGCGCTACGATCGATACCTGGAAGGCATGTTGGAACGCCTCGGACTGCGCCCGCCCGCCGGGCTGCGCCGCGCCGTCCTCTCCGCCGTGCCGGGCGAGTGGATCCTGTCCGGCCACCGGCTGACCCTGGAGAAGCGGTTCAGCAAGGGTCCCGTCTACGAGTTGTGGTTCACGGTCGAACGTCTGCCTGAAAAACCCTGATATACGAAAGGAAAAGTTGACGCCGGTCAATAGGAATTTCAGTGACTGTGCATACACTGATATTCGTCGACCGGGGTGATTGACCGGCGATTTGGATGGAGACCGGTACAAGGGAGGCCAGACAATGAACAGGAAGGGGTTGCGCCGGCTGGGGGTCGGCCTGCTGATGGTGATGGGGGGCGTGTTCGGAACGACGGCTCCCGCCAGCGCGGAATCGGGGTGTCTCGCCTGCCACAAGGGCATCGAGGACATCCGCGACAGCAAGAGCGCCATGATGGCGTTGATCAAAAGCCTGGGGGCACCCCATGGCGATTCCGAGGGTTGCGTGGTCTGCCACGGCGGCAATCCGAAGGAGACCAAGGACAAGAAGAAGGCCCACACGGGCTCGCCTGCCAAGCTGAAGGCGGCCAAGGGGCCCCAGACCTTCTACCCCGATCCCGGGGCCATGGACATCAACCAGTTCACCTGCGGCCAGGCCGCCTGCCACCAGGGTTATCCCGAACGGCTGGAGAAGGCCCTGATGAACACCGAGGCGGGCAAGATCCAGGGCAATCTCCACACTTGGGGCATCAAGGAGGTGCAGAACCACAAGGTGCCCTGGGGCAACTACGCAGTCAAGGATGCCGACGGCCCGGTGCCCACGGTGGGCACGCCCGCCTACAAGGCCTATATGAAGGAGATGATGGCCGCGCACAAGGATCAGTTCCCCACCGAGCTGAAGCAGATTCCCCAGCCCTCGGTGGACGAGATCGAGAAGGATCCCAAGCTGGCCGGCTTCACCTACCAGCGGCAGCAGTGCCAACGTTGCCACGTTACCGTGAAGGGGCGTGAGAAGCGGGGTGATTACCGCGGTCAGGGCTGTTCCGCCTGCCACATTCCCTATGGCAACGAGGGGTACTACGAGGGCAACGACCCCACCATCGACAAAAAGGAGAAGGGGCACCTGCTCACCCACCAGATCCAGGCCACGCGCAAGTCGGTGGTGAAGACGGCGCATGCTGAGTATTCCGGGATCCCGGTGGAAACCTGCAACTCCTGCCACAACCGCGGCAAGCGCATCGGTGTCACCTACCAGGGCCTCATGGAATTTCCTTATGGCTCGCCCTGGAACGAGAAGGGGATGAAGCAGCCGAAGCTGCACACCAAGAAGTACCTCTTCATCTCCGACGACCTGCACCACCAGTACAACCAGAGCCGGCCTGGCAATCCCAAGGGCGGCATGCTCTGCCAAGACTGCCATACCACCATCGACATGCATGGCGATGGCAACTTGCCGGGGACCACGCTGGCGCAGGTGGAGATCGAGTGCCAGGACTGCCACGGCACGCCCGAAAAGTTCCCTTGGGAGCTGCCGCTGGGCTATGGCGAGGAGTTCAAAAAGGACCTGAGCAAGGCGCCGGCGCGCGGCTTGGCCGACAAACCGCTGGACCAGACCGCCGCCTTTGCCACAGTCTACGAGAAGGGGGACGGTTATCTCCTCACCACCCGCGGCAACCCACTGGGTAACGTGGTGAAGAAGGGCAAGAAGGTGATCCTGCATTCGGCCACCGGACTCGATTTCGAGGTGCCGGTGCTCAAGCAGATCAAGCTCGACGGCAGCTGGAAGAACCAGGACTCCATGGTGGCCATGAGTAAGGTGAAGAAGCACAACGATAGCCTCGAGTGCTACGCCTGCCACGCATCCTGGGTGCCACAGTGCTACGGCTGCCACGTGCAGATGAACTATGGCAAGGACAAGAACGGAAAGCCCTACCACGACACCGACTGGATTGCCTCGGGCTCCAAGCGGAACCCGGATGGTTCCACTGCCGAATCGCCGTTGGGCGTGAAGGGCATCCAGAGTCCGGGTAAGGCCTTCGAGACCCGCTCCTACTTGCGCTGGGAGGACCCCGTGCTGGGCATCAACGGTGAAGGCCGTGTGACCCCGCTGATGCCGGGTTGCCAGGTGGTCTACACGGTCATCGACCGCAACAATAAAACCATCGCCCTCAACCAAGTAGCCAAGTCCGAGGACGAACGCAAGGAACTGGGCCAGAAGCGCACGCCGCTGGGTATCGACATGGCTCCGGTGCAACCGCACTCGGTGCAGCGCAAGGCGCGTACCTGCGAGTCCTGCCACAACAATCCCAAGGCGCTGGGTTACGGCATTGGTGGCGGTGTCTTTCAGACCCGCTATGTGGAGGATATCGTCGAGGATCTGATCGACCAGAAGAGCGGCAAGCCCATCCCGAAGCCGGGCAACTACAAGATCCAGATCCCGAAGATCGCCGACCTGGACTTCGACTGGTCCACCATCATCAAGGATGGCCAGCAGGTTCAGACTGTGGGCACCCACTGGCCGTTGTCGCGAGCCCTGCCCGAGGAGATGCGCAAGGGCATCGAGCGGACCGGCCTCTGCATGGGCTGCCACCGCGAAATGACCAACTCCGAACTCTGGGCCAAGGTCAACACGCCGGGCAGGCTCACCGACCAGCAGCATATCGAGATGCTCAACAAGGTGCTGAAGATCTACGCAAAGTCCAGAGGCAATTAACGACAAGGGAGGAATGGGCCGTCTTCGGACGGCAACAGGAAGGGGAGGAGGCCGCCATGTTCGCGTGGCGGCTTCCTTTTGCCCACGATTGCACGGAGTGAAGAATGAGTGACCGGATCAGCATGTCAGTCGCAGCACTGCTGGTGCTGGTGGTTGTTCTCGCGAAGGCTGGGGAGAAAGGCCTGGAAATCCCTACGGGAGGCGCGCCGCTCATGCACGTGGATCCCCTGGATGCCGGGAGGGCAAACGCCCTGCACCGGGGACCGAATCCCCATGCTGCCCTCACTCCCGAACAGCACATGAGGGTGGTGGCCCAGCACATGGCGGGGGGACGCCTGCCCCAGGCCATGGCGGTACTGTCCCAGGCGCTAGCGAAGTACCCGGACAACGCGGCGCTGTTCAACATGCGGGCCGCCCTGGAGCTAGAGCAGCAGGACTACAAGGGGGCGCTGGCCGACCTGGAGCAGGCGGTGAAGCTGGCGCCCGGGGTGCCGCTCTACCGCGTGAGCCGCGCCCAGCTCTACCTCCGATTCGGCCGCCAGAAGGAGGCGCTGAAGGATCTCGACGCGGCAGTGATGCTGGACCCGGACCTCGTACCCGCCCGCTTCAACCGGGGTGCCCTGCTGGCCAACCTCGGGCGGGAGCGGGAGGCGCTGGCCGACTTCGACCGCTGCATCGCCGTGGAGCCCCACCTGCCGGCGCCCTGGTTCAACCGCGGCTCCATGCACTGGGCCCTAGGTGAGAAGGAGAAGGCGCGGGCCGACATCCGGCGCTTCCTGGAACTGGCGAAGGAGCCCGCCTGGAAGAAGGCGGGGGAGGACCTGCTGCGCGCCTGGGAGGAGGTGGACGCCGCGCAGAAGGCTGTCGCCGGGGGGGAGACGCCATGAGGTGGCTGGTGCTCTTCGGCTGCCTGCTGGCGGCTGGCGTGCTGGCGGATCCTGGTCTCTTCCAGCGCCTGCTGGAAGAAGGGGGGTTGGAGTTCCATCCACCGGAAGGATTTGAGCCGCTGCCGGTGGAGCCGGACTACGTCCTGCCCTACGAGGCCCGTTACCGCAGCCGGGATGGCAACCTGGAGGTGCGCTACGCCATCCGTCCGCTGGACCGCATCGAGATCGACTACGAGGATCCCCACAATGCAGCGCCCGCACCCAACGATCTCTTCAACATGCTTTTTCGCACCCTCACCGAGACTCTGGCCAGGGGCCACCAGGTGATGAGCCGGGAGTACGGGGCGGACAAGGCGCGGGAGGCGTTCCGCGCCGGCTGGGCGGCGGTGGGCGTCTTCGACCTCTCACCCGACGTGAGCCGGGAGTACCGCGAGGGAATGCTCTTCGCCATCCATCACAATGACAAAGCGGACGCCTACCTCTTCTTCCTCACCAATGACCTTGCGGCGGAGAAGGCGCGCATCAAGGCGTTGCGCAGCAGTCTCCGTTTCCGGAAATTCGAGAAGGGAATCAATCAACCGCCTCCGACAGGTGCGCCGGGGCCGGACGCAAGCCAATGAATGGGTAAGGTTTTTTCTGGATCATGCGGTTCGCTCCCACAAAATTCCATCTCCCGGTGAAACAGGCGGGCTAGACTTGGAACAGGCCCATACACGGGAGCGTTCCGATGACCGCCAGGATCCCGACCCTGTTTCTCCTGCTGTGGCTGCCCCTGCAGGCCTCTGCCGGGGGAAAGTTGGTGCAGACCCCCTACGAAGACCCGAAGGTGGTCTTCGACTTCTATTTCGACGACCCCAGGCAGATCGACAGCGCCCTCTACTGGGTGCGCTCCTACATGAACCCCTTGATGGAGGCGCCCTACCACATGGCGCCGGAGTTCATGGAGATTGTGGTGGTGATCCACGGCACCGAGATCGTCACCCTGGCCGAGGCCAACTACGAGAAATACCGCCAGGCGGTGGACCGGATGCGCTACTACGCCAGCCTGGGGGTGAAGTTCAAGGTGTGCGGGCTGGCGGCGGCCGATTACGGCTACCGGGTGGAGGACTTCCAGGACTTCGTCGAGGTGGTGCCCTCGGCCATCACCGAGCTGGGCCACTGGCAGCAGAAGGGGTACGCGCTGATTGCGCCCCGGGTGCTGGAGAAGCGCTTTTCCATCGAGGAGATCCGCTGATTCCTGTGGTAAGGTTGGGCGCTGTCCCCGGCTGACGGCCGTTTCAGGCAGCTCCATGGTCAAGGCAGTATCCCACCTCCCCGAAACCGGTGTGCTCTCCCAGGCCCAGCTCACCGCCTGGTTGGCGGCACTGGCGCGCCATCGCACACGCGACGAGATCCACCAGCTCTCCCGCGCCCTGCAGGTGATCGACGAGGCGCACGGCGATGAGGAGGTGGCCGGCGGCCTTCAGCACCGGCTGGCGCTGGTGCAGACCGCCGACATCCTCGACCGACTCAAGCTGGATACCCCCACGCTGCTGGCGGCGCTGCTGGCCGACCTGCCGGAAAACCGCTTGGAGCTCGCCGCGGAGTTCGGTGAGCCGGTGGGGCGGATGCTGCGCGACCTGGCCCGCATCCGCACCCTGGCCGTCTCCGGCAACGGGGAGACCGACGAGAAGCAGAGCGAGAACCTGCGGCGCATGCTGCTGGGGCTGGCCGACGACGTGCGCGTGGTGCTGGTGGTGCTGGCCCGGCGGCTGCAGCTGATGCGTGTGCTCAAGTACCTGGACGAGGCCGAGCAGAAGCGCATCGCCAGCATCACCCAGCGCATCCACGCGCCTCTGGCCAACCGCCTGGGCATCTGGCAGCTCAAGTGGGAGCTGGAGGACCTCTCCCTGCGCTATCTCCGTCCCGACGAGTACCGCGCCATCGCCCGCGCCCTGGAGGAGAAGCGGGTGGAGCGCGAGGCCTTCATCCGGCAGGTGATCGAGCGACTGCAGGCGAGCTGCCGCGAGCACGGCATCGAGGCGAGGATCAGCGGTCGGCCCAAGCACATCTACAGCATCTGGAAGAAGATGCAGCGCAAGCGGGTGGACTTCAGCCAGATCTTCGACGTGCGCGCGGTGCGGGTGCTGGTGGAGACGGTGCCCCAGTGCTACGAGGTGCTGGGGATGGTGCACGGCGCCTGGCAGCCGGTGCCGGGGGAGTTCGACGACTACATCGCCCATCCCAAGCCCAACGGCTACCGTTCCCTGCACACGGCGGTGATCGGTGAGGACGGCAAGCCGCTGGAGGTGCAGATCCGCACCTTCGAGATGCACGAGCACGCCGAGCGGGGGGTGGCGGCCCACTGGCGCTACAAGGAGGGCGGCAAGGGCGACGCCGAGCTGGAGCGGCGCATCGAGTGGATGCGGGCCTGGCTCGAGCAGCCGTTGGAGGGGCAGGAGGCGCCGCTCTCTGACGCTGAGTTCGAGGCGCGCCGCATCTACGTGCTCACCCCCCGGGGAAGGGTGGTGGAACTGCCCCGCGGCGCCACCGCGGTGGACTTCGCCTACGCCATCCACAGCTCGGTGGGGCACCGCTGCCGCGGCGCCAAGGCCGACGGCCGCATGATCCCCCTCACCCAGCCGCTGGAGAGCGGGCAGACGGTGGAGATCCTCACTGCCAAGGCCGAGGGCCCCAGCCTCGACTGGCTCAACCCCAGCTCGGGGTACGTGGTTACCTCGCGCGCGCGCAACCGCATCCGACAGTGGTTCAAGAAACAGAATTTCGAGCAGCACGTGCAGCTGGGCCGGTCGAGTCTGGAGCGCGAGGTGAAGCGGCTCGGCGTGCCCCGGCCCGACCTGGAGAAGCTGCTGCCGCGCTACAACCTCAAGAGCGTGGACGACCTCTACGCCGCCATCGGCCGCGGCGAGATCTCGGCGGTGCAGGTGGCCAACAGTGGGCAGCCGGCGCGCCCTACCGAGGAGGAGATCGTCGAGAAGGCGGCGCAGCGGCCCCGTCGTTCCACTACCAGCCACGGCCGGGTGGTGGTGGAGGGGGTGGACGACCTCATGACCACCATGGCCCGCTGCTGCAAGCCGGTGCCCCACGATCCCATCGTCGGCTACATCACCCGCGGGCGCGGGGTCACCATCCACCGTCGGGACTGTCCCGTGGTGAAACGGCTGGAGGAGGAGCAGCGGGAGCGGCTGATCCCCGTGGCCTGGAGCCAGTCCCAGCCGCCGGGCGCCTTCCTGGTGGACATCCAGGTCCACGCCGCCGACCGCAAGGGGCTGCTGCGCGACATCACCTCGGTCTTCTCCAACGAGGAGGTGGACGTGCTGGGGGTGAAGACCCGCTCCAACCGCCGCAAGGAGACCGCCGACATGCGCTTCACCGTGGAGGTGAGCGACGTGACCCAGCTGAGCCGGGTGATGGAGAAGCTCAACCAGGTGCCCGACGTGGTGGAGGTGCGGCGGCAGGTCTGAACGCCTTGCCGGAGTCGGCCGCGGTGCGGCCTCGTCCGGCCTACGGGTCGTCCGGTTCGGTGTGGTCCATGGGTGGCCCGGCCGCAGGCCCGCCGAGGCCGAGGGCCGACGCGGGCGATTCTACCCCGGGTACCTCTCTTCCAGTGCCTCGTAGAGCTCCGCCTCGAAGGCGTCGCCCTCGGACTCCAGGGCGGCGGCCAGCTCCGCCAGGTGCTCGTTGTCTTCGCGCCCCTCCCAGGTCTTGACGTAGCTTCCCTCCTGGTAGCCGTGGTCCTGGCGGAAGCGGTTGAGCACGTTCTTGCCCACGTAGATCCGGTAGAGGTCGTCGAAACCGGTGCCGGCCGCCTCCAGAAGGGCGAGGAAGGGGGGCATGCCCAGGCAGCGGTGGGTGAGGGCGTGGAGCGCCAGGGCGTCCACGTTGGCTCGGAAGTCGGTCTCGGCGTGGGCGCCGACCTCCATCTGCGCCAGCATGGCCCGGGCGGCGGCCTCCAGGTCGCCTCCGCAGCGCACCAGCTCGGCACTGAGGCCGAAGTGCCAGATGTCGATGAGCTCCAGGCGGATCTGTTCCAGGTCGTGTTCTTGGGCTTTCCACCACTTCCAGCCGTAGTGCTCCATCAGCTCCGCCGCCTCCACCCAGATGGCGCGGTACCAGGCGTGGCCCGCCTCCAGCCAGCCGGGGTCGATCCTCCGGTTGAGGCGGTCCTGGAGCTGGAGCATGTGGAGCAGTTTCTGTTGCATGATGGTCCGTGGTCGTTGCCAGTCTGTGGGAGCGGCGCCCCCGCCGCGAACGTTCGAGGTCCGGCCCGGGGGCGGGCCTCCTGCACCGGGATTTTTGAATTCTAACAGGCCCGTGGAGCTGGGGCCCGTTTCCGTGGACAATACCCCTTTCCCGTTGCCAACAGACCACGCCATGACCCACGCGGTGACCCTGGAAGGATTGCGCAAGACCTACGCCAACGGCACCGAGGCCCTCAAGGGCATCGACCTGAAGGTGGAGGCGGGGGACTTCTTCGCCCTGCTGGGTCCCAACGGTGCGGGCAAGTCCACCGCCATCGGCATCCTCGCCTCCCTGGTGCGCAAGAGCTCGGGCCGTGTGGAGGTCTTCGGCCACGACCTGGACCGCGCGCCCCAGGAGGTGAAGCGCCGCATCGGCCTGGTGCCCCAGGAGTTCAACTTCAACCAGTGGGAGCCGGTGGAGGAGATCGTCGTCAACCAGGCAGGCTACTACGGCATTCCCCGCCGCGTCGCCTACGGCAAGGCGCGCCGGGTGTTGAAGGAGCTGGATCTGTGGAGCCGCCGCCGGGTGCAGGCGCGCAGCCTCTCGGGCGGCATGAAACGGCGCCTGATGATCGCCCGCGCC
>CAYOJM010000060.1:0-2950 GCA_964404295.1 uncultured Sedimenticola sp. | reverse complement strand
GCGCGACCGCAGCTCCTCCGCTATCTCCGGCCCGCCGAAAGCTGAAGGGGGCTCGGCCGGCGGCATCCCGGGCAGGCACTCGGGCGCCGCGCCGGGCATGCCGGGCAACCGAGGCTCCCGGCAAGGGGTCGGCATGGGCCGAGGCAGAGAAGGGCCTTTGGCCACGCCGGGTGATCGAGGACCTCCCAGGTTCGGAGTGGGCAGCGGAAGACCGGCACCGGCGGGAAGAGGAATGGTACCCAGCACATTTTTTTTGCCGTCAACATGCCCCTTGCTGCCTTGATTCCCGGTTCCAGACAGGCGGCGTTCGGCTCCCGGGCCGGGTAACTTCGGTAAAGCGACGTTTGGAACACCGTTCACAAGGCGCTCTTTGCCAAGCGCTTTCGAACCTCTCCCCTGGGCCGACCGGAGCCGTTTCCCCGTCCCTCCGGGCAGGTGGATGGAAGGCAAGCCGTCCTTGCACTTCTTGGATACGTTTTCCCCCGGTTTGCCATTCTTGCAATCATGTGCTTGCCTTCCCTGTTTTGCGATTCCGGGCGATACCGTTTCCGTCGCCCCCGACCAAACGGTCCCTTTCGGAAGCCGTGTGACCGGTTGGGCCGGCATCCCCTTGGGAACCATCTCCTTGCCCCGACCCGATTTACCCGCATTGGAAACTGGAGGCACGGACAAGCCGGGGGGGCACGGGAATCGATTTGGATTTCGAAGCCTGGCGTTCCTTCGCCCGCTCGCCGTTCCGTTTCGGTACCGCGTTCGGACGCGCCTTCGCGCTCGAAGGCTTTCCATTCTCTCTGGCAATGGAAAGCTCCGAAGACAACACCCGTTTTTCCATCGGAATGCGGATTCCGTCCATTGCAAGGGACGGTTTTTCCGCTATGGCAAGGGCCGGTAACATGGCCGCCACCGCCAATGACATCCACGATATCGATTTCATGATCGTCTCCTCTTGCATCCTTTGCCTCATGAAACGAGTCGACGATTTGGAGGAAACGGTTCACTGGAATTCCTAGTGGAAAACCATGAGCGACGTCGGCCACTCCGGCGTCAGGCATTGTTCAGCAACGTGAAGCGGTATTCACCGGTTGAAGTTCGACGCAGATCGCCCACCCTGTGAAGATAATGCCCACGCCGTCGATCCTCGTAATAGAGCAGCAGCGTCTCACGGATTACATTGAACGCCAGCCGGTCCCAGGGGATGGACGCTTCATCGAAAAGGGCCACCTCCAAGGACTCATCGCCGGGACCGAAGGCGTCGTCGAGCAACCGACCCCGGAATAGCAGATAGACCTGGTCGATGTGCGGCAGATTGAAGGTGGTGTAGAGCTGAAGGATCTCGACGCGGGCGTTGGCTTCTTCCAGGGTTTCGCGGGCCGCCCCCTCCTGACAGCTCTCGCCGTTCTCCATGAAGCCGGCGGGCAGCGTCCATAGACCGTATTTCGGCGCGATGGCGCGCCTACACAGAAGGATGCGGCCGTCGGCGTGTTCGGGAATGCAACCGGTCACCAGCTTGGGGTTCTGGTAGTGGATCTCGCCGCAGCGCGTGCAGACGTGGCGGAAACGGTTGTCACCCGGCGGCACCCGCAGCGCCAAGGGGCCGCCGCAACGGGTGCAAAAGCGCATGCGATCCGCCGGCTCGTGGTCTTTCATGGCGATCTAAACTAACATTCCCCGACGCCACTGCAAACCACGCCGCGACCCCGAACCATGCCATCTTCCCCCGACGCCGGCCTGCTCCTGGTGAATCTGGGCACCCCCGACTCGCCGAGCCGGGGGGACGTGCGCCGCTATCTCAAGGCGTTTCTCTGGGACCGGCGGGTGGTGGAGCTTCCACGCTGGCTCTGGTGGCCGGTGCTCAACGGCATCATCCTCACCACCCGCCCCGCCCGCTCCGCGGAAGCCTATCGGAAAATCTGGACCGACGAGGGTTCGCCCTTGTTGGTCCACACGCACAGACAGGCCGCCGGCCTCCAGGAGCGGCTTGGGGAGAGGGTGCGGGTGGAGGCAGCCATGCGTTACGGCAACCCCTCCATCGCCCACGGCCTGGAGCGCCTGCGTGAAATCGGTTGCCGGCGTATCCTGGTCTTTCCGCTCTATCCCCAGTATTCGGCCACCACCACCGCTTCGGTCTTCGATGCCGTCACCGACGTCTTGAAGCAATGGCGCTGGATACCGGAGCTGCGGCTGGTGGCCCAGTATCCTGACGATCCGGGCTACATCGGCGCGCTGGCCGCCAGCGTGCGGAATTTTCAGCAGACACACGGCCGACCGGACCATCTGTTGTTCTCCTTTCACGGCATTCCGCAACGATACGCCGACGCGGGCGACCCTTATCCGCATCAGTGCGAAACCACCGCCCATGCGCTGGCCGAGGCATTGGCGCTGAAGCCGACCCAATGGACGCTCTCGTACCAATCCCGTTTGGGACGACAGCCCTGGCTTCAGCCCTACACCAGCACCACCCTGGCACGACTGGCCCGCGACGGGATCGAACATGTACAAGTGATCTGCCCCGGCTTCGCCGCAGATTGCCTGGAAACCCTGGAAGAGATCGCCATGGAAAACCGGGACCATTTCCTCGGGGCGGGAGGCGCCCGATATGAATACATCCCCTGCCTGAACGACCGCGCCGACCACCTGGACGCCTTGGCCGCCATCGCCCGACGCCACCTCGGAGGCTGGATCCATGAGTGACACCCCGCGCCCCACCGACATCATCGTCCACAAGAAGTCCCACACCCTGGAGATCGCCTTCGACGACGGCAGCCGCTTCACCTACCCCGCTGAGCTGCTGCGCGTCTACTCCCCCTCCGCCGAGGTGCGCGGCCACTGGGGCCAGGGCGCCACCCTGCAGGTGGACAAGCAGGACGTGAACATCACCGACATCAAACCGGTGGGCCAGTACGCCATCAAGATCTTCTTCGACGACGGCCACGACTCCGGGCTCTACGAC
>CAYOJM010000059.1:0-29604 GCA_964404295.1 uncultured Sedimenticola sp. | reverse complement strand
CACCAACTCCTGTTCGTGGATCTTGCCCAGGTTGTGCTCCAGCCGCTCCACCTCCAGCCAGTTGCCGTCGGGGGTGACCATGCGCCAGGAGGCGAGGTTGTCCAGGGTGGTGCCCCAGAGCACCGCCTTCTTGCCGCCGGCGTTCATGGCGATGTTGCCGCCGATGGTGGAGGCGTCCTGGGAGGTGGGATCCACGGCGAAGGCGAGGCCGTGGCGCTCGGCCAGCTCGGAGACGCGCCGGGTGACCACGCCGGCGCCGGCGCGCACCGTGGGCACGGCACCCTCCACGCCGGGCAGCATCACCTCTTCGATGCCGGAGAGGAACTCCAGCTTCTCGGTGTTGATCACCGCCGAGTGGGCCTCCAGGGGCACGGCCGAGCCGGTATAGCCGGTGCCGCCCCCCCGCGGGATGAGGGTGAGCCCCAGGTCGATGCAGGCGCGCACGATGGGCGCCACCTCCTCTTCACGGTCCGGGGAGATGACCACGAAGGGGAGCTCCACCCGCCAGTCGGTGGCGTCGGTGGCGTGGGAGACCCGCGCCAGCCCCGAGAAGTCGATGTTGTCGGCGCGGGTGATCCCCTCGAGGGCCTGGCGGATGCGGTTGCGAAGATGGAGGTCGGCGGTGAATCGGTTGGCGAAGCGGTCCACCGCCTCGCGCGCCGCCTGCAGCAGGCGGGCCGCCATGGTGTTGTCGTCGAGACGGGCTTCGAACTGGTCCAGGCGGTGGTTGAGGGCGTGGATGAGGGCGTTGCGCCGGTCGGTGTCGGCCAGCAGATCGTCCTGCAAATAGGGGTTGCGATCCACCACCCACATGTCTCCGAGCACCTCGAACAACATGCGCGCCGAACGCCCGGTGCGTCGGCTGCCGCGCAATGCTTCGATCAGGCGCCAATTCTCCTCCCCCAGGAACCGGATGACGATCTCCCGGTCCGAAAAGGAGGTGTAGTTGTAGGGAATCTCCCGAATGCGGTGGCTCATGGACGGGCCGTGGCGGGCGCAAAGCGGAATTATACTGTAAAGCGTCTTTCCCCTTGACGAGCGGAGGCAGTGCCCTAATAATTGAAAATGATTCTCATTAACTAACCATAAAGGAGAGCCATCATGCGCCAGACTCGATGTCGAGCCCTTTTGCTCTGTCTCGCCCTCGCCACCCCATGGACCGCCCAGGGTGGAAGCGAGAGCGCCGTCGAACAGGCCATCGAATACCGGGAAGGGCTGATGGAGGTCCTCGGCTGGAACATGAAACGGATGGGCGCCATGCTCAAAGGCCGGCAACCTTGGGACGGCGCTCTGTTCGCCCGCCGCGCGCGCGATCTGGACGCCGCCGCCCGCTTGGATCTTCTGGCCGGCTTCCCTGAAGACTCGGTGAGCGACGAATCCGACGCCAAAGACGAAATCTGGCTGGACTGGGAGACGTTCGCCGGCCATCTGGAAACGCTGCGCCGGCGCACCGCGGCCTTGTCGGCGGCCGCCACGGGCGGGGACCGGGAAGCCGCCGCTCGTGCTTTCGCCGAAGTGGGCAAGGCGTGCAAGCAGTGCCACAAGGCGTTCCGAAAATAGGCGGCGGCACGGCGCCGAAGCCGCCGAAGGCCGCTATACTGGACGCCATGGGAAGGTTCCGGCGCGCCGTCGTTTTGTGGCTGTTGCTGTGTGGAGGCGGCGGGGCCGTCTTCGCCGCCGGCGAACGCCTGGAGGTGATTCCCTTGCGCCATCAGACCGTGGAGCAGATGGTGCAACTGTTGCGTCCCTTCGTCGGGGCGGAAGGCACCGTCACCGGCATGAACGGACAACTGGTGATCCGTGCCTCGCCGGACACCCTGGAGAGTCTCAAGGCGCTCGTCGACCGCTTCGACCGTCCACCCCGCCAGCTCTTGATCCATGTCCGCCAGGGGGGCGCCCATACCGAGCGTCGACTCGACGCCGAAGCGGCGGGCCACATCGAGTTGGGCGAAGAGGGCGATGTCACCATCGGCGCCGCAACACCAGAGTCGGGACTGGAAGCCCGCATCCACGCCCACCGCCGAAGCTGGTCCACCGAGGACGAACACCGGGTTCGCGCCACCGAAGGATCGCCCGCCTTCATACAAACCGGCCTGCTGTTGCCCACCTTCGGGTGGGACCTGGACCCTTGGGGTCGCCCGCGACCGGGCGGCGACCTCCACGCCGTCACCTCCGGTTTCTATGTCACGCCTTGGATCCAGGGCGATCGGGTAACGCTCGAGATCTCCCCCTTCGCCGCCCGCCCCTCCGGCACACCGGGTCGGGTCCGCATCCAGTCACTCACCACCCGCGTCACCGGCCGCCTTGGCGAGTGGATTCCCCTGGGGGGTGTGCACCTGCGTCGGGAAGGCTCCGCCGCAGGCACCGTCCACTACGCCACCGGGGGCAGCGGGCATCGGGCGCCGGTCGAAGTGAAAGTGGATCTCCTGCCCTGACGGTTCAATCGGGAATGCCCCCTTCGAGCATGAGGGGCCGCATGGCGTGGAGCAGGTTGGAGAACAGGTGCGGATTCTCCCGCTCCTCCCGAGCCAGCAGGGCTTTCATGTGTTGGCGCCGGGTGGGGGCGCTGAAACAGGCGGGGCAGGAGTCGGGCACCACCGGCAGGCCGGCGGACGCGGCGAAGGCGGCGGTCTGGCGCTCGCGCACATAGACCAAGGGCCGGATGATGCGCACGTCGCCGGCATCGTTGCGGTAGTGGGCCTTCATGGTGCGCAACTGGCCGCCGTGGAACAGGGACATGAGCAGGCTCTCGGCGAGGTCGTCCAGATGTTGGGCCAGCACCAGCACGCCGTAGCCCTCCTTGCGACAGATGGTGTACATGATGCCCCGTTTCATGCGGGCGCAGTACGCGCAAAACGAGTCGCCGTCCATGTGTGTCCGGGCCTGCTCCTGGATGGGCTGGCGCACATAGTGGTGAGGCACCCCCAAGGCCCGGTAATAGTCCACCAAGGGGGAGGGGTCGAAACCGTCGATCTGGGGGTCCACCGTCAGCACCGCCAGATCGAACCGCACCGGCGCATGCCGCTGGAGATGGATGAGGATTTGTAGCAGACTCAGCGAATCCTTCCCCCCGGAGACCCCCAGCAGGAGCCGGTCCCCTTCCCGGATCATGTCGTAATCGGCGATGGCCCGGCCCACCTTGCGCAGCAAGGATTTGGGCGGCCGGGCCGGGGTTTGGAACGGATCGGGCGACATGGCGGCTCCTTCGCGAAACGGCCGAATTCTACCCCTATTTCGCCTTGGACGAAGGGATCGTCGAAACGGCGTCCGGCCATTGTGGATAACTCCAACGGGGAAGGGTACACTCTGTTTCTCCCCGGCTTCCGGGTCGTCATCGGGCCATCCGAGGCACCTCCTTCCCCGGAAGAGACCACTGTCCGAGAACCGCAGGCTTATGGGACATCCTGGACGCGCCGCCACGACCATGGAGCACTGGAACTACTGTCTGGCCCGGCTGGAGAGCGAGCTCCCCGCCCAGCAGTTCAACACCTGGATACGCCCTCTGCAGTGTCCCGTCCGTCAGGCCCCGGGCGAGCTGCGCCTGCTGGCCCCCAACGCTTTCGTGGTGGACTGGGTGCGGAAACACTACAAGGAGCGAATCGAAGCCTTTCTCCGCGAATACGACCCCGAAGGCGTGCCGCAACTGGTGCTCGCCATCGGCAGCGCGGACGAGGGAAAAGCATCCGCCAAGCCGGAAGTCGCTTCGAACATCGCGCATGAATCCAGGACGAACACCGATAGTAAGGACTTACTCATCAACATCAATCGGGATTTCACTTTCGACAACTACGTCGAAGGCAAATCCAACCAGCTTGCGCGCGCCGCGGGCATTCGCATCGGCGAGGCGCCGGGACAGGCTTACAATCCTCTGTTCATCTACGGCGGCACCGGCCTGGGCAAGACCCATCTGCTGCACGCCATCGGCAACCTCATCCACCAGCACAGGCCCGATTACCGCGTGCTCTATCTCCACTCCGAGGGTTTCGTCTCGGAGATGGTCAAGGCGTTGCAGCACAACACCATCGACGCCTTCAAGCAGCGGATGCGCTCGGTGAACGCTCTGCTCATCGACGACGTCCAGTTCTTCGCCGGCAAGGAGCGCTCCCAGGAAGAGTTCTTCCATACCTTCAACGCCCTGTTCGAGTCCCAGCAGCAGATCATCCTCACCAGCGACCGTTTTCCCAAGGAGGTGGACGGATTGGAGGATCGGCTCAAGTCCCGCTTCGGCTGGGGGCTCACGGTGGCCATCGAACCGCCCGACCTGGAGACGCGGGTGGCCATCCTCATGAACAAGGCGCAGAGGCTCTTCGGAGTGGAACTGCCCAGCGAAGTGGCCTTCTTCATCGGCCAAAGAGTCCGCTCCAACATCCGCGAGCTGGAAGGGGCATTGAGGCGGGTGGTGGCCAACGCCCAGTTCACCGGCCGGCCCATCACCCTGGAGTTCGCCAAGGAGGCCTTGCGCGATCTGATCGCCGCCCAGGACAAGCAGATCACCATCGAGAACATCCAGAAGGTGGTGGCCGAGTATTACAAGATCCGCAGCTCGGACATGCTCTCGAAGAACCGCAGCCGCACCATCGCCCGGCCGCGGCAGATGGCCATGACTCTGGCCAAGGAGCTGACCCACCACAGCCTGCCGGAGATCGGCCGCGCTTTCGGCGGCAAGGACCATACGACGGTGCTCTACGCCACCCGCAAGATCCAGGAACTCAGAGAAACCGACAGCCGAATCGCCGAAGACTATAAAAACCTGTTGAGAACCCTGAGCCACTGACTGTGGAAAATCTGTGCACCGAAATGCGGCTGTCGAAACAGGCGGGTTTTCCACAAAGGCTCCACAGGATGAACGCCACCTCTTCCCCTGGGTCCCACCCAGGCGAAAACGGCGCAACCCATTGTAAAAAAGAGGGGTTTTCCGTTCATCCCCATGTCGGGCCCCGCGTAATGACAATAACAGGGTGTGATACTGAAAACCTATATTCACTAGAGACGGCACCATGAAGATCCAAACCACCAAGGAAAGCCTGCTTCCCTCCTTGCTTCAGGCGGCCAGCGTCGTCGAACGCCGCCAAACCCTGCCGATCCTGTCGAACCTTTTCTTCAAGCTGGATCCGGGCGGGCTCTCCATCACCGGCACCGACATGGAGGTGGAGATCAAGACCCGGGTCGAGGTGGAGAGCGGGGACGAAGGGGAGTTCACCGTTCCGGCGCGTAAGCTGGTGGAGATCTGCAAGGCCTTGCCGGCGGAAAGCCGTATCGTTCTAGACGTGGAGACGGACAAGGTCACCATCCGATCGGGACGGGGACGTTTCACACTGAGCACCCTGCCGCCGGCCGATTTCCCCATGCTGGAGGTGACCGCCGCCACCCACTACCTGAAGATCGACCAGGAACGCCTCAAACGGTTGCTGGACAAGACCGCCTTTGCCATGGCGTTGCAGGACATTCGCTACTACCTCAACGGCATGCTTCTCGAAGGGCGTCCCGGACGGTTGCGCACCGTGGCCACCGACGGCCACCGGCTCGCGTTGTGCGACGTGGAGATGGATTCGGAATCGGTCCCGGAGCTTCAAGTCATCATTCCCCGCAAGGCGGTGCTCGAACTTAATCGCTTGCTCGACGCCGGGTCGGACGCGCCCCCGCTGGAGCTCCAGTTCAGCCCCGGGTTCATGAAGGTGGATTTCGGCCACAGCAGTTTCGCCACCAAGCTGGTGGAAGGGCGGTATCCACCCTACGAAAAGGCGATTCCAAGGGCCGACACCGAAGACCTGGTGGCCGATCGCGAATCACTCAGACAAGCGTTGACGCGCACGGCGGTCCTTTCCAACGAGAAGTATCGGGGCGTCCGCTTCCATGCCGAACCGGGCCTTCTCAACCTCATGACGCACAATCCCGAGCACGAAGTGGCGGAGGAAGAGCTTGAGGTGGATTACCAGGGCAAGGCCATGACTTTGGGGTTCAACGTGAAGTACCTCTTGGACGTGCTTGGGGCGTTGGAGGGGGAGCGGGTTCGGTTCGGGCTCATCGATCCCTCTTCCGGCTGCCTCATCACGGGGGAAGAGGGGTCCGGGCTGGAGTATGTGGTCATGCCCATGCGGATCTGAGGCCGCTCGGTCGGAATGGGTGGGTAAAGGGGGGCCCTCGCCCCCTTGTTTTTTTTTGGATTCATGCGGATCGAACGGCTGACCATCCACAACTTGCGGGTCCTCGAGTCGGTCGCGCTGTCTCTGACCGACGGGATCCATCTGTTCACCGGGGACAACGGCGCTGGGAAGACCACGCTGTTGGAAGCCATCGTTCTCTTGGGGCGGGGGCGAAGCTTTCGGCACGCCGATGCCGGCCCGCTCATCAGGGAAGGGTGTGACGCTGCAGAAATCTTTGCCAGGATTCGCACCGCCCAAGGGGTCGGGCATGCCGTGGGGTTACGCCGTGCGCCGCGACGGTTCGAGGCGCGAATCGATGGGCAGGAGGTCAAAAGGCGTTCCGAGCTGGTTCGCCTGTTGCCCATGCAGTGGCTCGTCCCCGGGTCTCATGAGGTGGTGGAAGGAGGGCCCGAAGTGCGGAGGCGGTTTCTCGACGAGGGGGTGTTCCACGTGGAACCTTCCTACCATCAGCGGCTCGAAAACTACGTCAAGGCGCTTCGTCAGCGTAACGCCGCCTTGGCAAGAAACGATCCCCGCCTCGCTCAAGCCTTCGAACCGGAGCTGGCCCATGCCGGAGAGGCGTTGACCGAGTCCCGTGCGAGATATGTTCGATCGCTCGAATCACAGGTGAAGGCCCTTCTGGTGGAGTTGGGCGCCGGTTTTCAAGTGGAGATCGGTTTTCATCCCGGCTGGAGCGAAGGGGCGCTCCGGGTCCTGTTGGCTCGCAACCGAAACCGGGAGCTGACGCGGGGTTATACCTTCGGCGGCCCTCATCGCGCCGACCTGAAGCTCACCTGCCGCGGTCGCCCGGCTTCTCGCGTGCTCTCCAGGGGTCAGCAGAAGCTGTTGGTCTATGCTCTGGGCCTGGCCCGCTGGGCACTTACGACGGCGGCGCGCTCCGATCCACCCCTGTTGTTGATCGACGATCTTGGCGCCGAGTTCGACGACCGAAAGGCGGAGGCGTTGATGGCCTGGATCGCGGAACGGCCGGTGCAGGCCTGGGTCACCTCGGTGAAACCGGGGGCTTGGACGAAATACTGCGCCCAGATGTTCCACGTGGAACAGGGACGGGTGGCCGCCATCGGTGAAAGCACTTCCGGATGAGGAGGTGGCGCGGCCGTTCTGGTACAATAAGTTCGGTTGGATTCAGGGATTTTTCTATGAGCAAGGGTTACGATTCCACCTCCATCAAGGTCTTGAAGGGCTTGGATGCCGTGCGCAAGCGGCCCGGCATGTACATCGGAGACACGGACGACGGCACCGGCCTGCACCACATGGTCTTCGAAGTGGTGGACAACGCCATCGACGAAGCGCTGGCCGGTTACTGCAGCCACATCGAAGTGGTGATCCACACCGACGGTTCGGTGAGTGTCACCGACGACGGTCGCGGCATTCCGGTGGACATGCATGAGGAAGAGGGGCGCTCGGCGGCCGAAGTGATCATGACGGTGCTGCACGCCGGGGGGAAGTTCGACGACAACTCCTACAAGGTGTCGGGCGGCCTGCACGGCGTGGGGGTTTCGGTGGTCAACGCCCTGTCCGAAGAGCTGGAGCTCACCATTCGGCGGGACGGCCGCATCTGGTATCAGAAATACCGCCTCGGCGAGCCGGAGGCGCCGCTGACCGCCATTGGAGAGAGCCGGGAGACCGGCACCACCATCCGTTTTCGCCCCAGCCCCGAGATTTTTTCCGACACGGAATTCCATTACGACATACTGGCCCGTCGGTTGCGTGAGCTGTCGTTTCTCAACTCCGGCGTGCGGATCCATCTCAAGGACGAGCGTACGGGACGTGAGGACCTGTTCGAATACGAAGGCGGCATTCGCGCTTTCGTCGAGCATCTCAACAGAAAGAAGACGCCCATTCACGAAAAGGTCTTCCATTTCACCGCCGAGCGGGACGGAGTGGTGGTGGAGCTGGCCATGCAGTGGAACGAGTCTTACCAGGAGAACATCTTTTGTTTCACCAACAACATCCCCCAAAAGGATGGTGGCACCCATTTGGCGGGCCTGCGTGCGGCTTTGACCCGCACGCTGAACCAGTACATCGACGAGGCCGGCCTGGCGAAGAAACAGAAGGTGCACCCCACCGGTGACGATGCGCGGGAGGGACTCACCGCGGTGCTCTCGGTGAAGGTGCCCGATCCCAAGTTTTCCTCCCAGACCAAGGACAAGCTGGTCTCCTCGGAGGTGAAGGGGATCGTGGAAAGCCTGGTCTCCGAGAAGCTGCGGGAGTTCCTCATGGAGAACCCTGCGGATGCCAAAGCCATCGCCGGCAAGATGGTGGATGCGGCCCGAGCGCGTGAGGCGGCGCGCAAGGCGCGGGAGCTGACTCGGCGCAAAGGGGTCTTGGACGTGGCGGGGCTGCCGGGCAAGCTGGCCGATTGCCAGGAGAAGGATCCTGCCAAGTCCGAGCTCTATTTGGTGGAGGGGGATTCCGCCGGCGGTTCGGCCAAGCAGGGGCGAAACCGGGTGAACCAGGCCATCCTGCCTCTCAAAGGGAAGATCCTCAACGTGGAGAAGGCCCGTTTCGACAAGATGCTCTCCTCCGCCGAGGTGGGCACCCTCATCACCGCGCTGGGTTGCGGCATCGGACGCGAGGAGTTCGACCCGGACAAGCTGCGCTACCACCGCATCATCATCATGACCGATGCCGACGTGGACGGTGCTCACATCCGCACCCTGCTGCTCACCTTCTTCTACCGGCAGATGCCCGAGCTCATCGAGCGGGGCCATGTCTATATCGCTCAACCCCCCTTGTACAAGGTGAAGAAGGGCAAGCAAGAGACTTATCTCAAGGACGATCTGGAGCTCAATCAGTATTTGCTTCACCTGGCTCTGGAGGGGGCCGAATTGCATGTCAATGCCGGCGCGCCGCCCATGTCCGCCTCCGCGCTGGAGGCCCTGGCCAACGACTACGTCACCGCCCGCGGCATCATCGACCGGCTCTCGCGGCGTTACGACGGCCGGTTCCTGGAGCTGTTGCTCGAGCTTCCCGCGGTGGAGGCGGCGCTACTGAGTGACGCCTCGGCCTTGTCCGACTGGCTCTCCCAGGCCCAGGAGCGGCTTCAAGACGCCGCTGGGCCGGGCCGAGGCTATCGGTTGGAGCTGGTGACGGACGGCTCGGGTACGCCCCAGGCCATTGCCATCATCCAGTCCACCCACGGCATCGATAGTCGACGCGAACTGCCCCTGGATTTCTTCCGGAGCGGGGACTACCAGAAGCTGAGAACGGTGGGTGAACAGCTCGACGGGCTCATCGAGGAGGGGGCTTTCGTCCGCCGTGGAGAGAAGGAGAAGCCGGTCTCCAATTTCGGTGAAGCGTTGGCCTGGCTCATGGACGAAGGGCGTCGCGGCCAGCACATCCAGCGATACAAAGGGCTGGGCGAGATGAACCCCGAACAGCTGTGGGAAACCACCATGAATCCCGACACGCGCCGTCTGCTTCAGGTGCGAATAGAAGATGCAGTGGGGGCGGACGAGGTGTTCACCACGCTCATGGGGGATGAAGTGGAGCCGAGAAGGGAATTCATCGAAAAAAACGCCCTCTCGGTGGAGAATCTCGACATCTGATCAAGTTATCCACAGGATGACGCATCCTGTGGATAACTTGTGATCAACTTTCCCGTGTCAAAGGCAGCTGGGCCACCTGGTCCTCGATCCAGGCCTCCACCTCCCGGGTGATGGCGGTCGCCTTCTTGCCCTGGGTCTCCATGGGCGGGCCCACCACCACGTCGATGGTGCCGGGGTGTTTGACGAAGCTTCGTCTGGGCCAGAAGACGCCCGCGTTGTGGGCGATGGGCACCACGGGTGCACCCGAGCGCTCGGCCAGCAGACCTCCCCCCACGCCGTACTTGTGGCGCTCACCCGGGCGGGTTCGGGTGCCTTCCGGGAATATGATGAGGATGCGCCCCTGTTCGAGCACTTCCACCCCCCGTTCGAGGAGGCGTCGCACCGCCTTGCGCCCGGCTTTGCGGTCGATGGCGATGTTGGGTACCGACGCCAGGGCCCAGCCGAAGACGGGAATCCACATCAGTTCTCTTTTCAGGACCCAGGATTGCGGCGGTGCCAGGATGCCGCGCAGGGCGATGGTCTCCCAGGCGGACTGATGCTTGCTCATGACGATCACCGGCCCTTTTCGGGGCAGATGCTCCACGCCCTGGATGCGATAGTCCAGTTTCAAGAGCAATTTCATCAGCCAAAGATTGGTTCGTCCCCAGGCGCAGCCCCATCGGTCGCGGTAGGCCAAGGGCAACAACCGGCCCACGGTCGAGATGGCCAGACCGAAAAAGAGGGTGACCAGCACCATGGCCAGGAAGTGGACCGCCGAACGCACCACCTTCACGCTGCGTCCCCCTTCAACAAAGCGTCCGCCGCGGCGCCAAGGTCCGCATACACCTCCACCGTCGTCTCCAACGTGCGGAGGGTCTGCTCCCCCTTGCCGGTGCGCACCAGGATGGGACGGGCGCCCACCGCCCGGGCCGCTTCCAAGTCCCTCTGGCTGTCTCCGATGACGGGAATCCCCCGAAGGTCGATCTTCCAGCGGCGGGCGATCTGATGGAGCAGACCCGGCTTGGGCTTGCGACATTCGCAACCCGCATCCGGTCCGTGAGGGCAGTAGGCGATCAACTCGATCTGGCCGCCCAGCCGATTGAGTTCCCGGTGTAATTTCTGATGCATGGCGTTCAGCGTCTGCTCGTCGAACAGCCCTCGCGCGATGCCGGATTGGTTGGTGGCCACCGCCACCGAAAAGCCGGCCTGGTTCAGCCGCACGATGGCCTCCAGGCTACCGGGGAGAGGCACCCACTCTTCGGGACTCTTGATGAAGAGATCGGAGTCTTCGTTGATGACCCCGTCTCGATCGAGTATGAGATATCTCCGGCTCATTCCATGTCCCGGAAATCGGAGACCCGTATGCGGCCGTTCACCATGCGCGATTTTCTCCGCATCAGCCGATCCATCTTTTTCCAGAAGGCTTCATTGAGATCGAAATCGGCGGCGATGGCGGTGCCCATGAGCAGGATGAGCAGATCGGCCACCTCCTCGGCCAGGGCCTCCCGCCCCTTGCCCTTGGTGACACAGGCCGAGATCTCTCCCAGCTCTTCGGCCATCAAGGCCACCCGGTAGGTGAGCTCCTCACCTCCCGTGTTCTTGAAATCGTGTTTGTCGTGAAAGGCCTGTACGGCCGCCATCATCCGTTGCCAGGAGTCGTGGTCGTGCATGGATGTCATGAGTCGGTTTCACTCGGGGATGGACGGACCTTCACCCGTTCGGAAAAATGTAAGTAAACACTTACTCTTGTAATCTCGAGATATCCGCCACCTGCCGGAAAAGACCTTGCAGGCTCGCCAGCAGGGCCAACCGGTTGCGTCTGAGGTCGGGGTTCTCGTCCATCACCATCACCTGGTCGAAGAAACGGTCCACCACCGTCTTCAGAGCGGCCAGTGCCTTCAGAACGGCGGTATAGTCCCTCTTTTCCAGAAGCGGCGCCACTTCGGCCCGTTTTTCGCCGATGGCGTGATGCAGCGCTTTCTCTTCCGGCGCCTCGAGCAGCCCTTCGTCCACGGTGTCGGGCACCTGTTCCTCGGCCTTGCGCAGAATGTTGCGGATGCGCTTGTTCGCCTCCGCCAGGGCTTCGGCCTCGGGCAGTTCCATGAAGCGGCGCACCGCCTCCACCCGCGCCAAAAAGTCGGGCAAGGTGCGGGGATGGACCCGAACCACCGCCTCAAACAGGGGAGGCGCCACTCCCGCTTCCACGAGCAGCCCCTTGAGTCTTTCCATGAGGAAAGCGTGCACCGCCGCCACGCCGCTCTCTTCGGGCGGCGGGGTGATCTCGTCGAGCCAAGGGGCCAAGCCGCGTCTCGCGGTCTCGAGGAGTTCATCGAGTTCGATGGTGAGTGAATGCTCACTCAGGATACGCACCAGGCCCAACGCGGCCCGACGCAGAGCAAAGGGGTCTTTCTCCCCCGTGGGCCGCTGGCCGATGCCGAAGATGCCCACCAGGGTGTCGGTCTTGTCCGCTAAGGAAAGGGCGATGCCGATGGGCGTCGTAGGGAGACGATCGCCGGAAAAGCGAGGAAGATAGAGCTCCTCCAGGGCCTGGGCCAGCGCTTCTGGTTCCCCGTCGCGCAGCGCCTGGTGGCGCCCCATGATGCCCTGCATCTCGGGAAACTCCCCCACCAGCTGGGTCATCAAGTCGCAGCGGCTGAGCAACCCGGCCCGCTCCGCCAAGGCCGGATCGGCGTCGATGCGCTCGGCGATCCAACGAGCCAAGGCGGCCACGCGGCGGGATTTGTCGCCCATGCTGCCCAGCTGCTGCTGGAAGACCACGCCATCGAGGGCGGGCAGGAGCTCCTCCAAGCGCCGTTTGCCGTCCTGTTCCCAAAAGAACATGGCATCGGCCAGGCGCGGGCGAATCACCCGTTCGTTGCCTTCGGCGATGACTTCGGGCTTGGGGCTGTCGATGTTGGCGATGGTGATGAAGTGGTTCATCAGTTTCCCTTCCGCGTCGAAGAGCGGAAAGTACTTCTGATTCTTCTTCATGGTGAGGATGAGGGCCTCCTGAGGCACCGCCAAGAAGCGGGCCTCGAAGCCGCCGGTGATGGCCACCGGCCATTCGTTGAGGGCGGTGACTTCGTCCAGGAGCTCCGGATCCAGGTCGGGCCGTCCACCCAATGTCTCGGCCGCCTTGATCACCTGTTCCCGAATGCGCTTCCGGCGGTCATCGAAGTGAGCGATCACTTTCCCTGTTTTCTCCAGAATTTCAGCATAATCGCCCACGGGTTCGATGACGATGGGCTCGGGATGGTGGAAGCGGTGGCCGCGGGTGGTCTCTCCCGCCACGGCGTCGAGCAGGGTGCAAGGCACCACCTGGTCGCCGTGTTTGAAGAGGAGCCAATGGACCGGCCGTACGAACTGGGCGTTGGAGTCGCCCCAGCGCATCCGCTTGGGAATGGGCAGGCGGTCGAGGGCGCGGGCGGCGATTTCAGGCAGCAGCTCGAAGGCCGGCCGGCCCGGTTCGTGGACCTCGTAGAAGAGCCACTCTCCTTTGTCGGTCTTGAGTCGTTGCAGTCGATCCACCGTGGTGCCGCAGCTGCGGGCGAAGCCTTCGGCGGCCTTGGTGGGGCGGCCTTCGGCATCGAAAGCGACCTGTACCGCAGGCCCCTTGCGCTTCGATGTCCGGTCGGGTTGGCGCAGGGCGCAATCTTCCACCAACAGGGCCAGCCTTCGCGGGCTGGCGTAGGGCGTGACCGAACCGTGGTCGAGTCCGGCCTCTTCCAATCCCTGGACGAACGCATCGGCCAGCGCCTGCGACAGCTTTTCGAGGGCGCCTGGAGGCAGCTCCTCGGTGCCCAGTTCGAACAACAGATCCGCCCGTTCGTTCATGCCGCCGCCTCCTTTCGTTTCAACATGGGAAAGCCCAGCTTTTCCCGGGCCTCGTAATAGGCTTGGGCCACGGATCGAGCCAGGGCGCGCACCCGCAGGATATAGCGCTGGCGTTCGGTGACCGAGATGGCGTGGCGGGCATCGAGAAGGTTGAAGGCATGGGAGGCCTCCAGCACCCGCTCGTAGGCCGGCAACGCCAGGCCTGCTTCGATCAGCCGGTTGCAGTCGGCCTCGCACTGGTCGAACAGCTTGAACAGAAAGTCCACGTCGGCGTGTTCGAAGTTGTAGGCCGACTGTTCCACCTCGTTCTGGTGGAAGACGTCGCCGTAGGTGACCACGCCTTGGGGTCCCCTTGTCCAGATCAGATCGAAGACGCTCTCCACCCCTTGCAGATACATGGCGATGCGCTCCAGGCCGTAGGTGATCTCTCCCGTGACGGGTCGGCAGTCCAACCCGCCCACCTGTTGGAAATAGGTGAACTGGGTCACTTCCATGCCGTTGAGCCACACCTCCCAGCCGAGGCCCCAAGCGCCCAGGGTAGGGGATTCCCAATTGTCTTCCACGAAACGTACGTCATGCACCTTGAGGTCCAACCCCAACCGTTCCAGGGAACCCAGATAGAGCGCCTGGATGTTCATGGGCGACGGCTTGAGCACCACTTGGAACTGGTAGTAGTGCTGGAGCCGGTTGGGGTTTTCGCCGTAACGGCCGTCGGTGGGCCGACGTGAGGGCTGGACATAAGCGGCGTTCCACGGCTCGGGGCCGATGGCCCGCAGAAAGGTGGCGGTGTGAAAGGTGCCGGCGCCCATCTCCATGTCGTACGGTTGGAGAACGACGCAGCCCTGTTCGGCCCAGTACTGCTGCAGGGCGAGGATCAGCCCCTGGAAGGTGGAAAGGTCCGTGGATCGGTTCATGGCAGGTCCCGGGGGTTCGAGAACGGATAAATCAGCCGGCCATTATAGTGCATGGCGCCCTGGTCATTTGGCTGGGAGGATCTGGTCGAGGTAGTAGTGACCGAGAATGAGGGTCACATAGTGGCCACGGTAGTACTGCCAGAAATGGCGGCCTTTCGGCAGCAGCTCTTTTTGCCGGCGGGAGAGGTGGTAGATGATATAGCCGTCCGGGTGCTCCCTGGCCCATCGTTCCAGCGGCCCCTCGTGGATCACCTGGAGGGGTTCTCTCAGCCGGCCGAGGAAGTGGTATTCGCCGGCATACTTGCTTTCGTGAACCAGGGGAATCCCCTTTACCTGCAGTGCGGCGATCTCCTGCGCCACCGGTCGCAGGTCATAGGCGTGGGCCAGCGGCTTCTGCATCACGAGGTGGAGGGAGACCACGATCAGCACGCTGATGCCCGCCAGGATCCTCGTGGCCGTGTGTGGATCCGCCGGGCACCACCATCACAGGAGGAGACCGGCCGCTATCATCGGAAGCGCCCACCGGGCCTGCAGTTCCGTACCCCATTCGGGTAGCACACCCCACCAGGGCAGGGAGAAGACCAGCAAGCCAAAGAGAACCAGGATCACCGCCGGCAGGCGCAGGCGGAGTTGTCTGGTCTCGTTTTCCTGGAATCCCCGGGCGGCCAGCAGCGCCACGGCTGGGAACAGTGGCAGCAGGTAATGAACCTGCTTGCCGCTGATGAGCGACAGGGTGAGGAAGCCGGGCACCAGCCAGGCCAGGCAGAAGCGCACCGGCCGCTCCAGCCCCTCGTGCACCAGGGCCCGGGCTCCCTTCCACAGAGGTGGCCACCAGAACCAGGGGAAGAGGATCAGCGGCAGCAGGGGCAGGTACCACCAGAGGGCGCGGCGGTGGGCGAAGGAGTCCACCATCCGGTTGGCGGTCTGACCCCAGAAGATGGCGTGGGCGTAGTCGTCCCCCCCCTTTCAGGGCCGCGGGAACGGCCCAGGCCAGGGCGATGGCAACACCCAGCAACAGGGCGCCCAGCAGGTGGAGCAGGATCACCGGCCCCTTGGCGAGAATGCCCAGGCCGATGGCCAGCCCCGTCAGCAGCCAGGCGCGCCTCTCTCCCCGGCCGGCCCGCCACAGGCCCAGCAGCCCCAGCAGCCCCAGCAGAGCGAAGAAGACCACCAGCATGTCGAACATGGCGGTAGTTCCATAGCTGGTCCAGTAGACCGCCCCGAAGAGTAGCCAGGGGGCGAGTGCCGCAATGTCGGGCCGCTGCGGCCAGAGCCGCCGTGCCAGCAGGAAGGTGAGACCCAGGCTGCCCAGTCCGAAGAGGGGAGCCACCAGGCGCGGCCACCAGTCGTTGACGCCGAAGAGCCACCAGCCGAGCTGGTAGAGCCAGAAGAGCAGGGGCGGCTTATGGGCGTAGGTCTCGCCGTTGAGGTGGGGCACCAGGAAGTCGCCGCGCAGCCACATCTCCCAGGCCACGGTGACATAACGGGTCTCGTCGATGGGCACGAAAGAGCGGAAGGCGAGCGCCACCGTCATGAGCAGGGCCCACAGGGCCACCAGCTGCCACCAGCCGGCGCGGATCTCCTTTGGGTGCATCATGCCTCCTCCGGGTCGCCTTCCCGGTCCAGCACCTCGTCCAGTTCCCGGCGTTGCCGGGAGTGACGGTAGAGATTGACGCCGAGGATGCCGGAGAGCACAAAAAGAAGCACCGACAACCCCAGTCGCATCCCGGTGTCCAGGTTGATGCCGCTGCCTGCCAGGGCAAAGACCAGGGTCTGGGGAATGTAGCCGATGCCCGAGCCAAGCAGGAACCATCCCAGCGGCGCCCCTGACAGCCCCGCCAACAGGTTGGTGAGCACGTTGCTGCCCACCGGCAGCAGGCGGATGAGTAGGGTGAGGGAGAAGGGGTGTTTGAGCACCAGGTCATGGAAGTGGCGTGCCCGCCCGCCCAGCCGGGGCGCCAGCAGCCGGTGGCCGAACCAGTGGGCGTAAAGATAGGAGAGCAGGCAGCCCAGCACCGAGGCGACCAGCGCCAGCACCGTGCCCAAGAGCAGGCCGAAGGCGTAACCGCCGAGGAAGGCCACCAGCTGGCGTGGCAGCCCTATGACGGTGGAGAGGGTGCCCATGGCGACGAAAAGCAGCTCGCCCTGAATGCCGTGCCCAGCCACCTGGCTGTCGATCCAGGCTTGGTTCATGACCTGGCCGGCGCCCAAGCGATGGAACAGATAGCCGATGCCCGCCAGGGAGAGCAGAAAGATCAACCCCTTGAACAGCGCGGCGTAGCGGACGGGGGAGGTGCTCATGGGGTGGATGTCGGCGTGCGCTCGCTCACCCGGGGCCGGGTGGTGCGGCGCAGCAGCCAGATCACGCCCAACAGATCGACGATGCCCACCCAGAGACGGTTGCCGATGCCGTATTTGGACCGGCCTCGGGTGCGGGGCCTGTGGTTCACCTTCACCGATCGGACGGCATGGCCGTTGGCCAAGAAGAGTGCCGGGGTGAAACGGTGGATGTGGTCGAAGAAGGGCAGGTCCAACCAGGCTTGGCGTTCGAACAACTTGAGCCCGCAACCGCTGTCGGGCGTGTCGTCGTGGAGGAGGGTTCGGCGCACGCCGTTGGCGATCTTGGACGAGATCCGACGCACCCAGGTGTCTTGCCGCTCGTGGCGGTGGCCGTTGATGAGCTTGAGGGTCGGATCCCGGTTCGGGTCTTCCACCAGGGCCAGCATGCGAGGAATGTCCGCCGGGTCGTTTTGTCCATCCCCGTCCAGAGTGGCCACCCAGGGTGCCCGTGCCGCCCTGACCCCGGTGCGGATGGCGGTGCTCTGTCCACAGCCCTGGGCGTGGTGGAGTACCCGAAGTTCGGGACAACGGGCGGCTGCTTCGAGCAGGATGTTCAAAGTGTCGTCGGTGCTGCCGTCGTCCACGTAGATGATCTCGTAGGCGCGGCCAGCCAGGGCCGTTCGGATCTCCTCCACCAAGGGCTCGATGTTCTCCGCCTCGTTGTGGATGGGTACCACTACCGACAGCTCGGGAACGCTCATGGAAGCTGTCAGAGTCCCAGCTTCTTCTCCAGATAGTGGATGTTGGCGCCCCCGGCCTCGAAGCCGGCGTCGCGCATGATGTCGGCCTGCAGCGGGATGTTGGTCTGGATGCCCTCGATCACCATCTCCGAGAGGGCGGTGCGCATGCGGGCGATGGCCGACCGGCGGTCCTCGCCCCAGGCGATGAGCTTGCCGATCATGGAGTCGTAGTAGGGCGGCACCCGATAGCCGTTGTAGATGTGGCTGTCGAAACGGATGCCGGGGCCGCCGGCCACGTGGAGCTGGGTGATGGTGCCGGGGCTGGGCATGAAGTTCTCCGGGTTCTCGGCGTTGATCCGGCACTCGATGGCGTGGCCCCGGAACTGGATCTCCTCTTGCCCATAGGGGAGGGCCTCTCCCGCGGCGATGAGGATCTGCTGCTTGACGATGTCCACGCCGGTGACCATCTCGGTCACCGGATGCTCCACCTGCACCCGCGTGTTCATCTCGATGAAATAGAACTCGCCGTCCTCGTAGAGGAACTCGAAGGTGCCGGCGCCACGGTAGCCGATCTTGCGGCAGGCCTCGGCGCAGCGGCGTCCCATCTCCTGGCGCACCGCTTCGGAGATTCCGGGAGCCGGGGCCTCCTCGACCACCTTCTGGTGGCGGCGCTGCATGGAGCAGTCCCGCTCGCCCAGGTGGATGGCGTTGCCATGGGTGTCGGCCAACACCTGGAATTCGATGTGGCGGGGGTTGCCGAGGAATTTTTCCATGTACACCGTGTCGTTGCCGAAAGCGGTGCGTGCCTCCTCCTTGGTGAGGGTGATGGCGTTGAGCAACGCCGCCTCGGAGTGGACCACACGCATGCCGCGTCCGCCGCCGCCGCCAGCCGCCTTGATGATGACCGGGTATCCGATCTCCCGCGCCAGGGCCAGCGTGCGTTCCTTGTCGTCGTCCAGGGGACCGTCGGAGCCGGGCACCGTGGGCACGCCGGCCGCCTTCATGGCCTCGATGGCGGAGATCTTGTCGCCCATGAGGCGAATGGTCTCCGGCTTGGGGCCGATGAAGATGAAGCCGCTCTTCTCCACCCGTTCCGCGAAATCGGCGTTTTCGGAGAGAAAGCCATAACCGGGGTGGATGGCCTGGGCGTCGGTCACTTCTGCGGCGCTGATGATGGCCGGCACGTTGAGGTAGCTCTCGCTCGAAGGGGCCGGCCCGATGCAGACCGATTCATCGGCCAGTCGCACATGCTTGAGGTCGCGGTCCGCCTCCGAATGGACCGCCACCGTCTTGATGCCCAGCTCGCGGCAGGCGCGCTGAATGCGCAGGGCGATCTCGCCTCGGTTGGCGATGACGATTTTATCGATCATGGCGCCGCCCTCATTCGATGATGAACAGCGGCTGGTTGTATTCCACCGGCTGGCCGTTTTCCACCAGGATCCGTTTCACCACGCCGGCGGTGTCGGATTCGATCTGGTTCAGGATCTTCATGGCTTCGATGATACAGAGGGTGTCGCCGGGTTGGACGTGCTGGCCCTCGGTGACGAAAGGTTTGGCCCCGGGGCTGGGCGCTCGATAGAAGGTCCCCACCATGGGCGAGCGGATGACATGGCCTTCCATCTCCGGCGTCGTCTCCACCTCTTCGTCGGCGGAGGGTTCCGGCGCGGCCGGCGCCGGGGCGGGCGCGGGTGCCGCGACCGGTGCCGGCGGCGGGGTGCCGTAGCGGCTGATGCGCACCGACTCCTCGCCTTCGTGGATTTCGATCTCGGCGATGTCGGAAGCTTCGAGCAGTTCGATGAGTTTCTTTACCTTGCGAATGTCCATGGAAACCGGTCCTGGGTCATGGGTTCGCCTGCAGCCGGGCCAGGGCGGCGCGCAGCGCCAGCTCGTAACCCTGGGTGCCCAGGCCGCTGATGACGCCTACCGCCACGTCGGAAAGGTAGGAGTGGTGGCGGAAGGGCTCGCGGGCGAACACGTTGGAGATGTGGATTTCGATGAAAGGGATGGCCACCCCCAGCAGGGCGTCTCTCAGCGCCACGCTGGTGTGGGTGAAGGCGGCCGGGTTGATGAGGATGAAATCGACCCCCTGCCGGCCGGCCTCGTGGATCCATTCGACCAGTTGGTGTTCGGCGTTGGACTGTTTGAACTCCAGCCGATGCCCCGCCTCTTCGGCCAGTGCGCGCACCGTCCCCTCCACCTGGGAGAGGGTGACGGTGCCGTAACGCTCGGGCTCCCGGGTGCCCAGGAGGTTCAGATTGGGGCCGTTGAGGACCAGTATGTGGGCCATTGGTGAAGAAAAGGCTGGAAAATGCTCCGAATTGCACACAACCGGCAAGAAATTGAATCCATTCTGTTCGAAACGGAGGGAAAAGTCCAGTTTTTCCCCCCTGGTCGGGGCCTATTTTTCGGACAGCAACTTTTCCAGCAAAGGTTCGAGGACGTCCGCCTTCATCTCCCCCGCCCGGCGCAGCCGTACGAGGCCCTCGGCGTCCACCACCACAGTATAGGGAAGGGCGTCGAGCCGGTTGCCGAGCCGGCGTCCCAGTTCGATGCCCTTCTCCTGCCCGAGAAGGATCGGAAATTCGATGCCGTGGGTGTCGACGAAGTCGCGCACCGCCTGGGGATCGTCGATGGCCACCCCCACGAATTGGACCCCTTTCGTCCCCAAGGTCTCTTGGAGCCTGACGAACAGGGGCATCTCCCGGCGGCAGGGGGGACACCAGGTGGCCCAGAAATTGATCACCAGCACCCGGCCGCGCCACTCTTCGGCCCGCCACGGGTTGCCGTCCATGTCGGGCAGGGTGAAGGAGGGCAGACGTTCGCCGCCCTCGGCCTTCAGCGCCCGCTCCTCCTGCACCCAACGGTAGACGGTGCTGGCCCCCACTCCCAGGAGGACGCCCATGAGCGCCAGCAGCAGAAACTGGCGCAGCTTCACCGGATGCGCTCCAGGTGCGTGGCCAGGGCCTGGGCGGTGACGTTGCCCATGAGCCTTTTGGACCTGAGCTCTTCACCCCGCCCGTTCCAGAAGATCATGGCCGGCGGCGCCGGCACCTGGAAGCGCTGCTGCAACGCCTTGTCGGCCTCGTCCTGGGCGGTCACGTCCGCTTGCAGCAATACGAACCGCTCCAATTGCGCGCGCACCTTTGGGTCGGGAAAGACGTTTTTTTCCAAGGTCTTGCAATAGACGCACCAGTCGGCGTAAAAGTCCAGCATCACCGGCCGGCCGGCGGCGCTCGCGGCGGCCACCTCGCGTTCCAGGTCTTCCAAGGTCTTGATCCGCTTGAAAGTGACATGGCCGGCCGAAGGCCCGCCGCCCGCGACGGTGGGCATCAGGCCGCGCAACGGTTGCAGATTGTCCTTGCCGCCGGCGGCCACGCCCACCAGGAAGAGGGCGCCATAGACGAGCAAGACCACACCGAGCCCCTTCCACAGGCGGCGCCAACCGCCGGCCTCCGCGGGCAAGGGTTCCAGCGCCCCCATGTAGACCGCGCTGACCATGAGCAGCACGCCCCACAAGGTCATGGTCACCACCTCGGGCAGGAAGCGTTCGAGCATGGTGATGGCCAGTCCCAGCATGAGGACGCCGAACACGGCCTTGACCGCGTCCATCCACCGTCCGGCCTTGGGCAGCAGTTTGCCCGCCGAGGTGCCGATGACCAGCAGGGGCGCGCCCATGCCCAGGCTCATGGCGAACAAAGCCAGCCCACCCAACTGCCAATCGCCGGTCTGGCCGATGAAGATCAAGGCGCCGGCGAGCGGTGGCGCCACGCAGGGCCCCACGATGAGGGCCGACAACAGCCCCATCACCGCCACGCCGGTGGCCTGCCCGCCTTGCTGGCGGTTGCTCAACTCGCTCAGCCGCGTCTGCCAGCGCGCCGGCAGTTGGAGGTCGTAGAAGCCGAACATGGACAGGGCCAAGGCCACGAACAGCAGGGCGAAGAGCGACAGGATCCAGGGATTCTGGAAGGCGGTCTGCAGATTGGCGCCGAACAGTCCGGCCAACACGCCGGCCAGGGTGTAGGTGATGGCCATCGCCAACACGAAGACGGTGGAGAGGAACAGGGCGCGGCGGGTGGTGATGCCCTCACCCTGACCGGCGATGATACCGGAGAGGATGGGAATCATGGGAAACACGCAAGGGGTGAAAGCGAGCAGCAGTCCCACCCCGAAGAAGCTGAGCACCACCAGCCAGACGCTGCCCGACTGCAACAGACCGGCGATACGGTCCTGTTCGGAGAGGGCCTCCTCCGTGGCCGGCGGAGCAGTGGTTGCCGCCGTGCCCTGCTGCGGCGGGGCCGCGGCCACGCCCGCTGCCGGCAGCACGAGGGTGAAAGTCTTGCGTTGCGGCGGATAGCAGATGCCCCGCTCGGCACAGCCTTGGTAGCGGACTTCGAGGGTCACCTCTTGGGGTCCGGTCGCCTCCCGCGCCAGAGGCACCCCCACCTGAAAATCGTCGTCGTACAAGGCCACGTCGCCCAGAGTGCCGTCGGGGCGGATGGTGTCGGGCTTGATTTTCGGCTTGGGCAGCTCCAGCCGCGAAACCGCCACCCCTTCTCCTTTCACCGCCACCTCGATCTTGTCTTGATAGAGATAGGTGCCTTCGGCCACCTGGAAGTGGAGTCGCAGGCGGTTGCCGTTGATCACCTCGGGGGTCACTCGATAGGCTTGCTCGGGAGGCAGGATCTCCTCCTCCCCCGCGTTCAACCCCAGGGCGTCGTTCAGGTCGGCGAGACGGTCCAGCGTTTGGGGCGCTTCCGGCGCCGGAGAGGCGGCGGGCGCCTCCTCTGTCTCGGCCACCGGCGAACCGGCGAACTGTTCCAATGCCTGTTCCATCTCTTCCGCCGCCGACGGAGGCACCGGCGGCGGCCGATCGGCGTTGCGGTCCAAGGCCACCAGCAGCGTTTGGGTGTGGGGTGGGAAACAGATGCCCACGTCGGCGCAACCCTGGATGCGGGCGCTCAGTTCGATCATCTCCGGTCGGTTCGGCCCCTCGTAATGGACGGGAATCACCGCCTCCACCGCGTTGCGATAGATCTCCACGTCGCCAAAGAAGGGATCTTTCTTGATTTCGGCGGGGGGCAGGTCGGGCTCGCCCAGGGTGATCCTGGGGTCGGCGCTGTCGAACCGGAACTTGCTGCGATACAGATAGTAGCCGTCGGCGATGTCCCAGCGGACGATGATATTGTTCCCTTCCGCCCGGCTGGAGATGACGAAAGCCTGCTCCGGGCGCAGCAGGGCCTCTTCCGCTGCCGAAGACCAGGCGCCCGCCAGCAGCAGAAGCAGTAGAACGATTCTCATAGGCTCTCCTCGACCCAGCGCAGATAGGACCGTTCGCCGTCGGCCACCGGCAGGGCGAGGATCTCCGGCACTTCGTACGGGTGCAGTCGCGCCAGGGTGTCGCGCAACCGGGGCCAGTGGGCACGGTCGGTCTTGATGATGAGCAGCCGCTCGTCGTCCTTTTCCACCTTGCCCTGCCAACGGTAGATGGAGCGCACCGGGGCGGTAACATTGACGCAGGCGGCCAGCCGTTCTTCCACCAGCGCCTCGGCCAGGGCCTCCGCCTGGTCGGTGGGCGCCGTGGAAAACACCAGCAGTACGGCGGTGGGCTCGGTGCGGTCGGTTTCCATGGAGGACGGTGAGATGGCAGGGAGCCTTGAATTAAACGGTTTTGACCCGAGGTGTGCAAGATGAATCCCACGATTCTCTTTTTTCTGGTGCTGGTGGGGGCGCCCCTGGTGGAGCTCTACTTTCTCATCGAAGTGGGGCGCGTCATCGGTGCGCTGCCTACTCTCTTGTTGAGCCTGTTCACCGCCGCGCTGGGGGCCTGGCTCGTGCGCATGCAGGGGCTTTCGGTTCTCTTTCGCGTGCAGCGCGTGCTTGCCCGCGGTGAGGCTCCAGCCCTGGAAATGGTGGAGGGGGCGCTGCTTCTGCTCGCGGGGCTGGTGCTGTTGTTTCCCGGCTTCGTCACCGATGCAATGGGCTTTGTGTTGCTGGTGCCTCCGTTGCGGCGGGCTCTGGTGGTGGGCTGGCTTCGGCGCAGCGGCGTTTTACGGCCGCCAGCCGCCGCGACGGGCGGCGACGAACGCCCTTCACTCAGCGTCATCGAAGGGGAGTTTCACCGGGAAGAGGGGCCGAAAGACCCTGGAAGTAGCCCATAACGAATTGATCTGGTAGGGGTTTTCGTTCAAACCCAAGGATCCGGAATTTTTTCCTGGAAGCCCTTGACATCCCTCGAACCGCCCCTATTATTAGCACTCACTTCAAGGGAGTGCTAATACTCCTGAAAACCCATCCACAGTCAGAACCATCGAGGAGTTCCGTCTATGAAGATCCGTCCCTTGCATGACCGTGTGGTCATCCGCCGCACGGAAGAGGAGCACACCACGCCCGGCGGCATCGTGCTGCCCGACACCGCCACCGAGAAGCCCATCCAGGGCGAGGTGCTGGCCGTGGGCAACGGTCGCATCCTGGAGAACGGCGAGGTGCGTCCTCTCGACGTGAAGGTGGGTGACAAGGTGCTCTTCGGCAAGTATGCCGGCACCGAAGTGAAGATCGACGGTGAAGAGCTCCTGGTGATGCGCGAAGAAGACATCATGGGCGTCATCGAAGACTGAGGCATCACCACGGGATCATGATGAGGGGCCGGTCCCGGCGTCGTCCGGAGGCCGGCTGGTAACGAACACCAGATTTGGAAGGTAACGGAAAATGAGTGCAAAAGAGGTACGATTCGGCGACGAAGCCCGTCAGCGCATGCTGAACGGCGTGAACATTCTGGCCAACGCCGTCAAAGTGACCCTGGGTCCGAAAGGCCGCAACGTGGTGCTGGAGAAATCCTTCGGCGCGCCCACCATCACCAAGGACGGCGTTTCCGTGGCCAAGGAGATCGAGCTGTCCGACAAGTTCGAGAACATGGGTGCCCAAATGGTGAAGGAGGTCTCCTCCCAGACCTCCGACGTGGCCGGTGACGGCACCACCACCGCCACCGTCCTGGCCCAGGCCATGGTGCGCGAAGGCCTCAAGGCGGTGGCCGCCGGCATGCACCCCATGGACCTCAAGCGTGGCATCGACAAGGCCGTGGAAGCCGCGGTCGAAGAGTTGAAGAAGATGTCCAAGCCTTGCGAGGATTCCAAGGCCATTGCCCAGGTGGGCGCCATCTCCGCCAACTCCGACCAGGCCATCGGAGAGATCATCGCCGAAGCCATGGAGAAGGTGGGCAAGGAGGGGGTCATCACCGTGGAAGAGGGCACCTCTTTGTCCAACGAGCTGGACGTGGTGGAGGGCATGCAGTTCGACCGCGGTTACCTCTCGCCCTACTTCATCAACAACCAGCAGAACATGTCGGTGGAGCTGGAGGATCCCTTCATCCTGCTCCATGACAAGAAGATCTCCAACATCCGTGATCTGCTGCCCATCCTCGAGGCGGTGGCCAAGGCGGGCCGCCCGTTGTTGATCGTCGCCGAGGATGTGGAGGGCGAGGCCCTGGCCACCTTGGTGGTGAACAACATGCGGGGCATCGTCAAAGTGGCCGCGGTGAAGGCGCCCGGCTTCGGTGACCGCCGCAAGGCGATGCTGCAGGACATCGCCATCCTCACCGGAGGCACCGTCATTTCCGAAGAGGTGGGCCTGAGCCTGGAGAAGGCCACCCTCAATGAGCTGGGCAACGCCAAGAAGGTGGTGGTGAGCAAGGAAGAGACCACCATCATCGACGGCGCCGGCGTGCCCGAAGACATCAAGGCCCGCTGCGAGCAGATCCGCGCCCAGATGGAGGAGACCACCTCCGATTACGATCGTGAGAAGCTGCAGGAGCGGCTGGCCAAGCTGGCCGGCGGCGTGGCCGTCATCAAGGTGGGTGCCGCCACCGAGGTGGAGATGAAGGAGAAAAAGGCCCGCGTGGAGGACGCCCTGCACGCCACCCGCGCCGCGGTCGAAGAAGGCATCGTGCCTGGCGGCGGTGTCGCCCTGGTCCGCGCCCAGAAGGCCATTGCCGAGCTCAAGGGCGAGAACGAAGACCAGAACGTGGGCATCCAACTGGCCCGTCGGGCTATGGAAGAGCCGCTGCGCCAAATCGTGGCCAACGCCGGCGGCGAGTCCTCCGTGGTGCTCAACACCGTGGCCGACAACGAAGGCAACTTCGGCTACAACGCGGCCACCGGAGAATACGGCGACATGGTGGAGATGGGCATCCTGGATCCCACCAAGGTGACCCGCTCCGCCCTGCAGAACGCCGCTTCCGTGGCCGGCCTGATGATCACCACCGAGTGCATGGTGGCCGAAGAGCCCAAGGAGGAGAACGCCGCCGCCGGTGCTGGCATGGGCGGCGGCATGGGCGACATGGGCATGATGTGACGCCCGACCTGCCGTCTCGACGAAAAAATCCCCGCTTCGGCGGGGATTTTTCGTTTCCGAAAGATTCTTGAAAGACGGCCCGCTGCGGTCGCTGCAACAGGGAAGCGCGGGTTTTGTTGACGCCTTTTTCGCGCTCGTCATGCCACGTCGGCGGGGGCTTCCGCCGGTGCCATTCCGACCGAAAGGAGACATCCAGGGGAGGTCTCCATCGCCGTAACGAGGTCGCCCAACCCTACGGCAAGAAGAAAGAGAGAACCACGGCAGACACCAGTGGCCATGTGACAAAAAGCCCCGGCATCTCGCCGGGGCCCTTCGTTCGAAGGAGGGCCTGAACGCAAAAGCCTTCAAACCATCCTTCGCTGGAACGCCAAGGTCAGGCGCGCTTCATGCGACGACGAATGCCGAAGCCCAACAGACCCAAGCCCATCAACGCGATCGGGGCGGGGGTTGGCACCTGAGAAGGCGGATCGTCGTAAGTGACCGTCACTCGAAGCCCGCCGGCACTGCCGGTAACGATGGAGGTGTCGAAATTGCCGCTGCCAACAGCATAGCTCACAACTTGGTTGGAAAAAGCGTAAGTGATGTCAGTTCCGCTATAGGTTCCGGTATAGGTGGTGATCCAACCTTCATCGACAGTCTCTGGGCCAAAATCCACGGTCTCGCCCCCATTGATGGTTCCCAGATCGACATTGATGATTTGTTCGGGAGCAGATCCAAAGGTGACGTCAGCACTTGCCAGATTAGTGGTAACTGCCGTCCAGTCGGACAACAGCTGAACCACGGCTGCAGCCGTCGTGGATGTAGCGCCCGTATTGGTGACCGAGCCCTGGCTGCTCAAAGTGCCGCGAACCTCCACCGTGAAAACGATGTTGGTCGCTCCGGCCGGCAGGTCCGCCGCCCATCCAGAAGCCGTCAACGTTTCATTAATGTTTGTGGGCAGGTCCGTCGGATCCCCAAAGGTACCGAACGTTTCGACGTAGGTCAGGATTCCTGCGTGTGCGCCGGTGGCAAGACCGGCCAGCGCAGCGGCTAAGATCGTCTTTTTCATCGTGATTGTCCCTATTGTGTTGTTTCTATTCGGTCAATGGTTGCTCAACTCAAACCCGGTACATCGAGCCACTTCGCCATACCGGGTTGTTGGCCGGCCCTCATTAAGCAGGAATCGTGCCACGACAAAATTTGTTTGATATCAATGTGTTGTGTTTCCGTGGTGTGGCCCGTGTAAAGAAATCGGACGATATGGAGGGCATGATTCGGCATTTTCCATTTCAGACAGAAAAAGATGCCCGTATTTGAAAATGTAACTTGCTGAATTATTAAGAAATTGATGCACATGTAAAAAAATCTGACAAAAGTCATATTCAAAGGCGCCGAGGCAGGGACGTGGTTTTCGATGAGGAGTGAAGAAAAATCACGTTCGGCTTCCGTTCCGAGGCGTCGGATCCAGGTAGAATGCAAAAGACCATTTCAATGCGTTGAACAATGGCGTCATGAAGATTTCCATTTTTATTATGATCTTGTTGGTGGGCGGCTCGGTTCTCGCCGGAGACCCCCAAAAGTATGTGGATGAGGAAGGCCATGTGACCTATTCCGACAAACCGGTTCCCGGTGCGGTGAGAAGTGAGACGGTGCCGGTGGACCCGGCGCCGGATCCGGCCGAGGTCGAGGCGGCGCGTGAACGTATCGAGAAGACCGAGGCGTTGGCCGAAAAGGCGCGCCAAGAACGGGAAGCCCGGGAGCAGGAACGCGAAAAGGCACGGCGCGAGGCCGAAGCCGCCAAGCCCGAGGTGGTGATCATCCAGGAGGAATCGGCCGGAGGCTATTATCCGGAATACTATAATCCGCCACTGATCACGCCGGTGCGTCCCGATCCCGGTCAACGGCCAGGTATCGGGCCCGGCCGGCCCGACCATCCGGCCTACCGGCCTCCGGGGCAGCGCCCTCCCCTCGGGCGTCCCCCCGCCTCCATCCAGCCGGTGCCTCGCTGAAGTGCCCGCGCAGAGGCTTCAAGCCATTGACACAAGGGGTCGAATGGACTAGATTTTCGCGTCTTTTTCGTGAGCGCCCCCGGCCCACTCGGTGGTCGGCCGGGGCGCGCCTTGCCGGCATCACAAACGAAATTTGGTGAACCCCCATGAAACGCACATTCCAACCCAGCAACCTCAAGCGCGCCCGCACCCATGGTTTCCGTGCCCGGATGGCCACCAAGAACGGGCGTAAGGTGATCAAGGCCCGGCGCGCCAAAGGTCGCGCCCGGCTGACACCTTGAGGACGAGGGCCCATCGGCGCACAGGGCTTTCCCCGCAGCGCCCGGTTGCTCAAGGGCGCCGAGTTCCGTCGGGTCTTCGAGGATCCCAGGCGTTCCAGTGATCGCCATTTCATCGTGCTCGCCCGTCCTTCCGGGCTGCCGCACGCCCGCTTGGGCCTTGCGGTGTCGAAGAGGCGCTTGCGCAAGGCCACGGCCCGCAATCGGGTCAAGCGCATCATCCGAGAGAGCTTCCGCAAGCATCGAGAACTTCTGCGGGGGCTGGACCTGGTGGTGATGGTGCGCCCGGGCCTGGAAGATGTGGACAACGCCGAGCTCTTTCGCGCTTTGGAGGCCCATTGGCGCCGGTTGGCGCGCCACGCCCCGACTTGAACCCGCTACGGATCCTGCTCATGGACAACCTCAGAGTCTTTCTCGTTCTCGCTCTCGCTTACACCGGCTTTCTGCTCTGGCAAGCCTGGCAGGAGGACTACGGCCCCCAGCGGCGAGCCGACACCGCGCCGACGGCGCACGAAGGGCAGGCCGTCCCCGAGGTGCCGGCCCGGGCCGAAGTGGATCGGGCCGCCACGCCCGAGGTGGGGAAGGCGGATGAGGCGGCGAAGCCGGCCGCGCGTCTCGTGGAAGTGGTGACCGACACCTTCCGCATGCACATCGACACCCGGGGCGGAACCATCGTGGACGTTTGGCTGCAGAAGTACCCGGTCTCCGTCGATCGGCCGGAGGAGAAATATCATCTCTTGAGCCGGGATCCCGACGACTTTTTCATCGCCCAGAGCGGCCTGTTGGCGGCGGTCGGAGGCGAGGCGCCCACCCATGAGGCCCTGTTCACGGTGGAAAAGTCGCGATACGAGCTGGCCGAAGGGGCCGATACCCTGACGGTGGATCTCGTCTGGCAGGGCGCCAAGGGGCTCAAGGTGGTCAAGCGCTATCTGTTCATGCGGGACAGCCATCTGGTGCGGCTCCAGCACATTGTCGTCAACGAAGGCGAACAAGCTTGGCATGGACGGGAATACCACCAGTTCCAGCGCGGCGAACCTCAGGGAAAGGGCAACGCGCTGCTTTATACCTACACCGGCGGGGTGGTCTGGGATCCGGAGGAGAAGTATCAAAAGTTCGATTTCGACGCCCTGGCGGCCGGTGAGCTGGACAAGGACGTGACCGGTGGTTGGATCGCCATGATCCAGCACTATTTCCTGGGCGCGGTGATTCCGCCCAAGAGCGAGTCCCGCCATTTCTACGGCCGCGGGCTGGCCAACGGCCGTTATGTCATCGGCGAGTACTCCCGTGCCCGAGAAGTGGCGTCCGGCCAGCGCCATGTCTTCGAAGCGCAGCTCTATCTCGGTCCCAAGGACCAGGAGACCCTCGCCGAGATCGCCGAGGGGCTGGACCTGGTGGTGGACTACGGCTGGCTCACCATGCTCGCCAAGCCCATCTACCAGATCCTCTCGTGGATCAACTCCATCGTGGGGAACTGGGGCTGGACCATCATCATCTTCACCATCCTCATCAAGGCCGTCTTCTTCAAACTCT
>CAYOJM010000058.1:0-34515 GCA_964404295.1 uncultured Sedimenticola sp. | reverse complement strand
GGTTTGGATTGGTCGTTCTCCAGATGGTACGGGTGAGATCTGGAGCGGTCTCATGTTGGAGGCGGGGCAGTGCCTGGAGGGTAGGCTGCGGTGGCTCCTGGAAGGGGAGCGCAGTCTGGAGACAGAGCGGTTCCAGGTCTGTCCTGAAGATCGTCCCGTGATTGCGGGTTATACCGCGGATATAGAAACCCTGGCGGAAGCGGTTCGCCCCAGGATTACAGACATCAGAAGAGCCGTTGTTTCCGAATATGGTTACTCCTGTCTCAGCGCAAGGTTGTTGAATCGGTTGGGCATGACGATCTTAGGCCATGGGTTCGGGGAACGTGTTGGTCGTGTCGAGGTTATAGTGGGCACTCCGGAACAGGTCGTTATCAATGAAGGGATTCGGGGGGTTGTAAATATAGAGTCGTGGAGGGATGATAAAATTTTTGTCAAAGTGGAAAATGTGGATGCGGATGTATGGGGTCGTGATCCGGTCAATCCAAGGGATAATAAAATAATAAAAATAGGGGTCATCGATGCTGATGGTAATGGCATCGGTATCAAAACGTTTGATATGTGTCCACAGTGGTTTGTGCTCGATATCGAGGTGGTGTCCAGGGAAGTGGATGATTGTAGATGGTCGGGATTGAGCGGATTGGGAATATATACATCCGGGCTTATCTATCGGGGTGAGCAGATAAGAGAAGTAGCATCAGAGGTTATAGAAGAAGTAGAACCTGGGCTGGGTATTGAGCATAGAATAATAGTTAGAGGGGTCAAAGTTCGCAGTACCAATCGTTCGGTACAAGCGCGATATTATTGTTTTCAGGAGGAAGGTTTTGGATATGAGGAAAGAGCCAGGGCCAGGGGTGAGGCTGTGTTTTTGATGGATCAACCGAGAAAATTTGTCACATTGCGAATTGGGGACGTTTCTTATGGCATCCGCTCCATAGAGAGTTCGGTGCGAATCGAATCCATGAGGAATACGTTCAATGGGCTGGAGGTTCGTTTGAATGGTTCGGTGCGGCCTGGTAATTTGCGTGTGCGCCTTGCTCCGCCGTACGATCATGTGAGTGTTCGACCCAACTCGGAGGGCGTGGCGACCATTCATTGGCCTATAAGGGGGGTTAACAGAAACAACGCTTTTCCAAGCACAAACATCGATCCATCCAGAGTCGATAATTATGTTGTTGAGGTTGTGGATGCTGCTGGGTCGGTATTGGACCGTAGGTTGGTGTCTTTCATAATGTATTGGGAAGTGGGCTTTACCTCGCTAGATGGAGGTATTGAAATTGTGGAGTATGGGGATGAGGGAGGTCTCGAGGACAGCATTCCGCGCTCGCGAGAGATGGTCATCGAATACCACCTGTTAAATGAGGATGGGATGATCCGATGCAGGTTAGATGGGACTAGAATCAGTGAGCGTGGCTGCCGATGGAGGATTGTTCGATCCAGGAGGGACTGGCCTGCATATTTGTTGTGGGAACTACCGTCATGGGTTGCGGTACCGGTCGATCAAAGGGAAATCAGAATCAAATTGACGATCGTGGATCGGGATGTATTATCGGCAGACGACAGATGGGAAAAGGTATTGACCATACGTTATCCATATGGTGTTGAAGAAGATAGATATCAAGACATATTGAGGTTTAGTCACAGGGAAGACGGGATTGAGGCGAGATCAAGCGATAGCCGCGGCGTGTTGCTTTACCATCGCCTGAGGTCGGTGATTGGGCGGCCCGTGGGGAGGTGATGGGTGCGGTTGCCTCGGGTTGTGGTTATTGGACTGAACTCAATCGGTCGTTTGCTTGGCGATCCGGGCGAAGCGGGTCACTCCTGGCCACCATACAGACTGGCGTAGAGGCCGCCCTCTTCGATGAGCTGCTCGTGGCGCCCCTGCTCGACGATGCGGCCGTCCTCGAAGACCAGCACCCGGTCGGCCTGTTTCACCGCGCTCAGGCGGTGGGCGATGATGAGGGTGGTGCGGTTCTTCAGGAAGCTCGAGAGGGCGCGGTGGAGGCGGGCCTCGGTGTCGGTGTCCAGGGCCGAGGTGGCCTCGTCGAGGATCACCACTTTGGGCTCGCGCAGCACCATGCGCGCCACCGCCAGACGCTGGCGCTGGCCGCCGGAGAGGCGCACGCCGTTGCGGCCGATACGGGTCTCCAGGCCGCGCGGCATGCGCTTGACCACCTCCTTGAGCTGGGCGATCTCCAGCGCCTGCCAGAGCTTCTCTTCGGGCACGTCGTCGCCGAAGGTGAGGTTGACCCGCACCGTGTCGTCGAGCAGGGCCGGGTGCTGCAGCACCGTGGCCACGTTGTCGCGCACCACGTCCAGGCCAATGCGCTCCACCGGTACGTGGTCGAAGCAGATGTGGCCCGACTTCGGCAGATAGAGGCCCAGCAGGATCTTCACCAAGGTGCTCTTGCCGCCGCCGCTGGCGCCCACCAGGGCCACTTTCTCGCCGGCGGCGATCTCCAGGCTCACCTCCTTGAGGATGAGGGGGCCGTCGCCGTAGGCGAAGCAGATCTTCTCCATCTGGATGGAGACCGTCTCCTTGCCTTCGAAGGGGTTCTCCTCGTGGGGGAAGCGCGGTTCGAGCTGGACGTCCACCAGTGCATTGATGCGGTTCAGGGCGGCGCGCGCGGCGTGATAGGCGTACTGGATGTTGAGCAGCTCCTGCACCGGGCCCATCATGAACCAGAGGTAGGCGAAGACCGCCAGCATCTCGCCGATGGTGAGGCTGGAGTAGAGCACCATGAGCATGCTCACCGCGCGGAAGACATCGAAGCCGAAAAGGAAGACCATGAAGGAGAGGCGGTTGGCGGCGTCGCTCTTCCAGGTGAAGCTGGCCGAGCGGGCGCGGATGCGGTCGGCCTTGTCTACGATGCGCCGGATGTAGTGTTTGTCGCGGTTGGCGGCGCGGATCTGTTCGATGGCGTCCAGGGTCTCGGCCAGCGCCTCCTGGAAGGCCTGCCAGGCGCGGTTCTCCACCGCCTTGAGGGTTTTGACCTTGCGCCCGAAGAGGGTGGTGACATAGATCACCACGGGATTGAGCAGCAGGATGAAGAGCGCCAGCTGCCAGTGCATCCACAGCAGCACCACGGCGGTGCCCACCACCGTGAGCAGGGCGACGATGAATTTGCTGGTGGAGGTGCTCACGAACTGGTCCACGGCGTCCAGGTCGGTGACCAGGTGGGAGGCGACGGTGCTCGGCCCCAGCACTTCGTACTCGGCCATGGAGAAATGCTGCAGTCGATGGAGCAGGTCGCGGCGGATGCGGAACACCACGTCCTTGGAGATGCGGGTGAATTCCCGAACCTGCCAGACGTTGAAGACCAGGGCGACGAGCCGCAGCACCAGGGTGAGCAGCAGCACGGCGAAGATGTAGAGGACCGGCCCCTGCCAGCTCTCGGGAAAGAGTCGGTTGCTCCACGCCACCAGGGTGCCCGGTTTGTGCAGCAGCACCTCGTCCACCAGCAGGGGGATGAGCAGCGGCACCGGCACCGCGGCGGCGGTGCCCAGCACGGCGATGACGTTGGCGATGATCAGCTCCCGGCGATGGGAGAGCACCATGCGCAACACCTCCCGCCAGGTGTAAGGGGTGTTGCGCACCGGGGGTTGGGTGAGATCGGAGGCCATCGGCCGATTCTATCCCGCCTGGCCGGTCGGATGCCCTGAGATCGTGCACGCGGTGAGCGGACGCCCGTCCGGGGTGTTTCCGCGTGGAAAGGGGGAGTTTTGCTAGAATGGGTCGAATCCTGCCACGATGAGTGTCCCCATGCGCGCCTTCTGGTTTTTCGTGCTGTTCGTCCTGGGCCCGGTCGGGACCGCCGGGGCCGTCGATCTCGAGCTCGACGGCCGGATCGAGCAGGGTGCTGTGGTCTTCGGCAAGGTGGATCCACCGAGTGCGCGGATCTATCACGACGGCGAGCCGGTGCCGGTTTCCGAACGGGGGGAGTTCGTCATCGGATTCGGCCGCGATGCGCCGGCCACCTCTCGGCTGGAGGTGGTGACGCGCGACGGCGTTCGCCAGGTGAAGACGCTGGAAGTGGCCCGAAGGGCGTACCGCATCCAGCGCATCGACGGCCTTCCTCCCGCCAAGGTGACGCCGAGGAGGAAGGAGGATCTCGAGCGCATCCGTCGCGACGCCGCCCTGGTGAGGAAGGCGAGATCCCGGGTGGATGGGCGCGTCGATTTCCGTTCGGGTTTCCAATGGCCGGTGACCGGTCCCATCACCGGTGTCTACGGGAGCCAGCGTATCCTCAACGGCAAGCCCAAGCGGCCCCATTACGGGGTGGACGTGGCCGGCCCGGTGGGCACGCCGGTGCGTGCCCCCGCCGACGGCATCGTCACCCTCGCGGTGCCCGACATGTTCTACTCCGGGGGGACTCTCATCGTGGATCACGGCCATGGGTTATCATCCACCTTCCTGCACCTGAACCGCATTCTGGTGAAGGAAGGAGAGCGGGTGAGGAAGGGCCAGGTGGTGGCCGAGATGGGAGCCACCGGCCGGGTCACCGGCGCTCACCTGGATTGGCGCATGAACCTGCGCGGCAAACGGGTCGATCCGCAAACCGTGGTCGGTCCCATGAAGAACGAAGAGCGGGAGAACGGCTCATGAAGAAGACCCTCATCGCGTCCGTGCTGTTGGTGCTGTCCCAGGCCAGCCCGGCGGAAGATCTGCTCGAGGTCTATACGTTGGCATTGGAAAAGGATCCGGTGCTGCGTGAGGCGGCCGCCCGCCTGGAGTCCCAGCGGGAGGCCAAGCCGCTGGCGTTGTCCCAGTTGCTGCCGCAGGTCTCCATCTCCGGGGTGGCCAGCTACAACCGATACGATCCGTCCGGTGGGCCCGGGGAGAACTACGGCGCCACCGATCTGAGCATCGGCCTCAATCAGCCCATCTATCGCCGTGACCGTTTCGTTCGCCTGGAGCAAGCCGACTGGCGGCTCGAGCTCGCCGATGCCCAATTCCAGGCCCAGCAGCAGGATCTCATGTTGCGGGTGGCCAATGCCTACTTCAACGTGCTCTCCGCTCAGGAACAGCTCAAGTTCGTGCGTGCCGACAAGAAGGCCATCGCCCGTCAGTTGGAACAGGCCAAACAGCGGTTCGAAGTGGGGCTCATCGCCATCACCGGTGTCCACGAAGCCCAGGCCCGTTACGACCAGGCGGTCACCAACGAGATCCTGGCCGTGAACGAGCTCGACAACGCTTGGGAAGATCTGCGCCAGATTTTGGGCGTCCGCCCCGAAAAGCTGGCCGATCTGAAGGCCGATATCCCCTTGGAGCCGCCCCAGCCGGCGCAGATGGAGGAGTGGACCGCGCTGGCCCTCAAGAACAATCCGGACGTGAAGGCGGCGTCGGACGCCGTCCAGATCGCCCAGCGCGAGGTGGAGGCGCAGCGATCCGGGCACTATCCCACTGTGGATCTGTTCGCCAATTACGGCGTCACCAACAGCGATCGCGAGTATGCTCTCTATGACGACACCCAAAGCGGGGCCATCGGTCTGCAACTGAACGTGCCTCTGTATCAGGGTGGCGGTGTGGAAGCGGCCACCCGCCAGGCGCGCGCCGATCTCATTGCCGCTCAGGAGCGGTTGGATCAGGCGCGCCGAGAGGTGGACAAGCAGGTTCGCAACGCCTATCGGGCATTGCAGGCCAGCATCAGCGCGGTCAAGTCTCTGGAGGCGGCCATCGTTTCCACCAAGAGCGCCCTGGATGCCACCACGGCCGGCTTCGACGTGGGTACCCGCACCATGGTAGACGTGCTCAATGCCCAGAGGGACTATTACAGAGCGCTCAAGGACCACGCGGCGGCCCGGTACATCTACATCACGAGCATCCTCACCCTGAAACGGGCCGCCGGTGTGCTCGGCGAGAAGGACATGGCCGAGATCAACGCCCTGCTGGCGGAGAACTGAATGTCCGGCAACACCATCGGCAAGCTCTTCACCGTCACCAGCTTCGGCGAGAGTCACGGCCCTGCCATCGGCTGCATCGTGGACGGCTGCCCGCCCGGCATGGCGCTGAGCGAGGCGGACATCCAGCCCGACCTGGACCGTCGCCGGCCCGGCCAGAGCCGGCACACCACCCAGCGGCGCGAACCCGACCGGGTGCAGATTTTGTCCGGCGTGTTCGAGGGACGGACCACGGGCACCCCCATCGGCCTGCTCATCCACAACACGGATCAACGCTCCAAGGACTACGCCGAGATCGCCGCCCGCTTTCGGCCCGGTCATGCGGATTACACCTATTTGCAGAAGTACGGGATTCGCGATCATCGCGGCGGTGGTCGCGCCTCGGCGCGGGAGACGGCCATGAGGGTGGCGGCCGGGGCCATAGCCAAGAAATACCTGCGGGAGCGGTATGGCGTGGAGATTCGCGGCCACCTCTCCGCGTTGGGAGAGCACCGACCGCGGCATTTCGCGTGGGATCCGGTGGAACGAAATCCCTTCTTCTGGCCCGATGCCGAACAGGTGCCCGAGCTGGAAGCCTATATGGACGCTTTGCGCAAGTCGGGTGATTCGGTGGGGGCCGAAGTGACGGTCACGGCCAGCGGTGTCCCGCCGGGGTGGGGCGAGCCGGTGTTCGATCGACTGGATGCCGACATCGCCCATGCGCTCATGGGGATCAATGCCGCCAAAGGGGTGGAGATCGGCGCCGGCTTCGCCTCGGTACGCCAGAAAGGCAGCGAACACCGGGACGAGATGACGCCCGAAGGTTTCCTCGGCAACAACGCGGGGGGCATTCTGGGGGGCATCTCTTCAGGCCAGGAGATCGTGGCCCGGGTGGCGTTCAAACCCACTTCGTCCATTCGGTTGGGCGGCCGTACCCTGGACGTGGAAGGGCGTCCGGTGGAGGTGGTCACCAAAGGGCGACACGATCCTTGTGTGGGCATTCGCGCCGTTCCCATCGCCGAGGCCATGCTGGCCATCGTGCTCATGGATCACGCGCTGCGCCATCGTGCCCAGAATGCCGACGTGGTGCCGCCCGTGCCGCGTGTGCCACCCCATCCCTGAGCTTTCGGATTTTTGGACGGAACGGCGGTCCCCGTCGGCATGGGGGCCGCGTGCTGTTTCTCAGAGCAAACGGGCCAACAGCACGCCGTCGGCGGGACTCAGTGCATGGCCTTGAAGGCTGAGGTGGACCGCCGAACGGCCACGCAGGGCCGGTACCCGGTTCATGTCCTGACTCACCGCCGGCACCAGCAGATCGCCTGGAAGCCAATAGCCGCCGCTACGCACCACCGAGACGTACTCGATATCGGGGTGGGGTTGTAGATTGAGCCAGTAGAGCAAGGTGCCGGGCTTGGGCGGCAACAGGTCCATGAGGATTCCACGGGAGAGCTCCAGGGTGCGGTAGAGGCCGTCGCCGATCTCGTTGCGCACCACCCATTCCTTGAACGGGCCGAAAAAGCCGTCGTCGTCCACCGCGTCCAGAGCCTGGATGGCGCGGTGGGTTCCCAAATGGGGTGACGCGATGGTGATCAGGCGGTGAACGGCGCCTGCACCACGGCGCACCAGCACCAGACGCGCCACCACGCCGCCGGCCGAATGGCCCACGAGGGTGATCTTCTCGCCGGGATGGCGTGTCTGGATTCGGTCGAGCGCCGCCGCCAGCCAGGCGGCCTGAACCGATGCGGGGGCCAGCGAGGGCAGATCCACGGTGTAGAAGACATCGCCATCGGTTGCGGTGGTGGTGCGGTCGATGAGGCCGATGGGGGAGAAGGCGAAATTGCCTCCTTCACGCCAACCGGCGGCGCGCAATCGGGCGTTGACCCCGCTCCACTCCCAGGTGGCGGCGTTGCTCAGATAGCCGTGGATCAGCACCGCCACCTCGGCTTGGGCGCGCCAGGGGATCAGAAGGAACAACAAGAGTGCAAGGGTTCGCATGGGGCCACGCCATTGGTGAGTCGGTTCATAAGAAAAATATGATATTGTGAAATTCAGCGCAAGGGCCCTTTGGGTGGGCCTCAATGCTTTTTCTCGCTTTCGCCGGCGGCGGATCGGCAGGGCACCCTGTCTTGGGATGGGATCCACCGGTGGAGGAGCCGTGGTATGCCGCCTGGGGCTGCCGTCCCGTCCTCAATCTTCGGTTTCCAGCAGCGCCTCCAGCTTGTGCGGCGGTTGGGCGCCGATGAGTACCTGCCTCACCTCGCCGGCGACGATGACCAGTGTGGTCGGTGTGGCGCGGATGCCCATTTTCTGGGCCGTTTCCAGATCGCGGGTGATGTCGAAAGTGTGGACGCGTCCGGTCTCCCGCGCCAGCCGTTCCATGAGCGGTGTCATGGCGCGGCAGGGGCCGCAATTGGGACTGTAACAGTAGATCAGGACTGGCTGCTTGCCGTCCACGGCGGGAAAGTGTTCCCGCAGGTGGTGCACCGAGCGCCCCACCGCACGTTTGGAGGCCAGGTGCATCCAGAACAGCCATCCGAGAACGGCGCCGACGAAAGCCAGGGTGAGCAGCGCGGTGGGATCCATGGGTCACTCCGATTCGAACCAGCGGTCTTCGAGCAGCTCGATGGGATAACCATCGGGATCTTCGATGAAGGCGATGATGGTGGTTCCGGCGTTCATGGGTCCCGCTTCGCGCAAAATTTTCGCCCCCTTCCGGCGGGCCGCCTCTGTCGCCTCGTACACGTCGTCTACGCCGATGGCGACATGGCCGAAGCCGGTGCCCAGTTCGTACTGGTGAACGCCCCAATTGTAGGTGAGTTCCAGTACCGCGCCCTGGGATTCGTCACCATAGCCGAGAAAAGCGAGGGTGAACTTGCCTTCAGGATAGTCCTTGCGGCGCAACAGTTTCATTCCCAGTACTTCGGTGTAGAAATCGATGGAACGGTCCAGGTCGCCCACCCGGAGCATGGTGTGCAGGATTCTCATGGGTCGTTCTCTCCTCTTCGTCGATTTGAAATCGGAGCATTTTCGTGTTCGTCGGCGGCCGCATCCCCCGGCGCCAAAGGCCCGCGCTCCTCGTGGTCAGCGCCCCGGAGGCCGCGTTTTCGTAGACGGAGAGTGGAAGCGCGCTTGCAACTCACATCCCTTGGAGTCGGAGAGACGCTTGAGATGGGCGCCGCATCCCGAGCGGCAGTCACTGGCGCCGAATCCGGGCATCACCACCTTACCACCGATGGCGCGGTTCCATGCGCATTCGCTGCGCGCCGATGTGCGCCACCCCGTCACCGTCACGCCCGGTGCCGCCAGCAGGTGGTCGATGTGCCATCGCAGTTTCTTCTCCCTTCGCAGATGCCGCGTCAGCCGAGCCGTCAGACTGCGACGCGCGCTGCCGGTGTACAAATACCATCCGGCATCGAAACGGTGAACGCCCAAGGCGCCGACGCGCACGGTCGCCGGCGCCTCGACGCGGATGAGCAACTGGTAGCTGCAATGGGTGCTCGGTGGCGGAGGATTCAGAGCGGCGTTCATCCGTCGGGCCTGGAATGTTAATGTCGCCTTAATTCACAGGCGTCATGCTGCCGCCCATTTCATTCGATTCATGCAGCAGAAAGGGGACGGGCACGAGGTCATTCTATCTCGTGTCGGCGGCCGGCTCACGATGTCCCGCAGTGAAGTGACGTCACATCCATGGAGGCGTGGTTGCCCTCCACACGCCGGAAATGGGGCCATTGTGGTCGAAGTACGGTGCCCGTTTGGATTTCGCCGTCAATCCTGACGGCCTGCCGTGCTTCGTCGTTCGGCGGGCAGGCCGGCCGACGTTCGGTTTTGGCCAGTCCTGGGGGATGATCTGTCGTGACCGTTGGCGCGTTGGGAAGAAGGGAGGTGTGTACTCAAGTGGCGGCGGGTCGAACCCTTTGCAAAGATGGGCAAGGCAAAAAGGCGGTCACACTCAAAAGGGCGCGCCCGTTCCGCGGGGCGGGTTTTTCCCGCGTGAGGGACTCCACGGAAAAGGCGTTAAGATGCCATGCACTTCGGGTGATTCCAGGAAATGACGGTGGGCCCGTGTCCCCGGTGCGGGCCGATCGGTGAAAAGCGGCCATGAACATCCTGTTGGTGGAAGACGATGAGTTGCTTGCCAAAAGCGCCTGTCTAGGCCTCGGGCAACGCGGGTTCGTGGTGGATTGGAAAGATCGCCTGGATGGGATCAGGTCGGTCTTGCGCGAAGGCGACTATCGTTGCCTGCTTCTCGATCTCGGCTTGCCGGATGGTGACGGATTGCTTCTGGTGCGGCGCTTGCGGGAACAGGGGGATGACATCCCCATCATCATCATCACCGCCCGAGAAGAGGTGGAGAAGCGTGTGGCCGCGCTGGAGCTGGGCGCCGACGATTATCTCCAGAAACCTTATTCGTTGGACGAGCTGGCGGCTCGGATCAGGGCGGTGTTGCGGCGTCTGGATGGGCGTGCGTCCAATCTGCTTCGGGCGGGGTCGTTGATCTTCGATCCTCAGGGGGGGCGGGTGGAATTGGATGGGCGGCCGGTCCATTTGTCCGCGTCCGAACAACGTCTGCTTCGTTTCTTCATGGAGAACCCGGGTAAGGTGCTCGGGCGTCCTCGGCTGTTGCGTGCCCTTTTGGGCGACTCGGCGGAGGTGGTGGCAAGCAACCTTCTGGATGTCCATGTGCACAATCTGCGCAAGAAACTGGGGGCGGACTGGATCCGCACCGTGCGCGGGATGGGATACCTGTTTCGGGGCGATGATGTCGGCGACTGAGGCGCCTTGGGTCCGGCGGAGCGGGTGATGGATCCCAGATCCTGGCTTCGGTCGCTCACTCTGAGATTGCTCTTCATCATGCTGGCGGCCATGGTCGCCGCCATGACCTTCCTCGTCTATTCGGTGCTCAAAGAGGCGGATTACGAGACCGAGGAGGTGCTCGATGCCTGGCAATTCATGGTGGCGTCTGACCTCTTGCGCGAGGTGATCGTGATGTTGCGGGAGGGACGCCACAATGATGCGTGGCTGGCCATAGAGACCACCCGGGGACTGGAAAACACTTGGTTGTTGAGCTTCTCCAATCCACCCGATCTGCTCTCGTTCCAGCGGCCCGATCCGGCCGCCAAGGGTCGAGAGAAAGAGGAGGTGGCCGCCTATATCTGGCTTTCCAAGCGGGATCAACCGGGTTTTCTGGGCCGTCCCATGCCGGATTTCGAAGAGGATTGGAGTGGCCCTGGGCGCAGATCCATTCGTACTCTGGTGCGTGACGGCCATCGATGGCGTGTCGCTTCGGTGATGGATGAAGAGGGCGTCCATCGCCTGTTCGTGGCGCAGCGGGACGATCTGCGCACCTACATCGCCCGCGAGATCGGAAACCATCTGTTCCGTGTTCAACTTCTGGTGTTGCCCTTTCTCATCGCCGTGCTCGCTCTGGGGATCTGGCGCGGGTTGAGACCCCTATCTCGTCTCAGTCGGCAGATCGCCCGGCGTCGCCCCGGGAATTTGCAGCCGGTTCCCATTGAAGGCGTGCCTCGGGAGGTGTTGCCGGTGGTGGAGGAGATCAACCGTCTGTTGGAACGGCTCAGGCTCTCCCTGGAGGCGGAGCGAGCCTTCACCGCCAACGCCGCCCATGAACTGCGTAATCCGTTGGCGGCACTGAGAAATCTGGGCCAAGTGCTGAGCGAAGGGCGGGATCTCGAACAGATCCGCGAATGCGGTCGGCTGTTGGAACGGAGTGCAGCCCGTATGTCCACGCTGCTGACACAGTTGCTCCATCTGGCCCGCCTGGATGCAGCCGAGGTGGACGAGGGTCACCACTGGTGTGACCTGCGCAAAGTGGTGGAGAACAGCGTGGGAGAGATGCTGCCCGCTGCAGAGCGCAGGCGGATGGAGATCCGCTATCAGGCTCGGTTGGAGGCGTGCATCCGGATGCAGCCCATCTGGCTTGAGGTACTCTTGGGAAATCTGCTCAACAACGCCGTCAAATATGGTCGTGAGGGCGGCAAAGTGGTGATTCGCACCATCCAGGATGGTGACGCGCTGCGTCTGGAGGTGCTCGACGACGGACCGGGGGTGCCGGCCGAACAGCTTTCCAGCCTGTTCGAACGTTTTTATCGGGTGCGTGAAGCCCGCGGACGCGCAGAAGGAGCCGGTCTGGGGCTGGCCATCGTGCGGCGCATCGCGGAGCTGCACGAGGCCGAAGTGTGGGCGGAGAACCGCAGGAGGGGAGGGCTGAAGGTGGTGGTGCGTTTCCCGATCGAGCGTTGGCGTCGGCGTCGTGCCGATGCCTTCAGGTGATGTGTTCTTCCAACTGTATTCCGAGGATCTCCAGCATGGCTCCGCCGAACGCACCGCCCAAGGCCCCGCCCAGGAGGCCGAGGGGGGTTGCATCCAGCACGGTCTGGTAGCTACTCGCCTCACCGTGCAGGGGAATCACCATGTAGCTTTCTCCAATGAGCCAGAACACGGCCGACACGGCGGCGGCGATGACGCCGCAGACCAAGGGGCCGCCCACCCGTTCGGCCGGTCCGTGACGGAGGAAATGGGGGATGTGCTTGATGGCCACGACGTAGAAGAGGCCCACCAGGGAGACGGAGAGTGCGGCGATGGCGGTCATCACCTCGTCCAGGGAGAGGGCCCGGGCCACCAGGTAGGTGATGGGGCCGGCCACCATACCGCCCGCCAGCCCGGCGGCTGCCTGGGCCAGGGGTTGGGATTGACGGATCTCGCGGCGGGTGAAGAAGGTGCCGGCCAGCAGGCCGAGGCCGAAAGCCAAGGCCAGAAGGATCAAAGGACGGTGATAAGTCGCGAATAGAATCTGATAGGAGATGGCGGTGAGAATGCCGGTGAGGGTACCGCCCAGGGCCACCAGCATGCTGCCGAAGAAGGCCGCGATGACGGTGCCCGATACCATGGAGGCGATGAGATAAGGGGACCAGGCGGCCGGTCCCTGATGCAGCACCAGATAACCGAAAAGGCCGGCAAAAAAACCGCCGTACAGAGCACCGGAAAAGGCCCAGGTGATGGCTTTGCCCAGAATACGGGAGAGTTTGTTCAGGGGCGACATGAGAGGCCGCGAATGGCGGATTTGACGTTATGTTCGGCCAATCGAGGCGGGTTGTAAACGGAGACTGGCGTTTCCGCTGCCTTTCGTGCTGGTAGAATTGAAATTCCTTCCCACCGCCCAGGTGGCGAAACTGGTAGACGCAAGGGACTTAAAATCCCTCGGCCGCAAGGCCGTGCCGGTTCGAATCCGGCCCTGGGCACCACTTGTCGGGGGCGCGTCCCGATTCCGATTCCAATTCCAATCCTACCGATCCTGGGCGTCCAGCTCGCGGGCGCGCCGGGCGGCGTAACGGATTTCGCTGTAGGGTGAATTGGCGGCCTCTTCCAAGAAACGGCCGCGGGCGGCCCGATCGTGCAACAATGCCTTGAAATCTACGGCCTGCGGGCCGTGGATTCCAGTGGCGTTCTTGAGTTTCCAGAGGATGGCGATGAGTTCGTCGTGTGGGTTCTCGTTCATGGGGTACCCTGGAGACCGGCGGGCCGGCGGATCCGGTATTAGGGAAATTACTGATGCGGTACTATGACACAATCAGAAGAATCCTCAAAATATTTTTCTATCTGATTGTATTTTCAGCGCTATTTTTGAGTTTATCCGTGGCGCTGTTCACTTTTTCCGATGCCGGTACCCAGGCCCGCATCCTTCGATGGGGATTGCAGCAGGCCACCGGGGGCGAAGTCACTTTGAAGGCGGTCTCACGGTTTCGGCTCGTGCCCGAGTTTCATTTGGAGTTGGAAGGGGTGGGGATCGGAAAAGCCCGGCGTGGACCCGTCTCGAACCTGGAGGCCGAGGTGCTGGCGCTGGCTTTTCCTTGGCGGCCCTTGTTGAGCCGGGGCCGACTGGAGCTGAGGTGGCGACAAGAAGACGGAGTGCTCGCTTTGAAGTCGTCCCCGGGTGGACCGGGGGGGAGAGTGGCATTCCGGGCTTTGGATCTGAGCGGCGTGGCCTTGACCTTGCAGCGGGGGCGGCTCGTGGAGATCGACCGATTGCAGTTCGAGCCTGCGCCCCAGGGGATGCGGGTGGTGCTGGAGGCGCGCGCCGCCGGAGAAACGATTCGGCTGGAGGGCCGAAGCCAAGGGGCGGAGGTGGAGGGACGGCGTCCGTGGCGGTTGGAGGGCCGCCTGGGGTCCATTGCGCTCCAGGGCGATGGCTGGGTGGCGGCGGGGGCAGGCCAGCCGGATTACCGGCTGAAGCTGGAAATGGCGGGGCCGGCTTCCGCCCTGGCCCATTTCTTTGACCGCCCTGTCCTGGCCCAACTGGGGCGGGTACAGGCCCATCTGGAGCTGGTGGGGGGCATAACGCCGAAGCTCGAGATGGTGCGGGTGGAGAGCAGCGGAGGCCCGGTGAAGCTGGAGGTTCGGGGTACGGCGGAGGCCCCTTGGCACGAGGGTGGCCTGGATCTCCATTGGCGCCTGAAACGCACGGCCGCTGCGGGGCCGGAGGGATGGCCGGCTTGGGCGGCGGATGTCGAAGGGGAGGTGTCGGGCCGCCTGGAGGGTCGGTGGGGAGCGCCCATGCTGAACGGCATCGAGGGCACCCTGAGCTGGCCTGGTGGGGCCTTGACGCTCGAGGGCTCGGCCCGTTGGGAGGGGCGGCGAGCCGTGGTCCGCCTGGAGGGTGAAGGCAGGGTACGGGAAGGCCGGTTCGGATGGGTGTTCGCCGCCGGCGGGGAGGACGAGACCTCGAATTTACGCCTCTCCGGAACGGGATGGCGGATCTTCGCTGAAGAGAGGCCGCGGTCCAAAGAGAACGGGGACCTGGGGCGATTCCGCATCACCGCGGAGGCCGATCGGCTGGAGAGGCTCCAGCCCTTCACCGCTTTGTCTCTCCAGGCGGAACCTTCGGCGCGGTTCGATGCCGATCTGCACCTTCTCTCCGACAAGGCCGTGCTCGATTCGTTGCGGCTGCAAGTCGGCCGCAGCCGGCTCGAGGGGGCGCTGGCGGTCACTTGGACGGAAGGGAGGAGGTCCAGGCTGGAGGGGCGGCTCCATGCACCTTTTTGGGACTGGAACGAGCTGTTGCGGCACCGCTCGGGATGGCGGCCCGCGCTGGTGGAAGGCGGCGGGGAGGCGCTCGACATGGCGCAAGGAGAACGGCGTGAGCGGCTCTTTTCCGAAGCGCCGCTGCGCCTGGTCCGGCTCGGCGGCGTGGAGGGCGTCGTCGATCTGTCGGCGGACGAGATGCGGGGCCGGCGGGTGGCGGTGGAGGCGCTGCGCGCCCGCTTGAGCGTGGAGAGGGGGACAGTAGATCTGAAACTCGAATCGGGGCGCCTGGGCGGTCGGCCTCTGCGCGGGCGGTTTCGTCTGGACGGTGCCGAAAAGCCGCCGCGCCTGATCTTGTCGTTGGCGGTCGAAGGGGCGGATCTTGCAAAAGGGTTTCCTGGGCTGGATTTGCCACCCCGTTCGGGGCGCGTCAGTCTCGCTTTGGATCTCGAGGGTTGGGGTGAGAGCCTGGCCGCAATCGCCGCCACTCTCGATGGGAAGGTCCGTTTGCTGTTGGAGGACAGCCCCTTCGGCTTGGGGTTGCCCGAGGGCGCCGACCGATCCTTGGTAGAACGGCTCAATCCCTTGGCCCGCGACCGCGCCCGGGAGCGGCGTGTGGAGTGCGCCGCCCTCTATATCGAAGTTCGTGATGGACAGGTGCACACGCCGCGCGGTTTGGTGGTCCGGTTTCCTTCCGTGCTCTGGGTGGGCGGCGGCGTGATGGATCTGAAACGTGAGACCCTGTTCCTTCAACTCAAACCCCGGCCCAGGCGGGGCCTGGGGCTCTCCCTCAAAGGGCTGGCCGACCTGGTGGCCGTGGGCGGTCCTCTGACCCGCCCCGTGGTGGTGATCAATCCCGAAGGGGCGTTGCTGACCTCGCTCTCTTATGCCGCCGCCGTCTACACCGGTGGCGTCAGCCTGGTGTTGGAGCGCGTATGGGAACGCGTGCGTCTCCAGGACGATGCCTGTCGACGGGTGTTCGAAGACGTGGACGCGGAAGGCGGAACCACGACGTCCGGGCCCGAGGCGGAAGAGACCTCGCCCGGTGGGGTGGACGTATTGGATACCCAGTAGACCTGGAACGTGGCGCGGCCGCAGCCGCCCGTGACGGGTGGTAATTAAGTTTCTCCCGTCGATGCCGATGCCCTCGAAAAACCGTGTGGGTCGGCGCAGAGGCTGAAATGGTTGCCAATACGACTGGGGATCGAGGGTGGAACGGCAACCGTTCCTTTTTGTGTGCGTCGAGGTCCGTGGGTGACGGCATGTCATGGCGCTCGTTGGGTTGGAAACCGAAAGTCGGTCCGGAAAGGGGTGGCCGACTGCAAGCGGCATGCCTGGATGTGAACCCGTCGGCGGACGGAGGGGTGCCGTCCGGTTTCAATGGACGGAGTGTGTTCTCGGATCCCCAGCCGCGTTTCACGTGGGGGCAAAGAGAACGCGGAGGTGGAGCCCGGGTGTGCGGATCACGCATGGAGAGCGGACGAAAGGAGCCATGATGCGAGGCATGGGCCGTAGGCGGGAATCGATGCTCTACGGGGCGGCGGCAGTTTTCGTCACCGCTTTCTGCCTGGTACTGGCCATTGCCGGATGGAACCGTGTACAGGAGGAGTCGATTCGGCTCGATCGGCTTTCCACGGCCATCGACCAGGAACTCAACGAGGTGGTCCATAGCGCACGCCTGCTGCTCGCCACCCTGGCCGGCTATCGGCAATCCCTGGAACAGGCCGACGCGGCGGGCCTGACCACCCTTTCGCGCATCGCACTGCGCCAGAACCCCTACATCCATGCCCTCTATCATTTCGAATGGGTGCCCGCCGATCGGCGGGCCGCGTTCGAGGCGCGTCTGCGCTCTCGGGGAATCGGCGATTCGCCGATCCGCCGTTGTTGCGCCGAAACGAATGGACCCGGCATGTTGGGAGGAAGACGTGGGCATCTCGCCGCGGTCTTCGTCGAGCCCGAAAGCGCCGGCAGAGTTCGGCAACTGGGATGGGATCTTCTTTCTGGTGTGGCGCGTCCGGAAGAGCTGGAAGAGGCCATCCGCCTGGCCGAGCCGGTGCCGCTCCATGTGCTGCCCGAATTCGGGTTTCCAAGCGAGGCCATGATTTTGGTTCAGGCCACTTATGAAGGCCGTAGGGTGCCTGTGGAGGCGGTGGAACGCATGCGGCGCTTTTCCGGCCTGTTGTTGACCGTGGTGGATGTGCAACGATTGGTGGCGGCGTGGCGGAAACGCAATCCGGGCTACAGAATCAACCTGACGAACGGGCTTTCACTGACTGGCGCGTCCTGGATTCGACGTGAACCGGAATGGCGGTTGCAGGCTGACCTCCACCATCCGGTGCGGTTGTGGCACGCCAGCCGGCTCTCCACAGGGCATAGGGTGGGTATCGAACGGATTTTGGCGCCGTCCCGGTTGTGGGGAGAGAGGGCGCTGACCACGGCCTTGGTGGTGGGCCTGCTCTGCATGGTGAGCTTTCTGCTTTGGCGGGGGCAGCGGCGTCAACGGCGGATGGCGGCATTGGCGCGTCGGGCGTTGGACAGGGAGAGAGACAGGGCCCACAAAACCTTGCATGCCATCGGCGATGCCGTGTTGGTGGTGGATGACGATTGGCGCATCCGCTATGTCAACCCCATGGGCGAGCGGATGCTTGGGCTGAGCGGTGCCCAAATCCAGGGCCGGATACTCGATGAGGTGGTGAATCTCTTCGACGGTTGCCATGGCCGTCCGGTGGAGGATCTTCGAAGCCACTTTCTCAGCCAATCGGCCGACGGGGCGTGCGCGGCGATGATTCTGGTCGGCGCCGACGGCGAGCGCATCGCCGTGGACAGCCGGGTTTCCCCTCTCACCTTTCCCGACGGTAACGACGGTATGGTCATCGTCATGCGTGACGTCAGCCGGGAACACAAGCTCATGGAAGAGCTCGCCTATCAAGCCACCCATGACGCCCTCACCGGGTTGTACAACCGCAGCGCCTTCGAGAACCATCTGCGACATTTGTTGGAAGAGGAGACGGGCGGGCACGCCCTGATCTATCTCGACCTGGATCGCTTCAAACTGGTCAACGACACCTGCGGTCACGCCGCCGGGGACGAATTGCTCAAACGGACGGCCGTCCAGATCGGCGAGGTGCTGCGCAAAGGTGATCTGTTGGCCCGGGTTGGAGGGGACGAGTTCGGGATCTTGCTTCGCAACTGCACGCCGGAAGCGGCGGAAAGAATCGCCCGGCGCCTGATGGAGTCCATCGAAGCATTCCGGTTTCGTTGGGAGGACAAGGTACTCCAGGTCCACACCAGCATCGGTGTGGTCCCTCTGGGCGGGGAAGAAACCACGTTGAAGGACGTGCTCATGGCGGCGGATTTGGCCTGCCATGTGGCCAAAGAACGAGGCCGAAACCGCGTGCATGTGCATGCGGTGGAGGACGTTTCCGTCCACCGTCACCATCAAGAGATGCAGTGGTTGCCGCGCCTTCACGAGGCGTTGGACAACGACCGCTTCGAACTCTTTGTGCAGCCCATCCGCCCATTGGATGAGGCTTCCGGCCTTCCGGTGATGAATGAATTCCTGGTGCGGCTGCGTAACCATGACGGCAAACTGCTGCCGCCGGGGCTTTTCATTCCGGCTGCAGAGCGGTATGACCTCATGTGGCAGATCGACCGCTGGATAGTCGAGAATGCCATCAGCCATTTGGCCGTCACCGAAGATCGGGGCGAGCGTTACACCATCAATCTCTCCGCCCAGACTTTTTCCGACCGATCTTTCGCCGATTTCGTGCGCATGACGCTGGAGGGTTACGGCGTGGCGACCGATCGTGTCTGTTTCGAATTGACGGAGACGGCCGCGGTGACCAACATCGCCGTCGCCGGCGAGCTGATGCAGGCGCTCAAGGATTTGGGTTGCCGCATTCTGCTGGATGACTTCGGTTCCGGCCTGAGCTCTTTCGGGTATCTCAAAAATCTCCCTTTCGATTACCTGAAGATCGACGGCCAGTTCGTGCGCGACATTCTCACCGATCCACTGGATGGGGTGATGGTGCGCATGTGTCGCGAATTGGCTCAGGTGCTGGGGGTGAAGACCGTGGCCGAGTTCATCGAAAGCGAAGAGATCCTGGAAGCGGTCAAAGCGGTGGGTATCGATTACGGCCAGGGTTACCATCTCGGCCGGCCGCGTCCGGCGCGCACGCAGGTGGCCGATCAGCGGGCGCTGGGCTGAAATGCGGTCCGATTCAAGGCGGGCAGGATTCCAGTGGTGATGCGGGCGGCGACCTCCTCGATGGAGACGCTGGTGGTGTCGATGACAGGCAGGTGGTGTCTTCGGAACAACGCTTCAGCTTGGTTCACTTCCCACCTGCACTGTTCGGGGTCCGCATAGCGGCCACGATTACGGCGCCGGCTGCGAATACGCTGGAGCTGTTCCGGATCGATGGTCAGTCCGATCAGGCGGCTCCGGTGGGTTTTCAGGGGAGCAGGGAGCACGGGGGCCACCAGGGTCTTCCTCGACCAATGGATAGTTGGCGGCACGCAAGCCATAGTGCAGCGCAAGGTAGATGCAGGTGGGGGTCTTGCCGCTGCGCGAAACACCCACGAGGATCACATCCGCCTGGCCGTAGTCCCGAATCACACCGCCATCATCATGGACCAAGCTGAAGTCGATCGCCCGTATCCGTTCCAGGTAGTCATTGCGGTCGGCGATGCCGTGCAGCCGGCCGGCGGCGGGTTGGGCGGGTTGCGCCAGGATGGCTTCCAGGCGGGGGGGTGTAGTCGTCGAAGAAATCGAACAACCGGCCCGGACAGGCCGCACGGAGGCGGGCGCGCATCACTGGATTCACCAGTGAGCTGAAGACCAGAGCCTCGGAGTCTTGCACTGCTGCCGCGATCACGTCGTCCAGCGCCTCGGGACCGTCCACGAACGAATGGCGCACGAACGCCACCTCCAGGTCGGGAAATTGGGCCATGAGGGCACGCGCCATGGCCTCCACGGTGAGGCCGGTATGATCGGATACCAAGTGCAGTCTGCGCATCAATGGGCCTCCGCCGCCGTGTCCGGATTCAGCGAAACGCTGCTGATCTCCCGGTTCGAGATCCACCGGCTCCCGTCGGGATGATCCAGCGGGTCCTGCCAAAGCCGTCGATCTGTTCCAAGGCGGCTTCCTCCGGTAGGGCACAGGAAGGCAGCTTCCACATCATGATGGCGCGCAGGCCGTCGTTTGCCGGCGGATCGACAGCGCTGCGTGTCATGTTTTCCCGTTCTAGGTGCCGCTTGGGACCGGTTCGTGGAGCCGAAAGCCAAGATATCGGAGCATGGCGGGCCCCCGGTCGGCGGCCGGCATTGGTGGCTGTTTGTGACACATCGGGGTCGTCTGTCATCTTGGAAGACCCGATGCAGGACGGCAATAGGGGAGTGCGCACCCCGTTTTCGGGAACGGGGCTCACATCCCCTGCTCGTCGGACATGGATTCCGCTTCCATGGAGAGGTAGACATTGTAGGCGTTGCTTCGGTGGGCTTGTTCATAAGCGGGCAGGGAACGAAACTCAGACCAATCGGCTGATTCGAAAGCGGTGGAGAACTCTTCCATCTCTTCTACCGCCGCACCCATCACCTCGCGTAGGCGTTGCAAATACCGGCGGGTGAGGGTGATGGCGGAACCCGGATCGCGAGCCGCTGGGCCATGTCCAGGCACCAAGGCCGCCACGCCCTTGTGTTCCAGTTCCGCCAGCGTCTCCAGCCACCTCCGGGTATCGGCGTCGCCCACGAAAGGGATGCGACCTTCGAAGATGAGATCTCCGGAATAGAGCACCAGATCCGGTTCCACCAGCACCGCGAGGTCACCGTTGGAATGGGCCTTGCCGAGGTACTCCAGGCGGAATTTGACGTCTCCTACAGTAAACGATTCCGCACCATCCACGATGCGATCGGGTGCCACCAATCGTGTCTCTTCGTTCACCCAAGGCGCCAGTGAGCGGCGCCTTTCGGCCAGCCGCCGTTCCGCTGCCTCGGAAGCGAGGTAATCATGGGCGCCGCGCGGGGCGAGGATCTCCGCCCCCTCGCTTTCGAACACTTGCAGGCCGTAGATGTGATCGGCGTGGTAATGGGTGACGATCACTTTCACCACCGGCTCGTCGGTCACTCCAGCGATCACTTGGCGCAGACGTTGGGCGAGGGCCGGTGAGCCAAGGCTGTCGATGACCACCACACCTTTCCCTGTGACCACGAAGCCCGCGTTGGAGATGAAACCTTTGTGTTCCGTGGCCGCGCCCGCTCGGCCCTGGACATAATAGCTGTGCGGTCCCACCCGTTGCGCCTCCATCTCCACGTCGATGGAGACGGATTCCCCGGCGGCCGCCGGTGTGGCGCAAAAGATCAGCAGCACGGCCGTGAACATTCGTAGCATGTCGATCTCCCCCATTCCATTTTCTCCAGTGAGACCGCAGAGGGGACGCCGGGTTCACCCCGGAGGTGGATCGAAAAACCCCGGCACCAGGCCGGGGTCTTGCCGAATGAGAGGGGGCGCCTCTCCTTGAACCGCGCAGGTCGCCCGAAGTCAGCGGTTGAGACGGTTCTCGATGAGATCGTCCACCACCGAAGGGTCGGCCAGGGTGGAGGTGTCGCCCAGGTTGTCCAGCTCGTTGGCGGCGATCTTGCGCAGGATACGGCGCATGATCTTGCCGGAGCGGGTCTTGGGCAGGCCGGGTGCCCACTGAATGAAGTTGATCTTGGCGATGGGACCGATCTCCTTGCGCACCAGGTCGATGAGCTCCTGCTTCAGCTCGTCGGTTCCTTCCACGCCGGCCATGAGAGTCACATAGGCGTAGATGCCCTGGCCGGTGATCTCATGGGGGAAGCCCACCACGGCGGCCTCGGCCACCTTGTCGTGGAGCACCAGGGCCGACTCGATCTCGGCGGTACCCAGGCGGTGTCCTGAGACGTTGAGCACGTCGTCCACGCGGCCGGTGATCCACCAGTAGCCGTCCTCGTCGCAGCGGGCGCCGTCCCCGGTGAAGTAGTAGCCGGGGTAGGTGGAGAAGTAGGTCTCCTTGAACCGCTTGTGGTCGCCGTACACGGTGCGCATCTGTCCCGGCCAGGGGAACTTGATCACCAGGTTGCCGCGGTTGGGCAGCTCCAGCTCGTTGCCCTGGTCGTCCATGAGCGCCGGCTGGATGGCGAAGAAGGGCTTGCTGGCCGAGCCGGGCTTGAGGCCGTGGGCGCCGGGCAGGGGGGTAATCATGTGGCCGCCGGTCTCGGTCTGCCACCAGGTGTCGACGATGGGGCAGCGGCCGTCGCCCACCACGTGGTAGTACCACTCCCAGGCCTCGGGGTTGATGGGTTCGCCCACGGTGCCCAGCAGGCGCAGGGAAGCGCGGGAGGTCTTCTTCACCGGTTCGTCGCCGGCACGCATGAGGGCGCGGATGGCGGTGGGCGCGGTGTAGAAGATGTTCACCTTATGCTTGTCCACCACCTGCCAAAAGCGTGAAGCATCGGGGTAGGTGGGAATGCCCTCGAACATGAGGGTGATGGCACCGTTGGCCAGGGGGCCGTAGACGATGTAGGTGTGGCCGGTGACCCAGCCCACGTCGGCGGTGCACCAGTAGATGTCGCCCTCGTGGTAGTCGAAGGTGAGCTTGTGGGTGATGGCGGCATAGACCATGTAGCCGCCGGTGGTGTGGAGCACCCCCTTGGGCTTGCCGGTGGAGCCGGAGGTGTAGAGGATGAAGAGGGGGTCTTCCGCGTCCATGGGCTCGGCGGGGCAGTCGGCCGAGGCCGTCTCCATGGCTTCGTGGTACCAGACGTCCCGCCCTTCGTGCCAGTCGATGGGGTCGCCGCCGCGCTTGATCACCACGCAGGTGTGCACGTTGGGGCAGCTCTGGAGGGCCTGGTCGGCGTTGGCCTTGAGCGGCACCTTCTTGCCGCCGCGGATGGACTGGTCGGCGGTGATCACCGTCTGGCAGTCGGAGTCGAGGATGCGGTCCTTGAGCGCGTCGGGGGAGAAGCCACCGAAAACCACCGAGTGGATGGCGCCGATGCGGGCGCAGGCGAGCATGGCCACCGCCGCCTCGGGGATCATGGGCATGTAGATGGCCACTCGGTCCCCCTTCTTCACGCCGCGGCTCTTGAGCACGTTGGCGAACTTGCACACCTCCTCGTGCAGCTCGCGGTAGGTGATGTGGCGATCCTCCTCGGGATCGTCGCCCTCCCAGATGATGGCGGTCTGGTCGCCGCGGGTCTCCAGGTGACGGTCGAGGCAGTTGTAGCAGGCGTTGAGCTTGCCGTTCTCGAACCAGCGGATCTTGATTTCGTTCGTATAGTCCCAGTCGAGGACGTTGTCCCATTTCTCGAACCAGGTGATGTACTTCTCCGCCTGCTCCGCCCAGAACCCTTCGGGATCCTCGATGGAGCGCTTGTACATGGCCTCGTATTCTTCCGCGGTGACGTTGGCCTGAGCCGCGAAATCCTCGGGCACGGGATAGAAGGCTTCTTCGGACATATCGGGTTCTCCCTTGTTGGTTTTGTGGTCTTTGTATTGCACCGCCGTGGCCGGGTCAAGTTCAGCCCCGGGCCAGGAACCGCTTGAGGGGCAGCGGCTTGTTGGCGTAAGCGTGGCTCATTTGTACCAGGAACAGCTCCGCGGTGGCGATGGCGTCGCACAGCGCGTTGTGCGCTTTGTAACGGGGCAGTCCATGGCGCTCGCGAAGGTTGAACAACCGCAGGCCGGCGCCGTCGATCGGCTGGTTGCGCCGCTCCAGGGTGCGTCGTGCCAGTTGCAGGGTGTCGATGACCGGCCAGACCGGCGCCATGTGCCACAGCCTTCGGCAGGCGGCCTGCAGGAAGCCGCGCTCCACCGCCACGTGGTGGACCAGCATCACTCGGCCCGCCAGGCGCTGGAGCAGACGGCCGACCGCCTCTTCCAACGGGCGACCGGACGCCGCCAGATCATGGGTGATCTGGTGGACCGTCACGTTGTCGCCCTCCAGTCCGTTCCGGGTGCGCACCAACAGATGGCAGGCGGTGCTCAGTTCGACCCGCGCACGGTCGATGTCCACACAGCCCACGCTCAACAGGCCGTCCCGCTTCGGGTCCAGTCCCGTGGTCTCGAAATCCACGGAGAGGATGGGCACGCGGTCGATGGGGGTCGAAGGGTCGGGAAAGGGCACTGCGAGGAAGTCGCGCAAGGGGCCTTCGGGGGCCCGCTTGAGGAGCCTTCGCCGCCGGGCGTCCAGGCTGAACGGGTTGATGACGGCCATTTCAGATCCGTCCGGTCTGGTATCTCAACTCGAGGGTGGCTTGCATGGTCTGCACCACCTTGAAAGCGTCCTTGAGGTGCTCCCGCTCCAGTTTCGACAATCTGGCCGGGGACATGTAGTTGTCGGGCGCTTCACCGGCCTGGATCCGAGCCGCCTGATGCTCCAACCGCAAACGGCTGATGAACTCGAAGGCATCCTGAAGGTTGGCGCCGCCGCCCTGGCTCAGGGACGGCGTGCCGGCGGCCGCTTCCAATCGTTCGGTAGTTCCGATCTCGGGCAGGCCTTCGGCGAGCGCATAGAGACGGGCCATGTCGATGATGGGCACCAGCCCGGAGTGCTTCAGGTCCAAGGTGTCGTCGTGTTGTCCGTCATGGACCAGCACGAAATCGCGAAAGAAGCCCAGAGGCGGACGGTGGCTCAGCGCGTTGCGCGCCATGTGGCCGAGGAAGAGCTGGTTTTTCGGGGTCTGCTCCAGGATGCGACCGCGGAGATTGCTCAGCAGGCGGCGTTCACCGTGAACCACCCGCATGTCGAAGAAGATGCTCGAAAGCATGAGCGCCTTGGGCTCGGGCTGATTGATCCAGCGGTCGAAATAGCCTTGCCACACCGCTTCCGTTTGGCGCCATTTGGGATTGGAGGCCATCACTTCGCCCGGACAATAGGTGAAGCCGCAGGCATCGAGGCCGTCGTTGACGAATCGGGCCAGCGCCTCGAACCAGCCGGCGTGCTCGGGTGCCATGGCGTCGTCGATGATCAGGCCGTTGTCTTGATCGGAGTGGCAGGTCTGTTCGCGCCGTGCTTGGGAGCCGGCGCAGATCCAGGCATAGGGCACCGGAGGCGGGCCGATCTCGGCCTCTTTGAGTTCGATCAGGCGGATGGTGAGGGCGTCGGTGACCGCGCTCACCGCGTGTCCCACATGGGCCGGATCGGCGCCCATGTTCACCAGTTGCATCTGCAGCCTCGGCAACATGCGGCTCGCTTCCACCAGTTCGTCCAGGGTGGTGGCCTTGCGGATGGTGCTGGTCAGATGCACCGTGCTCAGCCCCTCGTGGCGCATGATGTCGGTGAGAGTGATGATGCCCGCCAGCCGCTCCTCGTCGAAGACCGGAAGGTGGTGGACCTGCTTACGGGTCATGGTGAGCAGTGCGTCGAACAGGCTGTCCGATGTGCGCGCGGAGATGATGTGAGGGGTCATGACATCCGCCACCGGGGTCTCCAGGGGAAGGCCGGGCGCCACGCAACGGGTGCGAATGTCCCGGTCCGTGAGAATACCGACCAGCCGTCCTTCCCGGGTCAGAAGCAGGGACGAGATCCCCTTGTCCGTCATCAGCCGTGCCGCTTCCTGGATGCTGATGTCCGGCGTGGCGGTGACGACGGGCCCCTTGCAGTGCTCTCCCACGTAGCTGTGCAAGAGGCTGGATTGGCTCTGCTCCTGCATGCGGCTCACCGCTTCTTTCAAACGCTGGGCCGCCGAATGGCGGATGAAATGGAGCACCGAAGGCTCGTCCCGAACCAGCTCGGCGAGCGAATCGCAAGGGATGGTGTAAAACAGGGTGTCTTCGGTGGTCTTGACGGTGAATTCGGGCATCAACTGGGCGGCGCAGAAGCTGGTGCAGACGTCGCCTTCGCCGAGCATGCCCATGAGACTCTCCTTGGAATAAAGGGCGATGGCGCCGCGGCGGATGATGTAGAGGCGCGGTTCCGAGGCTTCTTCGGACGGTACGGGACGGCCCCGGCGGACATATTCTATGGAGAGCCGGCCGGCCAGCCGGTCCAGTATTTGTGGTGACAACCGGTCGAAAGGGGGGATGGCGGTGACGAAATCACGGATTTCCTTGAGCTCGATTTCCATGGGTGCGGTTCATACTCAGGGTGAGAGAGGCACTTCGGCGTAATAACGGTGCCCTTCCCGTGCCACAACCAGCCGCAATCGACCGTCGGTTCGGGGCAAGGCGTTCAGGTGCAGCTTCCAACGGGTCGCATCCCCGCGCCGGGTCATGGGTCGGGGCGGGGCGTCGTCCAGTGCCAGGAGGGCGCCTTCGATGGGTATCGACGCACGCAGGTAGATCCATACCCCGCCGGCGGGATCGGACTCGGCGCCCAGGTTGACGGCGATCTCCCGGTGGAGCAGCTTACATACCCCGCCCACCAGACGGCAGGTGCCTTCGATTCGAAGGGGCTGGTCTTTCGGGGCTGGGGCCTCTTCCCGTTGGCTCGAGTAGAGGTCGGCGGCGATGTAGCCCCCCACGGCCAGGAGGGGCGCCACCACCAAGGCGATTTTCAGGTGGGGATTGGCGGTGGTGTATCTTCGGATCAGGCCCATGGACGACGGCGGCGGGTGGAGTCAGTCCATGATAACGGTGCGCTGCCGCTTTGGCGACCGTATGATCCAAGTCAAAGCAGGGCATGGGGTGTCGGCGCACTATACTGACGTTTGCATTTTGCGCACCCTTCTGGAGGGCGTTCATGAGGTACTTTGGGTTGATCGTCCTGTCGTTACTGATGATGGGATCTTTGCCGGCGGTGGAACCCGGCTCGGGCCGGATGCAGGCGCTGGAGCGGATGGGTGAACTCAACGGCGTGGCCTTGGCCTGCGGCTATTTCGAGCAGACCCGGCGCATCAAGGAGGCGCTCATCGAGTACCTGCCCAAGCGCCGGGAATTGGGCCAAAAGTTCGACGACGACACCAATGCCGCTTTTCTCGAGTTCCACGGTTCCGGACGGCCATGTCCCTCGCCTGCACAGTTCGAAGCGGAGGTGGACGAGGCGGTGAAAGCCTTGGCCGGCGCATATGCCGGCGCTGGCGGGTCATGACGGAGTGATGTCGATGAAACGGCTGTTGTGGTTGATCTTGTGTGTCGTGCCGGTCCTCGCTTGGGGAGACGGGTTTCGGGTGGTGACCAGCCTGCGACCGGTGCATTCGGTGATGGCGGCCCTTCTCGAAGGGGTGACCGAGCCGGTTCTGTTGGTCGAGGACGGCGTTCCTTACGGCAAGAGGCTCACTGCGGACCAGGCTCGGCTGTTGCGTGAGGCCGACCTGGTGGTCTGGGTGGGGCCGGAGCTGGAGCGGTTCATGGCCCAAGCGGTGGAGGCGCTGCCGGAGTCGGTGGGGGTGCTCACCTTGCTCGACAACGAAGCCATGAAGATCCTGCCGTCACGTTGGGACGACACCGACCGCGATCCTTTCTTCTGGCTGGACAGCCGCAACATGCTCATTCTGATCGATGAGCTGACCCACTACTTGATGGCACGGGATCCGGCGCGCACCCATCTCTACCGGCGGAACCGGGATCGGCTGCACCGACGGGTGGCGGCCTTGGACCGCAAGCTGGAATATGGTTACCGTGGCCTCAAAGGGGGCGTGGCGCTCAACTATTACGATACCCTCCAATATTTCGAACAGGCCTATGCACTCAAGGTGGGCGGCATCGTCAACCGGGATCCGGACACTCCGCAGGACGCCGCCCGGTTGCTCAGGGAGCGGGCGCGGCTCCATGCCGGGGAATACGCCTGCCTTCTCACCGAGGCGGGGTTGCCTTCTCCTGAGCTGGCCCTGCTGACCCAAGGTGTGGAGGTGCGTCGCGGCGAGCTGGACAGCTTCGGCACCCGTCAGACTCCGGGGCCGGATCTTTACCTGGCGCTGATGGAACACAATACCGACGTCATCCACCGCTGTGTCCAGGGGGAGGGCGCCGGCGCTCAGGTCGTCGAACCGCTGCCCGGGGACGGCGTGGGTGGTCGCTTCGTTCTCATCGACCACCACGGCGATCTGGTCATGCGCGAGGATATGCTGGGCAAGTATCAGCTCATCTATTTCGGCTACACCTACTGCCCGGACGTCTGTCCCACCTCCCTTCAAGTGATGGCGATGGCACTCAAGCGGCTGCCGGAAGCGGTTCGGAACCGCATTCAACCCTATTTCATCACCGTGGACCCCGAGCGAGACACCCAGGAGGTGTTGGCCGGCTATGTCACCTATTTCGACAAGTCCATGATCGGCCTCACCGGCACCCGGGCCATGATCGACAGGTTGCTGGAAGAGTTCGGCGTCACCGCGGAAAAAGTGCCCGATGAGAGCGGGGACCCGAACAAATACCTCATCGACCACACCGCCAGTGTCTATCTGATGGCCCCCGACGGACGTTACATCACCAAATTCGCCCACGGCATCACGCCGGAACAATTGGCCGCCAAACTACAGCAGTATGTGCGCTGAAAGATGAAAGAAAAGCCCGTCATCGACGGGCCCCTTGTACGGCAACAGACCGCAACTTATCAGAAGATGGCCAACAGTTGGATGGAGAAGCGGTCGTCCATGCCGTCCAGGATCTGATTGGCCGGATGGCTGGATGGCAGGCCCGGTGCCTCGGCTTTGCGGAATTCATAGTTGGCGATGACCCGCGCTTTTTTGTTGAAGAACCATTGAGCTCCCAGGGTCCAGGTCTGGAATCTGCGCTCGCCGGCGTCTGTCTCCGTCCCTCGGTTGGCGCGGTCGTACCTCAGGTCGAGTTCCAACTGCGGCAGCACCTTGTAACCCACATCCAGGTACCAGCCGTCCGCTTCGTCTTCCGGCAACAGATTCCATGATGCGTAGGCGGTCCCTGCGTTGTTGAGTGCCCCCGGCACGGCGCCGCCGTCGGAGCCGTTGAAGATCATGCCTTCGGCCTTGATGTATTCGGCCGCCGCACGCCATTTGCCTTTGAGGTAGGTGGTGCCGAAGCCCCAGCGGGTACGGTCGAATTCCTGCTCGTCGGCCCGGCTGCCGGCGTATTCCAGTGTGCGTTTACCGTCCTGGTGCCAGGCAAAGAGTTTCCAACCCTGGCGCTGCGGTCCTTTTCCTCCGAATATCCATTCCGAAGACCAATAGAGATAGATATCTTTATTGCCGTCGTTGTCGCTGCGGGCGATTCCGTTGCCGTTGCCCACCATGAAGGCGTAACTGTGTTCCCACTCCCCATGGCGGAAGCTGTCAAACACCTGGATGCCGATGTCACGAAAGGCACCGATGGGTCCGTTGGGCTCATTGATCTGGTCTTCGTTGAGGGCAGGTCGTGAACCGTCTTCGTCGAAGAAACGCTCCAGCAATTGCTGATTGGTGATGGTGGTGAAGTTGACGTAGTTGAAGACATGGATGGCCTGAAGACCCTCTTCCGATCCTGGGTATTTGAACTGGCCGATTCGGATGCGGGCGTGGGGAATGTAATTGAGGGTGATGCTTGCGTCGGTGAGCTTGACCGCTCCGGAATCTCCCAATTGGGTGATTCCGTTGTTGCCCAACTCGGCCAGGATGAAATAGTTGACACGGCTGTCCAGGCCGAAGCCGGTGCCCCGGACTCCGATGCGCGCGCGGCGCAACTGGAAAGTGCCGTCCGAATCGAGGTCGGGACCGATGACGTTGAAAACCGCATCCTGGCCTTTCCATGGGCCGGCGGCCAGGCGGGTGCCTTCGGTCTGTTGATATTCGGGTTGGATGAAGCCCCATACTTTGGCTCGGGGGGCAGCGCCGGCGGGTTCGGTGCCCTGCAACATGAGCCAGTTGGCGGCATGGGATTCACCCAGGGTCAATGCGCCCGCCAGAGCTGCTGCGGCATGGATCTTTTTCATTTGAATTCTCCTTTTGGTGGCTGTCGATGAGCGGATTCGTGGATCAGGGCTTGATCAGCACGTAGCCCTGATCGATGAGATCCATGATGCGTACCACGCCGGCCGCCACGCGATTGGCGTTGGAATTGAGCTCCGGTTCGCGCCCCAGTTTCTTGGTGAATGCACGGATGGTGTTGGAGCAGGCCGAAAACCTCACCCCTTGATCGACCAGTCCTTGGATACGCTGGTGGTTCACGTTGTCGGCCAGGAGGAGGCGTAAGCCGGGACCGAAGGCGACGACCTCGATGGCCACCCGATCTTGTCCATAGTGGCGCAGCAGGTTGTTGGCCACGTTCAGAACCAGGGTTTGCTTGAATGGATTCGGGTCGCTGATTTGCAGTACCACATGTTTTTCTGCAAACGGTTTGTCTTCTGCTTCTGCCGCGGAGAGCGGTTCGGACAAAGCCAGAGCCGTCAGGAAGAGGATGAGCGGAAATCTCAATCTGGGCATTGCGTGCCTCCCGTTGGTGGTTCGAGGGTTCCCTTTGTGGATGCCGGCAGGGGCCGTTTTATTCCGCTACGAAAAATTTTTTTGTTCGCTGGAATAAAACCGGTCGTTGGCGCATCTTCATGACAGGGGAGGACCGCCGAAATGGGGTTGGGCATGGGAATGATGTTGAAGCGCCGGCTTTACGAGCAGCGCCGGCGACTGTTTCGCATGGCTCTGGCTTGGACTGGAGATGCCATGCTGGCCGACGATCTGGTGCAGGAATGCTTGGTGCGGGCTTGGGAAAAAAGAACCCATCTGAAAGACGAACGTAAACTGGAAGCCTGGCTGTTTCGCATCCTGCACAATTGTTGGATGGAGCATCTGCGACGGGCACGGGCCACGACCGATCTGGACGAAGTGCCGCCGCAAATGGAACAGGGGCCGGACGGCCGCCTTGAACGGCAACAATTGGCCGATCGGGTGCGTGCCGCCGTGGCCGGTCTGCCGGTGGGCCAAAGGGAGGTGGTGACTCTGGTAGACCTCGAGGGGTGCCGCTATGCGGAAGTGGCCGAAATCTTGGAGATTCCCATCGGCACCGTGATGAGTCGGCTCAGCCGGGCACGTGCGGTGTTACGACGCGAGCTGCTCCACTTGGAAACGCCTGAGCGTGCGCGCCGGCCACTGCTTAGGAGGGTCAAATAATGGCACGTGAACAGGATCTCGAACGGCTTCATGCCCTGGCCGACAATGAGTTGGACGAAAAGGCGCGCAGAGCGCTGCTCGAAAGGCTGGAGCACGATCCCGTCCTCACCGCTGAATTGTGCGATATCCGTCGGGTGAAAGATCTGCTGCATTACGCCTATCCTCTCGAACCTGAGGAGTCGGAGCGGATCGGGGGGAGGCGTAAGATCCGGTTGCGCGCGGCGGCCGCTGCACTGCTGATCACGACCGCCGCTTTTGCAGGTGGTTGGTGGACGGCACGTTGGGGTGCCGACCCATTGGCCGAAGGATTCCGTCTCGCCCAAGTGCAGCCCGATCCCAACAGGGTCCTGTTGTATGTGGGGGATTCCGATCCGGCGAAATTTCGAGCGGCGCTCGATCGAGCCCGTGCCCTGCTCGAACGTGATTCCAATGGTTCGGATACCCAAGTCTATGTGGTCACCAGCGCGGGTGGTGTGGATCTGCTCAGACGCACCACATCACCTGTGGCGAAAGAGATCCGGGCCCTCAAGGCCGAGTTTGGCTCACTCCATTTCGTGGCTTGCAACAACACCCTGTTCAATCTCAAGCGAAAAGGCCAACCGGTGCAGCTGGTGGAGGGGGCTGAAGTGGCTCCGTCGGCGGTGGGTTTCGTTGTGGAGCGCCTCAAACGGGGCTGGACCTATGTGGCCATCTAGGCGGCTTCCAGTCGCGTAAAATAAAAGAACCCCCGACGTCGTCCGGGGGTTCTTCGTGACCGGTCTGGTTTTTCAGTCGCGGCTGCCGGCATGCCTCAGGTTCTGGGCATGCAGCCCCTTGGGGCCGCGTTCGATGTCGAACTCTACCTGTTGGCCTTCCTTCAGGGTTTTGTAACCCTCCATTTCAATGGCCGAGAAATGGACGAAGACGTCCTCGTCCCCATCGTCAGGCGTGACGAACCCGTACCCTTTTGCATTGTTGAACCACTTTACAACCCCGCTGGGCATGATCTGTTCCTCCTGCTTTCTCCAATGGTGGTGTTACAAGTTGTTGTTTTGCAGGGGTTCTGACGGCCCCTGTCCATGAAGTATAGACGAACCTACAACAAAATCCGGGAAGGCGTCAATCGCCGATGAGGGTGTCTAGATAGCGCTCCAGCCGGGCAGCGGCGTCATCCGATAGGTCGATGAATTGAAAGCCGCACCAATAACTGCCGGAAGCACTGGCGGCCTCCCGCCAGATGCAGGTGGCGCCCACTTCGATGTCCAGTTCATGTTCTCGGGGGTCGAGTAGGTGGAGCTGAAAGATCTCTCCGCGTCCTGGTGCATTGTTACCGCACATGAGCATGAACCCGCCACGGGAGAGGTTGGAGACGATGCCCAGGGAACGCCCGTTGATGACGTTGATGGCCTGGATGGTGGCACGCGGCGCGAACCGCGGGTGTCTTCTTTTTTCAGTCATGCCTGAGCCTCGCCGCTGAGGGGCGTTTCGTTTTTCTCCAGCAGGGACCGAATCTTACGCATGGCGCGGTTCCAGAAGGATTCCTTCAGGTCCGTAAAGTAGAGCACGCTTCCCTCGCGGATTCCTTTGGCCAGCTTGGCGATGTCCACCAACACCGACTGTTTGCCTCTGGGCGTTATGAACAGAAAGTGGTCGGTCATGGGGTTGTACCAGGAGAGCTTGGCACGATAGGCGTTGTCACTTCCGGCATTGAACTCGAACCAAGTGCCCACCGGCAGCTTGCGGAGGGTGTTGTAGAGTTTGAAGGTCTCTTCATCCACCGGTTGGTCCGCCTCTCCTTCGGGCTCGCGTTCCGCTGGAATGGCAACCACGGGAGGCTCCTGAGTGGGGCTGAAGAGCTGATCGATGAACTCTTCCAGCTTGCGCTCCTGGTGGGGGAGCAGGCTCCCGATCTGCTGGCGGATCTGGTTGGCCACTGTCTCCACCTGTGCGGCACGCCCCAGCCCTTGCTCCACATTGACGCACAGCGCCAGAATGCGGCGTCCAAGGCCCAGCGCCTCCTGCCACACCTGGGATTCTTCGTCTCCGCTCGTACGCAGCTGTAGAAGAGTGAGAAAGTCCACCCAAACCTCATCCACGAATCGTTTGCAGAAGGCGGGCACCAGCTGGCCTCCGAAGATGTCTGCCGTCGCTTTTTGCGCCTGCTCCTTGGCTTGTATCAGCTGTTCCTTGCCCATCTCCGCTTCCACCGTGTGTTTTTCCAGCACCTGGAATTTCTGTTCGCGTTGAGCGACCTCTTTTTCCAGACCTTCGATGTACTCTTCGAAGTCTTCGCGGCTCTGCTTGCGCATGCGCACCACGTTGAAGACCACGTCCTTGATGTAAGGATAGATCCCTTCCTTGAGGTCGATCTCGTCCACCCAGACGGCGGATGCGGCGATGGCCCGATCGAGGAAGACACGGGCGGGGTGGTCGGGATTGGAGAAGAAGTCGGTGTCACTCAGGCCGATCTTGATATAGGGGGTGTGCAGATGGCCAAGAAGGGCTTTCACCGCGTTGGGGATGCTGTCGTCGTCCAGCATCTGTTCGAACAGGAGTCCCACCAAGTCGATGATGTCCTCCTGCTCGTCCCTCAAACGGTTGCTGCCCACCTTTTCCTTGATGGTCTCCCGCTGGTTGGCCATTTGTGCTTGCACTTTGTGCAAGGTTTCGGGGGTCGGCGGACGGAACAGGGTTTCTTCGTCTGGGAAATTGGCGGACTGGGCGAGGGTGATGGCCTGAGCCGCCTGTAGCACCTCTTGGTGCGTGGCGGGCGACACGCCGGGCGGCAGAGGGTGTTTCTTGCGTCGCCTGCGCCGGTTGGCTTGGAGCAACTCGTGGATCCGGCGCATGGTCTCTTCGCCCAGTTCGGCCGGGGTTTGGGGCCTGTCCGGTTCTTCACCGTCTCGCCCGGCCTTTTCTTGTTCCTCTTGGGGCTTGGACGATCCCGCCGCCTGACCGGGCTTGTTTTTCACCTTGTATTTCAAGGTGGGGAGGATGCCGGCCTTGATCAGACTCTGGTTGAGCTTTTCGTGCAGCCCGGGCAGGGCCGAAAGCACGTATTTGTCAAACAAGGTGTAGAGTACGAGCAGGGCGTCGTTTTCGATGGTGAGGCGGTTGACGCAGCGGGCGAAGATCTCGCACATCTGATGGGGGGAAGCGGGGATCTGCTCCATACTTACCGGCTGTCCGCCATTGATCACCGACAGCCGTTGGGCCAACAGATAGAGCTCCTGCTGGTTGTCCGCCTCGGCCCGTTCAGCCAGGGTGTGGAGTGCCAGATTGCGTTCGTAGAGGTCGATGTTGACCAGGCTCAGGGTTTCCGAGCCCAGCTCCGGGACCGCCTGTTCCTCGTGGAGAGGAAATCGGCTCAATTTCTTGGTGAGGAGGTCGTGGAAGTCCAGCGACATGTCCTCCATCTTGAGCCAGATTTCCCGCTGCGCGTCGAAAAAGTGGTTTTGAATACGCCCGCTTTCCGCTTTTTCGGCGAAATCCATCAATACGTCGTCGCTGGCGCGCAACAGCTTGCGGAACCGCTCGTTGAGCACTTCCACCGCCTCTTTTTGCCAGTCGTCCAGCAGGTAGCGGAACTTGTAATCGATGGGCACGGAAAA
>CAYOJM010000057.1:0-38320 GCA_964404295.1 uncultured Sedimenticola sp. | reverse complement strand
TTCCTCGCCTCCCTGGTCCTTTGGGCCTATTACCAGATCAATACCAACAACCTCTGGGACCTCAAACGCCATCTGGTGTTTCTGGGCACCGCTTTGCCCCTGCTCGCGGTGACCCGCATCCTTTTCTACCGTTACATCGATGGCAAAGTGCTGCTGAGGCGCACCCTGGTGCTGGGCACTGGGAAACGGGCACGCCACATCGACCGGCTGCGCCGCCGGGCGGACAAGCGGGGTTTTCATCTGGTGGGCTTCCTGGCGCCCCGCTCTTGCGAGGCCGTGCATGTGGATCCGGCCCGGGTGGTGACGGCGAAGGAGGGTTTCTGCGACTACTCTCTCTCCAGGAACGTGGACGAAATCGTCATCGCGGTGGACGATCGTCGTCAAAAACTGCCCATCGACGAATTGCTGGATTGCCGGATGAGCGGCATCGAGGTCATCGACGCCATCGATTTCTTCGAACGCGAAATGGCCTTGATCCATCTGGATCTCGTACAACCCGGTTGGCTCATTCATGCCCGCGGCTTCAAGCGCAACCTGGCGCGCGACATCCTCAAGCGGAGCTTCGACATGGCCGTGAGCCTGGTGCTGCTGATCCTCTCCTCACCCATCTCACTGTTCACCGCACTGGCCATTTGGCTGGAAGATCGTGGTAAGGGTGGCATCTTCTACCGCCAAGAGCGCGTGGGCCTCAACGGCGAACCTTTCGAAGTGATCAAGTTCCGCAGCATGCGGCCGGACGCCGAAGCGGATGGTAAAGCGCGCTGGGCGCAAAAGGAGGATCCTCGGGTGACCCGCACCGGCGCGTTCATCCGCAAATACCGCATCGACGAAATTCCTCAGTTGTGGAACGTATTGCGGGGCGACATGAGCTTGGTCGGCCCCCGGCCGGAACGCCCCCAGTTCGTGGAGCATCTGGTCCAGCTCAATCCATTGTATCGTGAGCGCCACCGGGTGAAGCCGGGCCTCACCGGATGGGCCCAGCTCTCCTATCCCTACGGCTCCTCCGACCGGGACGCCATGCAGAAGCTGCAGTACGATCTCTACTACATCAAGAACGCCTCCCTCTTTTTCGATCTGCTCATCCTCATGCAGACGGTGGAGGTGGTACTCTTCCGAAAAGGAGCTCGGTGAATCCGAGCCATAATGGTACCGTCCTGCCTGCAGGATCCGATCCTCATGCAACCCAAGGGCCTGTCCATCACCATGAACCGACTGTTTCGAATCTCCGTTCTTTTTTTCGTGGCCACCTATCTGGCGGCCTGTAATGCCAATCTGACCGACACCGAATATGTGGCCAAGGCGAAACAGCACCTGCAGGAAGGCAAGCTGCAGGCGGCCATCATCGAACTGAAGAACGCATTGCGCCAGAACGGCAAGAACGCCGAAGCCCGTTTTCTTCTGGGCGAAGTCTCCCTATTGAGGTCGGACCCCGCTTCGGCGGAAAAAGAGCTTCAACGGGCGATGAACCTGGGGGTGGAGCAGGCAAAAGTGCTGCCGCTGCTCGCAGAAACCCTGCTGCAGTTGGCGAAGGTCGATGCACTGATGGCGCTGGATACCGCCGGGCTGGAAGGTGCGGCGAAAGCCCGGGTGCTCGCCTTGCAAGGACGAGGGCTGTTGCTCAAGAACGAAAAAGAAGATGCGGCCAAGCTCATCGCGCAGGCACTCGACACGGCGCCTGACCTGCCGGACGTTCAAGTCGCTCAGGCGCACTTGTTGTATGCTCAAGGAGACAAGAAAGCGGCTCGAAAACGACTCGAAGCGCTCACGACTCAGCATCCGGAACATCCCGCCGGTTGGCTGCTGCTCGCCAGTGTCCTGATGGATGCCCGTGACTTCGAAGGCGCCGAATCGGCTTATTCCAAATATTTGTCCTTGCGTCCCCAAGACCTGAACGTCCATCTGCAACGGGCTTTGGCCCGCGCTCAGCTCAACAAGCTGGATCTGGCGCAACAGGATTTGGACAAAATCAAGAAAGTGGCGCCTCAACACGGCGCCACCAACTATGTTCAGGGCCTGGTCCATCTCGGGCGACAGGAGCAAGACGAAGCCATAGCCGCTTTCGAGCAAGCCGTCGCCAGTGGCGGGGCCAACCCTTTGGCTTACTATTTCCTTGCGGCACTCCACCTGGAAAAAGGAAATCTTGAGCAAGCCGACAGTTACGCCGAACAGTTCCTGAATCAGTTCCCAGGAAACGTGGCGGGCCGAAAACTGGGTGCAAAGATCAAACTCAAGCTCAAGCGCCCCCAAGAGGCGGAAAAGCTCATCCGCCCGGTCGTGGTTCAACTGCAAAACGACGTCGAAGCGCTGAATATCCTTGCTTCTGCGCTCTTGCAACAGAAAAAAATCGAAGAAGCCACCGAACTGCTCAGCCGTGCCGCTGACCTCACACCGGAATCGGCCGAAGCCCAGTTGCGCCTCGGCGCGGTCCTGTTACTGGAAGGCAATAAAGAAAAAGCCGCAGAGGCGTTGAAAAAAGCCACAATCCTCGCTCCCGACGATCTGAAGTCGGGAGTACTCCTCATCACCACCTATATCAATGAAAGGCGCTTTGACGACGCCCTGAAGGCTGTCGAGGAACTCCAAGGGAAACACCCGGACAGCCCGGTTCCCTTCGAGCTCAAGGGGCGGATTTACGAAGCCATGGGGCGAACTGACGAGGCTGCAAACGCACTGAAGGCCGCCTTGGAGAAAGACCCCGACAATCCAAAGCTGCTCGACGGGTTGGCCCGGCTGGCGCTGAAGGAAAAGGACATCTCTACTGCGCGCCAGTATTATCGGCGCATATTGAAGCATGTGCCCAACCACCTGCAGACGCTGTTGAAGCTCTCCGTCCTGGATGCGACCGAAGGCAAGACGGAGCAAATGGTTCAACACCTGAAGCAGGCCATCGAAGCACACCCAAAGGCGCTTCAGCCCCGATTGACCCTTGCGCGTCACTATTTGGCGACGGGCAATCCAGACCAAGCGCTGAGCCTGCTCGGCGTACTGGACGAGAAACAGAAAACCCAACCCCGCGTGCTGGAGCTGATGGCACGCACCCAGCTTTCACAAAAGGCTTTTGCGCAAGCCAAACCGACTTTGGAGCAGCTCGTCAAAAAGCGCCCCCGTTCCGCAGAAGCCCATTTCTTGCTGGCCCAGGCTTTGGCAGGGCTGAAAAAAGTCAAGGAAACCGAGGACGCGCTCAAAAAGGCATTGGAGCTGAACCCCAACCACCATGCCGCACGAATGGCGCTGGTTCGATTGCTGCTCCTGAAAAGGGACCTTCAAGCAGCCGAAAGAGAACTGGAGCCGTTACGGAAAGCTTCCCCGGACGACCCCAAAGTCTTGAAGTTGTCAGGCCACATTCTGATGGCCAAAAACAACCCACAGGAAGCACTGAAGTTCTATGAAAGAGCCCACGAGAAGGATCCGAACGCCGACACCTTGCTGAGCATCGTTCGCATCAAGCTCGCGCTGGGCCAAAAGAGAGAAGCACTGGAGCTTCAAAAAGCTTGGTTGAAAGAACACCCCGACGATGTAAAGACGATGGAGGCCCTTGCATTAAGTTATATCTCCGAAGGCGACATCGACAATGCGATATCCATCTATCGTAAAGTGGTGGCCGTGAACCCTGATCATATCGTGGCCCTGAACAACCTGGCTTGGTACCTCAAAGACAGGGATCCTCAAGAAGCGTTGACACATATTGAAAGGGCCGTCGAAAAGGCGCCTAAATCGGCCGACGTGCGGGATACCTACGCCCTGGTGCTGCTGGCCAATGGGGAGAAGAAACGGGCGCTTCGGCAGATTGACCGTGCGCTCGAAGCGGCACCGGGTCGGCCTTCCATACTGTTTCACAAGGCTCAGATCCTGCAGGCCATGGGCCGCCACGACGAAGCGATACAGACACTCGAGTCTGCACTCGCCGGAGGCAGAGCATTCCCGGATCGGGACAAGGCCAGAGCCTTGCTGGACAAGCTCAAAGGCGCAAACTGAGAACAACCGCCATTGGAATCCAAAGCCGGAGGTGCGCCTCCGGCTTTGCCTTCTATGGAGCGCCTACAGCTGAGGGACTTCACGGCGCTCCAAACGGAACCTCTCCCCCTTGTCATGTTTCGGGCGCAACAAGACATCTCGCGGTGTCTCATTTCGAGCCCGGAGATTCTTCCCTTCGGTGGAAATCACGAGGTTGAGGGAACGACGATGTTGGGTGAGTGACGAAGGAAAGGAATCCCAACTGGAATGATCATGCAACCGGGCAGCGGTGACCCACAGTCGAGATCACGACACCCCAAAGGCTTGGCTGGCGCAGCGCCTCACGGGCTTCCAATCCATCCGCCGCTTCTCATTCGGGTGATCGCAGAGCGCACACACGATCACGTTGCGGGAAAGCGCATGAGACCGGTGTTGGCACCCGATGTGGCGCATCCATGAACGCCGGGACGAGCGCCCCCTCGCTCACCCCAGATGATCCAGATACCACTGGGCCGCTTCATCCAACCCTTGGGCCAGGGAGTAGGCCGGCTCGTAACCCAACAGCCGGCGTGCCTTGCCGATGTCGGCCAGAGAGTGGCGCACGTCACCCGGCCGGAAATCGCGATGGACCGGCTCCGCCCCGGCCGCTTCGGGATGGCGTCGAGCCACCCGTGCCTTCACCAGACGAAACAGTTCATTGAGGCTGGTGCGCGCGCCGAAGGCCACGTTGTAAACTTGATCGGTAGCCGCCTCGTCCTCCACCGTGGCGGCCAGCAGATTGGCCTGGACGCAGTTGTCGATGTAGCAGAAATCCCGGCTGGTTTCGCCATCGCCGTTGATATAGACCGTCTCGCCTCGGATCAGGCCGGCGAACCACTTGGGAATCACAGCGGCGTAAGCGCCATTGGGATCCTGCCGTCGCCCGAAGATGTTGAAATACCTCAAGCCGATGGTGCGGAAGCCATAACAACGGGCGAACACCCCGGCATAGAGTTCATTCACCAGTTTGGTGACGGCATAAGGCGAAAGGGGATTGCCGATCCGCTCTTCCACCTTGGGCAGATCAGGATGGTCACCGTAGGTGGAGCTGGACGCGGCGTAGACGAAGCGGCGAACGCCCGCCTCCCGGGCCGCCACCAACATGTTGAGAAAGCCGTCGATGTTGGCGCCGTTGGTGGTCAAAGGATCTTCCAGCGAACGCGGCACCGATCCCAAGGCCGCCTGATGAAGCACATGATCCACCCCTTCGCAGGCGCGGGCGCAGGTGTGAAAGTCGCGGATGTCCCCTTCGATGAAGGTGAACCGCGCCCATTGCTCGGGCGACACCAAACTCTGCACTTCGTCGAGATTGTGGCGGTGACCGGTGGCGAAGTTGTCCAGTCCCACCACCCGTTGATCGAGCTTCAACAAGGTTTCCAAGAGGTTGGAACCGATGAATCCCGCCACCCCCGTGACGAGCCAAGTGGCGGGGTGGCGCCTGAGCCTCTCCTGGACTTGCTGGTAGCGCAACATGGTCAGAGCCGCCAGAAGACCACGTCTTCGGGAATCTGGTCTTTGTCCAGCATGGATTTGACGTCGATGAGGACGCCCTTGTCGCCCAGCATGGCCACATATTCGGCGACAGGCCGGTTACGGAAGGTCTCGTGTGGCACGGCGATGATGAGGGCATCCAGGTTACGGTAATCCTCCAGAGGCGTGAGCTTCATGCCGACATAGGCTTCGGCCTCGGCGGCATCGGCCACCGGATCGTAAACCATGGGCGTGATGCCGTACTCGCCCAGTTCTCGAATGATGTCCACCACCTTGGAGTTGCGCAGATCGGGGCAATCCTCCTTGAACGTGAGCCCCAGGATACCCACCCGGGCGTCGCTCACCTGATGGTTGTTGGAGAGCATGAGCTTCATGGTCTTCTCGGCCACGAACTTGCCCATGCTGTCGTTGATGCGCCGGCCGGCCAGGATCACCTGAGGGTTGTAACCCACGGCTTCGGCCTTGTGCGTGAGGTAATACGGATCCACGCCGATGCAATGGCCGCCCACCAGGCCGGGACGGAAGTTGAGAAAATTCCACTTGGATCCCGCCGCTTCCAACACGTTGAGGGTGTCGATGCCGAGCCGGTCGAAGATGATCGCCAGCTCGTTGATCAGGGCGATGTTCAGGTCCCGCTGGGTGTTCTCGATCACTTTGGCCGCCTCGGCCTCCTTGATGGAGGCGGCGCGGAAGACGCCGGCTTCGATGATGGACTCGTAGAGCGCCGCAACCCGCTCCAGGCAGGCCTCGTCGTCTCCCGACACCACCTTTACGATGCGGGTGAGGGTATGCACCTTGTCACCCGGGTTGATGCGTTCGGGCGAATAGCCCACATGGAAGTCCTCCTTCCACTTCATGCCCGACTCCTGTTCCAGGATGGGCACGCAGATCTCCTCGGTGAGCCCGGGATAGACGGTGGACTCGAACACCACCGTGGCGCCTCTCTTCATCACCGAGCCGGCGGTGTGGGTGGCGCCCACCAGCGGGGTGAGATCGGGCTGGTTGGCTTCGTCGATCGGCGTGGGCACGGCCACGATGAGGTAGTCCGCGTCGCGCAATGCCTCCTTGTCGGTGGTGAACTCCAAGCCCTGGGCCGCAGTGAAACCATCGGACGCCACCTCACCGGTGGGGTCATACCCCTGCCGATAGCAGGCGATGACTTCCTCTTTCAGGTCCAGCCCGATGGTGCGGTATTTCTTCCCGAACTCGATGGCCAGCGGCAGGCCCACATAACCCAACCCGATGACACCGATGACAGGAGAGGAATCCAATTCGTTCATTGATCTTTATCCCTGTGAATATGGAGCGGAAACGCCGTCGATACGGCACGCACGACGCGAAATTGTACCCCAGCATCCAGCCACGGCCCCAACGCAAAGCGCACAAAGTGTGAGGAGGTTCCCGACCTTCAGGCACCGGGCTCGAGCTGCACCTGCAACGGCCGGGTGGTGTCGAGGTGGACGTCCCGTTGCGGGAAGGGAATCTCCATGTCGGCGGCGCGGAAGCCACGGTCGATGGCATGGCGCAGATCGCTGAGGACCTGGATGCGGTAGTCGGCGGAATCGATGAAGCAGCGCAGTTCCAACACCAATGCGTTGTCGCCGAAATCCTGGAAATTGACCCAGGGCGGCGGTTCATCGAGCACCCGAGGGTGCGCCCGTGCCGCTTCCAACATGATCTTCTCGGCCAGTTCGACATCGGCGCCGTAACGTATTCCCAGCAGCAGCTTCAAGCGGGTGGTCTGATCCGAGAGGGTCCAATTGAGCAAACGCCCGGTGATGAACTCCTTGTTGGGGACCAGAAGCTCTTTGCGATCCCGCGTGAGGATGGTGGTGGCACGAATGCGGATCCGGGTGACGGTGCCGTCGGTATCGCCCACGGTCACATAGTCGCCCACTCGGATGGGGCGTTCGAACAGGATGATGAGGCCGCTGATGAAATTGGCCACGATCTCCTGAAGGCCGAAGCCGATGCCCACCCCCAACGCCGCCACCAGCCATTGGATCTCGGCCCAGGTGCCGCCCACCGACTTGAACAAAGCCACCATGCCCAGGCCGGCGATGAGATAACCGCTGAGGGTGCGGATGGTGTAACGGCCGCCCGGTGTGATCTTGAGGTATTGCAGCAGCAGGATCTCGATGAGCGAAGGCAGATTGCGCGCCGCCACCACGGTGACCACCAGGATGGCGACCACGGACAAAAGATCGCCCAAAGTCACCGCCACCTGTTCGCTGCGCCCCTCCACCGTGACCGTGTTGTGCCACAGAGGGATGTCGTCCAGCACGGAGAGGGCGGGAAAGAGGGGCGACCAGATGAACCACAACCCCACCGCGCCCGCGATGAACAAGAGGGCATTGAGCAGACGCCGGCTTTCGTGGCTCAGGGCCACGAGGTCCACTTTCTCTTCTTCTCCTTCGGCCTCCCGCTCCTCACCGGACGCCCGCTGCGTCTGCAAGGCCCGGCGCCGCTCCAAAGCCGCCTGGTAGGCCAACCGCCGGCGGGTGAGCAACAACCAGAACTCGGCGAGCTGCTGCGCCACAACCAGCGCCGCGATGAGCCACAGAGAGTTCATCAGATACCGCAGAATGGTGGCCCCGGTATAGACGTAACCCATGAGGGAGAGCCCCAGCAGCACCAGAGGCGCGCCCATGATCACCGGAAACCAGAGCCAACGCAGCCGCGCTGCATAACCTTGGGGATTTTGGCGCAGATAGGCGGCCACTACGCCGGAACCGGGATGGAACACCCGATAGATGAAAAAATTCAGAGACAGGGCGAGCACTATGAAATCGAGCTTCACCACCACCGCCCCAAGGCCTTCGGGCACCAAGTGCCGCGCCACCACGGTGAACATGGAAGCAGGTATGAAAACCCACATGAGATGCCCCAAAGCCCGGCGCAGCTTACGCAGGTTTTCGTCCAGCCAACGGAAATGGGCCTGGAGCACCCCCCCTTTCATGGCCAGCACCCGCCCAACGCGCAGGGAATAGAAGGGCGCCAGGGTCCAGAGGATGGCCTGGGCCAACGCATGGGCATGGAGCGAGTGGTCCGCCAACTCCCGGAGCTGCCACCACAAAAAGAGAAGCCAGAGCACCGGCCAGCCGGCCAGCACCAGGGTCATGACCAGCGCCTTGAGGGTGTCGAAGAAGCGGCCCTGGCCCGGCCGTCCAGCGCGTTCTCCGGTGGCCAGGATGGCCCGCTTCAGCTGCCCCCGGAGTGCAGTGACCAGCACCAGCAAAAGAAGCACCAGCAATGCGCGGGGTGCCTGCCCCACCCGTTCGCCCAACATGCGGCCCAACGCCAACCAGGGGTCGCTCTGAAAAAGGTGTTCCAACTCGGCCGGCAACGCCTCGAGGTCGGACAGCCGCAAAGCACGGGTGTTGCGCACCCATAGAAGATGCTCGGACAGGTAGGTGTCGAACTCCTCCACCGCCTGAACCAGCCCCTGCAGCGCCACGTCCTGCTCCGCCAGCGCGCGGACGTAATCCTCTTGGGTCTCCACCAGCTTTTGCAACAACTCCAACCGCCGTTGCTGCAAACGGCGCAATTCGGGCTCCAGCCGGCGGCGCTCTTTTTCCGAAAGGCCGTCGGGCCACTGCACCCGGTCGCCCTGCTCCTGCAATCGGTGCAGCTCCTCGCGCTGGTGGATCTGCTCGAGGCTCACTTCCGTGATCTGGCGGCGCACCTGGTTCATCTGACGGCGCAACTCGCGCACATCGGGCAGCTGCTGACGCTGCTCCAGCAACACCTGGCCCAACGCCCCCTTCAATCCGGCCACCTCCACTTTGCGGCGGGTGGCGTTGTAGGTGTCCCGGATCTCCTTGGTCCGGTTGCGAACCAGGTTGTCTTCGGTGGTCACCCGATTGAGCCGGTCGGTGAGCCGGGCCAGGCGGTCGCCCAGGCGGGCGTTCTCTTCGGCCACCGCCTGGAGCAACGGATTTCCCTCTTCCAGCGCCTGGCGCGCCCGTTCCTCCGTACGACTGAGCTTCTCCGCCTCGGCCTTGCGCCTTTCGTTGACCCACTTTTCGAGCTGCTCGACGCGGGCTTCCGAAAGCTGCAGCCGTTGCCTGGCCTGGGCCAGGCGCGCTTCGGCCAACGCCTGACGGGCCGGCAGCGAAAGCAGCTCCTGCTCAAGCATTTTCACCTCCTCCTGCAGCGCATGGAGGTGGGCGCGATCACGCAGGCGGCGGGCCCGGTCCATCGCCGACTGAGGCGCCGACGCCGATTGCAACTGCTGTTGCAAGGCGTCCAACTCCTGGCGTGCCTGCACCAGTCGGGCGCGGGCCGCTTCCGCCCGGTCGTTCTGGAGCGCCGGATCCTGTTCCAGCTGCGCCACCTGGGCTTCGCGCGCCAGAAGATCCGCCTTTTCCGTCTCCACCAACTGCACCAGCTCGTCCAGAGACTTGCGCGCCAATCGCTTACGGTCGAGCTGGACCACGGACGGCTCGGAGGCGCGCCCTTTGCGGATGGCGGCGGTCTCCCGCGGCGCCTCGGCGCGGGCGCGCGCGAAGGACTGGGCCCGGCTCCGAAAATGCTCGGCCTGCTTCAGCCAGCGCGCGGCCTCGTCGTACAGCTCCAGCAGGGCCTTGCGGTCGGCGTCCGACAGGTTGGGATCCTGCGCCACCCGCGCCCGCTCGCTCTCGATGCGATCGGCCTGTAGTGCTGGACCGGCAATGGGTGCATCGGCCGCCGTTGCAAGGCCACAAAGGACGGCCAGCATCAGGAACAGATGGCACAGACGCATGATCACGATGCGATGGGAGGAGGATCGTTCAGAGGGTAGCACAACGGAAGAGCGCGCATTGACAGCCCCCGCGGGGCGGTCCCAGAATGAACCAGCTTCAAGGGGAGTATCAGGCATGACCAAGCACATCGGCATCCTCACCGCCGGGGGCGACGCCCCTGGTCTCAACGCTGCCATCCGCGGCGTCGGCAAAGCTGCCCAAGGCCATTACGGAATGAAAATGATCGGCTTTCTGGACGGCTTCCGCGGCCTGGTGGACAACCGCTTTCAGCGCATGGACGGTGACGTGCTTTCCGGCGTCCTCACCCGAGGCGGCACCATGCTGGGCACCAGCCGCGACAAGCCCCACCGCATGCTGTTCGGCGGCAAGGTTCAGGACATGACCGACGTCATCGTGGAGAACTATCACGCCAACCACCTCGACTGCCTGGTCTGCATCGGCGGCGGCGGCACCCAGAAGAACGCCATGAAGTTGGTGGAAAAGGGCCTCAACGTCATCACCCTGCCCAAGACCATCGACAACGACGTGGCCAAGACCGATGTCACCTTCGGCTTCGATACCGCCCTGGGCATCGCCACCGACGCCATCGACCGGCTCCACTCCACCGCCCACAGCCACCACCGCATCATCGTGGTGGAGATCATGGGTCACCGGGCCGGCTGGTTGGCGCTGGGCGCCGGCATCGCCGGCGGCGCCGACGTGATCCTCATCCCGGAGATTCCGTACGACCTGGAAGTGGTGGCCGAAGCCATCCGCCAACGCTCGCGCAACGGCAAGAACTTCTCCATCGTGGCGGTGGCCGAAGGCGCGCTGCCCAAGGAGACGGCCAGCGTAGTCAAGGCTTACGAAGAAAAGAAGGCCCACGCCGCCACCAAGAAGGAGCGCAAGGAGGCCAAGGCGGAGTTGGCCCGCCTGGCCCAGGACTACGCCAACCACACGGTGCTCCTCTCCAGCCAACTGGAGCAGCTCACCGGCCTGGAGTCGCGCGTCACCATCCTCGGCCACCTGCAGCGCGGTGGCACCCCCTCGGCGGCCGACCGCCTGCTGGCCACCCGCCTGGGCACCGCCTGTGCCGACCTCATCGAAAAGGAGGTGTACGGTGTCATGGTGGCCGCCCGCGGCGACGAGGCGGTGCCCGTCCCCTTGGAAGAGGTGGCCGGCCACAAAAAGCTGGTGCCGCCGGACCATCCGTGGGTGATCAGTGCCCGGCGGGTGGGCACCTGCATGGGGGATCAGATATAAAAGCAGGCGATTTCACCCATGCGTTTGTCCCAGGAACAACGAAAAGCCATTCGAGGCGTGGTCAGGGAGATCGCCGGCGACGATGCGATGGTCCTGCTGTTCGGCTCCCGTGTCGACGATCGACAACGCGGTGGAGACGTGGACCTGCTTGTGCAGCTCCCCCATGATGTCGATGATGCAGCATGGCTGGCAGCACAACTAGCAGCGGGCATCTCCCGTATCATGGATGGTAGAAAGGTGGATGTACTCATCTCCGCCCCCAACCTCGCAGTCTTCCCCATTCATGAACAGGCCAGGAAGACTGGAGTCGTACTGTGAATATTCGTGAAGACCAAAGGGAACGGCTCCGATTCTTGGATCGCGTGGTGCAACGCGAAGTCCGGCATCTCGAGGAGACGACCAAAAGGCTGTTCGCCGAGCCTTTCACGCTGGAACGTGCCGCCAACCTGGAGACGCACTACGAATTGTCCGAAAGACTGGATGCCTTCGTGTCCCGGTTCTCCCGCCTGCAGGACACTCTTGGAGACAAACTGATCCCTCAGCTGCTCGCCTCACTGGGCGAAAGGCGACAGGCCCTGATCGACAACCTGGACAAGGCTGAACGTTTCGGTTGGATCGAATCGGCAGACCAGTGGATGGCAATACGTGCGTTACGGAATCAGATGGTTCACGAATACATGGAAGACACAAAGATCCTCGTCTCCGCCATCAACCGTGCTCACGATTTCGTTTCCAAACTGACCACTACAGCGCAGCGAATTCATCAGGAACTGCATCGGCGCGGCTGGGTGGAGTAGAGGCCATTCTATGAAGATCACCATCATCAGCGGCAGTCACCGAATCCACTCCCAGAGCCGCAAGGTGGCGGATCACATCCGCCGCACCCTGCTGGAAGAGGGGCTGGCCGACGAGGCGGGGGTGTTCAGCCTGGAGGGCAATCCCCTCCCCCTGTGGGACGAAGGCATCTGGAACGGCGACGAGGCATGGGAGAAACGCCTCGCCCCCCTGCGCCGACTGCTGCGCGAGAGCGACGGCTTCGTGGTGGTCTCCCCCGAGTGGCACGGCCAGGTACCGGCGGGGCTGAAGAACTTCTTCCTCATCGTCGGCAAGCAGGAGGTGGGGCACAAACCGGCGCTGATCGTCGCCGTCTCCGCCGGCGACGGCGGCGCCTATCCCGTGGCCGAGCTACGCATGAGCAGCTACAAGAACAACCGCATCCTCTACATCCCGGAACAGGTGATCGTCCGCCACGTGGAGCGGGTGCTCAATCCCGATCCCGCCGACAACGACCCCGACGCCGACGGCTACTACCGCGAGCGCATCCTCTGGTCGCTGCAGGTGCTGCGCGCCTACGCCGAGGCGCTGGGGCCCGTTCGTGAAAGCGGGGTGACCGTGCACGAAAAGTTCGGCTTCGGCATGTGACTGAAACGGCATGAAGCGACGGACCCGCCGGACGAACGAAAGAAGCTTCGGCGACCTCCCTGCCGCCGAAGCTCATCGGCCACCGCTGGAACTCCCTTTCCGGGGAACTTCCTGTCCCCCCTCGCCGCAACCGACGAGAACAGTCTAGGCACATTCGGACCGCCACGCCATCGGAGGAATCCGAAATCTCTGTAGGACGATGCCTACACCGCCGCCGTTTCATGAGCTGGTTCCCTGAAATCCATTCCCGCAGGACTGGAAAATGGGTCAAAATCACGCTGTCGAACCGCTGACGATTTTCCATGCCCGTTTCAACCGGAGCCCCATGAACACTGACGGCACGAAGCTTTCCATCATCCTGCCGGCCTATAACGAAGAAGACGCCATTTTCGACGTGGTCTTCGGCCTGCGCCGTGCTTTTCCCCAAGCCGAAGTGCTCGTGGTGGACGATTGCTCGACCGATCGAACCGCCGAAATGGCCCGTCGGGGCGGGGCACGGGTGATCTCGCACAAATACAACATGGGCAACGGCGCCGCCATCAAGACCGGTGCACGTCACGCCCAGGGCGCGACACTGGTCTTCATGGACGCCGACGGGCAGCACGACCCCGATGACATAAAACGCCTTCTGGAAAAACTGGACGAAGGCTATGACATGGTGATCGGTGCCCGGGATATGGGGGGCCAGGCCGGAAAGCGACGCATGCTGGGAAATTTCCTGCTCAACAGTCTGGCCTCACTGCTCACGGGCCGCAGGATCCAAGATCTTACCTCCGGCTTCCGGGCGGCCAGGGCCGAGATCTTTCGCCAATTCCTCTATCTGCTGCCCAACGGCTTCTCCTATCCCACCACTTCGACCATGGCCTTTTTGCGTTCCGGCTATGCGGTGGGGTTCGTTCCCATCACCGTCCGCCCCAGGAAGGGAAAGAGCAAGATCCGGCTGATCCGCGACGGCATCCGCTTTCTGGTGATCATCATGCGCATCACCACGCTCTTCTCTCCCATGCGGGTGTTCTTTCCCGTCAGCATGCTGTTCTTCCTGCTGGGCGCCGTCCGCTATGTCTGGTTCTACCTGCAGACCGGCGCCTTCTCCAACATGGCAGGGGTATTATTCATCACCGCAATACTTGTATTTCTCATCGGTCTGATCTCGGAGCAGATCACCGCTCTCCACTACAATCTTTCGCGTATATCCTGTGATGCTCAACCCAATGAGCAGAAATGAATGGCCAGCCGAGATTCGCATCGCCATATGAATGCAATTCAACACATCCATTCCCGTTGAATAGGAATAAATCTTGAAGGTTCTCTGGCTCGTCTCAAGTTATCCCCGCTGGCCCGGGGACAGCGCTTCGATTTTCTTGCACCATCTGGCGAAGGCACTGGAAAAGGAAGGGATAGAGATCCATATCGTACTTCCAGACCATCTAAAAATCGACCATACTGGATCTTCTATTACACTGCATCCTTTTCGCTATTTTATCCCTCGGAAATCACAAGAACTGGCCTATGGCTCCGGCATCCTTCCCAATCTACGCAGCAAACCTCGGCTCTATACACAAATCCCCCCTTTTCTTGCCGGCATGTGGATCAAGACACAGTACTTGTGCCGAGCACTCGAGCCCGACTTGATCCACGCCCATTGGATTCTGCCTCAAGGCACCATCGCCACCTTGGCAGGGAAAATGTATAACATTCCCGTATTGGTCACTGCGCATGGTGGCGACGCCTTTGCATTTCAAAATGGCTGGCTTCAACGGCTCAAGCAATGGACGTTACTCAATGCGGATGCCTGGACCACTAATGCCCGCGCCACTGCAAAGGCTACGGGAAGCACCATCTCACCCGAGGTGATTCCCATGGGGGTGAATTTCGACCAGTTCTCAAAAGCGGCTCCTGGATCACTGCTCGATGCCAAGAATAACGACAGGATCGTCCTTTTTGTTGGCCGCTTGGTGGAAAAAAAAGGTGTCAGCGACCTGATCTCCGCATTTTCTAAACTATCGTCCTTGTCACGCCTTCAACTGTGGATCGTGGGCGAAGGCGAACAGCGCCGAAAACTGGAAAATCTAACGACCAGCCTGGGGATCGAGAAGCGGGTCCATTTCTGGGGCCGGATTCCTAATGTATCTTTGCCATCTTACTACGCAGCAGCCGACCTGTTCGTCGCCCCTTCCGTGGTCGACCCAATGGGAGATACCGAGGGACAAGGGGTGGTGTTCCTGGAAGCCATGGCAAGCGGCACGGCAGTTATCGCCACACATGTGGGAGGCATTGGAGAAGTGATCGAAAATCGGATCAACGGCCTACTGGTGTCACCAAACAACCCAGATGAACTGTACCGCTCCATGGAGCAATTACTATCCGATGATACTTTGCGAAGTCAACTTGCACGGCAAGGACAAGAGACGGCCAAAGCATATCACTGGACGACGATTGCTCAGCGGTTCTTTACCCTGTATAAACGTCTTATCCATGACCGTAAGCTTCCCGCCAAATAGACATTGTAGAATTGGAGAAAGAGTACATTATCGCTTTGGACTAACAGCACCTAATCCAGGCCTTTGCCACCTATGCCACCACCGCGGCTGGGCAAGACCACCCAGCCATCAAGGCAGACCACAAGGAGCTGTTCACCATCGCCAAGGCCCTAGTGGAAAAGCTGGAACCGGCCAAAATCAAGGTTGGGCTGAAGCTGAGCGCCCTGCTTTCACTCTGGCAGTTTGAGATGTCCTCTCCAGAAAGATTCCAATCGTTTTGCCTGAACTGCCCAGCTCGGGATGGTAAACGAGGGTGTGCAGGTCCGTTGTCGCTGTTCCTCTATTCGGCCAATCAGCTGATCCAGGTTACCGGGCTGGTAAAGGCAGCGTGGCCAATTCGACAGCAGACTTCGCAGCGCATCGACACTTGCAGCCAGCAGGGGAGTACCACAGGCAAGTATCTCATAAGTCTTTTGGGGAAAGGCGTAGCGACCGAATTCGTCGTCGCGCATACAGATCAGTGCCAAGTCAAGAGCACTGTGGAAGAGGGGCACCTGCGCGTGGGGCAGCTGGTTCAGATAATGGACGCGCGGGTGTTGCGGTGGCGGGCAGGCGGGGTCCACCGGGCCGGCCAACGCCAGATGAAGGTCTGGATGACGTGGGGCCAGCCGTTCGAAGGCCGCATACAACAGCCCGATGTCCCGGCTGCGGTGCAGCGCCCCGGCAGTGCCCATGAGCCAGGCGTCTACCGGCAATCCAAGATGCTCGCGGGCCTCTCTTTTGTCGAAAGGTCGGTGAAGCTCGGGATCGATCGTGCTTTCCAGAGTAAGCAAGGGCATCCCAGGCAGTTCGCACCCCAATTTCTTTCTGAGGGGTTCGCTCACGCAAGAGATGGCAGAAGCGCGCTGTAGTGCACGGCGAAAGGCCCGGCGCAAACCAGGTAGGCGGGTAAGACCGAAGCTCTCGAAGTTGTCATACAGATCCACGACATGGGGCACATCCAGACGCCGGGCCAAGTAGTCACCCAGCACCACTTGTAGCGCATCCGAGGCGCTGAATACCAGGTCTGGCGCAAAAGAACGGCCCATTGCGGGCAGGCGCCAAGCGTAACTCGCCCCATGCGGTAGAAGGTCTAAAGCCTGCCAGTTCAGGTCACCCTGTTCACTGTGACAATAAACTCGGCGGTCACCCAGGCGTCGATAGGCAGTGCACACGCCCAGCACCGAATGGCCTTGCCGTGCAAGGTTTGCCGGCAGTTCATACAACCGCCCATAGCGATCGTCGATGACGTCCTTGCTCATGTAATGGCGCTTGCTGAGAAACAGGATGCGCATGTAGGTTCAGGGAAGAGGAATGGGTGGAGGGTCACGGCGCAGGGCGCGCAGCCACCGAGGAAGTGCGGCAGGAACGGCCTGCATCAGGGCCATCGTCAGGCGGAGCCGAGAGAGCAGCCATTCTCGACGGGGATGGGTGATCTGGCTCCAACGTCCACCACAGCGATATCGGAGCAGCCGTTTACTGTGGGTCGCTGTCCAACTATAGCGTTCACCAACCAGAGCAATCTCTGCACCGCCGGCCTGGTTGGGGCCAAGTCGAAGGAGGTGCTGCTTGCGGTGAACCGCAACGTGCTCGAGTGCCTTCCAGGCGGCCTCGGCGTCACCCGGTGACAACGAAGTATCCACCCAAATTCCGCAGGCATTTTCGGGCAAGGGAGGGGGGGCGGCAGCCGGATGCACGATCTCCCGCCGGCCCAGGCGACCATTGTCGAAATCGTCCAGCGCCAGACGGTAGGTACCCGCCAGTACCAGGTCGCCTTGCCATGCGAGGTAACGGACCAGGGCGTTCACATAGACCAAGTAGAAATACAACGCCAGCAAGCGGCCCCGTCGTGGCGGCTCCAAGCGCAGGCAGATACAGCGATTACGCTTGCGGTAGTACTCACGCCAAGGCACCGTGGGCTTGTCGCCGCCGTAGCAGTGACGCACCACCGACGCTGGCACCGCCAGCAGCCGATAACCAGCCCGACGCACGCGCAGCGACCATTCGACGTCATCATAGAACACAAACAGCGCCTCGCGAAACAGGCCATGCTGGCGCAGGATGTCACTGCGAATCAGAAGTGAGCAGGCAGCGAGATAATCGACCTCCCGTGGTGAGGCATCGGCGGGCAACCGGGGCTGGCCCGCATGCTGTTGTTCGAGTGCGCCTAGCCAAGGTGTGTACCGACTGCCCAGCTCCTGCACCGTATCCGGGCGATCGTAGAGGCAAAGCTGGGAACCGGTTGCAGCGATGTCGGGCGCGGAGGCCAATATATCCAATAACGGCTCCAGGGCACCGGGTTCGACAATAATGTCGTTATCCAGCAGCCAGACGTAATGACATTCGAGATCTTCCAGAGCCACCCGCATGCCGGCAGAAAAACCACCGGCGCCACCCAGATTTTCCCCGGTCTGCAGCACCGCAACATCAGGGAAGTGTGCGCGCAGAAAGTCGAAGCTGCTATCAGTCGATCCGTTCTCTACCACCAGCAGCTCCCCGTGCTCACCCAATGCCTCGAGCACCGAGGAGATCGCCGCCTCGAGAAAAGAGCGCCCGTTCCAGGCGACCATCACTGCGATCACACGTCCTCGGGGTTGGCGCGTGAGCCGGGGTTCAGGGTTCACCAAGCAGCATCCTCGCAGTTTTGAGCGCACTTGCGACAACTTGGTCCATATTGTAGTAGCGGTACTGGGCCAGGCGACCGAGAAAGGTCACTCCCGTTTCCCTTTTGGCCAGATCTCGATAGCGCCGGTACAGAGCCTCATTGGCCTCGCTAGGCACCGGGTAGTAAGGGTCGCCCTCGGCCTGGGGGTACTCGCGCACGACGGATGTCCCCGAGTGTCGCTGCCCGGTCATGTGCTTGAACTCGGTGATCCGGGTCCAGGATACCGCTTCGTCAGGGTAATTGATCGTAGCCACTGGCTGAAGCCACTCACGATCAGCCATGTGCATATGCTCGAAATGCAACGAGCGGTAGGGTAGCCGCCCAAAGCAGTGACCGAAGTAGGCGTCGATCGGCCCGGTGTAGACGGTGTGCCGCGCATGAAGACGGTCGCGAACCGCGAAGAAATCGGTGTCGAGCTCCAAAGTGATGTTCGGGTGGTCCAGCATGCGTTCGAACAGCCGCGTGTAGCCATCCTTGGGCATGGCCTGAAAACGGTCGGTGAAATAGCGGTCGTCACTGTCGGTGCGCACCGGGATGCGTGCCGCCACCCCAGCCTTGAGTTCGGCCGGTTCCATGCCCCACTGCTTGCGGGTGTAGCCGCGGAAGAACTTCTCATAAAGATCCCGGCCCACCGCATCCAGCACCAGTTGCTCGCTGTTGATAATCCGTTGCTGCGGCTCTCGCACCCGTTCAAAGAAGGCGCGCACCCCGGCCTCATCGAGCTCTAGCCCATAGAGGCGGTTGATGGTCTGCCGATTGATGGGGAAGGGCAACAGGCGGCCGTCGACCTGTGACAACACCCGGTGCTCGTAGGGGTGCCAGTCGGTGAAGCGCGAGAGAAAAGCCACAACCTCGTCGGAATTGGTGTGGAAGATGTGCGGGCCATATCGATGGATTAGTACACCATGCTCGTCGAACTCGTCGAAGGCATTGCCACCGATATGTTCGCGCCGGTCGATGACCCGCACCCGCATGCCGGTGTCGGCCAGGCGGCGGGCGATGGCGGTGCCGGCGAAGCCAGCGCCGACGACGAGAAAGTGCAGTTGTCCCCTATCTTTCATTTGCCGAGCGCAATCGCTTGCCTGTAGGCCTCGACGGACGCGGTCGCCATCTGGTCTACCGTGTATCTCTCCAAGACCCTGGATCTTGCCTGTGCACCCATGCGTAAACGGAGTGGTGCGTCGGATAGCAGCGAGATAATGCCGGCGGCCAATTCCTCTGACGACTCCGGTGTGACAAGCAGCCCCGTCTCGGCATGCTCAACGATTTCCTTCATCCCCCCTGTTGCGCTGGCGACAACCGGTTTCTCCCTGATCATGGCCTCGAGCAGCACGAGGCCGAAGGACTCGTAACGGGAAGGTACCACGACGATGTCGCTTTCGGTGAACAGCCAATTTCTAGTCATATCGTCTGTTTCTCCATGGAAGTGGATGCGTTCCCGCTGAGCTGCTGTCAGGGAGCGGATAGACCATTCGAAGTAGGAAGGGGCGCCTCCCGGCCCGGGGAAGTCTTCTCCGACGACATGCAGTTTAGCTTGGGGGAATTCTTCGAAGACCGAAGGCCATGCGCCGACAAGCACGTCGAAGCCCTTTCTGTGCTCCATTCTCCCGACATACAGCACGGAGGGCTCGTTGGTCGAAGTGCGTGGGGGCGGCGGGGGGCCTGGATCCGGAATGCCGTGGTAGACGATATCTGTCTGCCGCCCCTCCAGTGGATACAGGGCTCGCGATAATTCGAGGTTCTCTCGTGTGTTCGATATTACCAGATCAGAAGAGGCCACCTGGAAGTACTCGAGCCACTCGGTCAGGCGTGGAAGCCACGGCGTGGTGCGTTGAAACCAGGCGCGAGGCGTGGACAGCCGCGTGACACGCAAGGGCTTGCCTGGAAGACCAAGCCTGAAAGGGAGCAGGCCCCCTGCCCAGGTGTTGGGCGCCTCGACGACATCGAATGGCCGGTCACCGTGGAATGCACGCAACCGCTCGTGAATTCTGGAGGAGAGGCGTAGCAACCGCAGGAAAGGGAAAGTTTCGGACTCCGGGATGTCGGGTATCCAGGAAACGACGTAGCCGGATCGTCTCTCCGTCCTGTCGTCACCACTTTTCGAGACGGCCACGACGACGACGTCGTGTTCCATGCCTGCGAGCCCCTCGGCCAGGTCTTCGACGTACCTCCCGATCCCGGAAATCCCCTGCGGAGGAAAGGCGTGGGTGACCAGCGCGATTCTCATGCAGGTATTACCGGGCTTGGAAATGATCACGGATCTTGCCGAAGAACTCGACGGCACTCTCCTGCCAGCTCGGCCATTCCACCCGGGGGCGCGATGGAGGGTTAGCGGCGTATTCCTCGATCAGGGCACTCAAGGGGGTGGGGTCGTCCAGCGGAAAGTAACGGCAGTGCTCGCCACCGATCTCGCGGAACACGGGTATGTCGCTGGCGAGCACGGGGCAGCCGTGCAGCAGGGCCTCCAGCAATGGCAAACCAAATCCTTCGATTAGTGAAGGGTAGATCAGTGCCCTGGCATGCCGGTAGCACCATGCCAGTTCGCTGTCGCTGAGATGTTGGAACCAATAAAGCGGACGGCCAGCTTCGATTAATGACTCGATTCTGGCACGGGTGTGCTCGGCGCGCCAGCCGTATTTTCCGACGATGACCAGAGTAATCCCGGGATGCTTTTCCCAGAGCAATTCGAAGGCATCGAGCAGAAAAGAGAGGTTCTTCTTGGGCTCTATCGTGCCAACGATGAGATAGGTGGGTATGTTGGCGAAGGCTTGTTGTAGTGCGGGATTCGGAGCTTGTCGCTTGTTGGCCAAGTCGAGTTCTATGCCCATGCGAAAATGTTGTACAGCGGGGGGGGATGGCGTGTCTTCGTTGAGCATGAAATTTGTCAGCTCGCTTGCGGTGAATCTTGAGTTGGCCATGGCGAGGGCGCTGATGGAAAGGAGCTTCTGTATGTTTCGTCGAAATTCCTCGTGAGTAGACGGCAGGACCAGTTCCGGGTGGGTGGCTGGAATGACGTCGTGTATCAGCGGAACCAGTCGGATTCCCTGTCGGGTTAGGCGGGTTAACTCATCCAGGAAGTCTGTGTCCATCCAGGACCATCCTGGAACGATCAGAATATCGTTCTTTCGTATGGCAATAGGTGCATGCCGAGGGGCAATGACTAAGCTGGCGAGGAAGCAGGCTGCCGCCAAACCATAGACAGGGATCAGGAGGATAAACAGCAACAGGAGCTTGTTTCCTCCCTGCCATTGTGAAGGGGTGAGTTCTGCACGTCCGACGGAGGTAAGGATGGAATTACAAAGTTGCCGGAAATGTCTGAATTTCCTGAATCTCGTAGAGATGAAATGAAGGGGGCCGATGGCTTTCAAAAGGCCCCTTGGTGATGCTTCTTGAATAGTGTAGAAGCCCTTGCCACGGACATATGCGACAGGTTGTATGGTGATCTGAAGATGGGAGCTGGCGGTTATGGCGTTGGCAGCGAGATTGCGTTCCACTCTCTGAATGCCGGAGTGTATGACATGCCAGGTTAGTTCAGTGCATTCAATATAGATGTGCATCGGCTGAAAATGGTTTGTTTATACGCGCTTCGCTACGACATCGCAGTGGTTGATGGCGCTCAGGTTTTCCTTTGTGATCTCTTCCAGCCGGGAGTCAGTTTTGATTCTGAACAGGGAGAATCCCATCTCCTTGAGGATTTCGTAGAATCGGTTCGTGGACCCAAACGATGCATCGATCATCATCGGGCAGAATTCCATGATGATTTTTATTTCCTCGTTCTCCTGCAATACCCTCTTGGCGCCCTCAATGATATGAGGCTCAGCGCCTTCCGTGTCGATCTTTAGCAGGTCGACCTTGGTGCCTGCGGGGATCTCGCTGTCAAGGGTTGCAGCTTCAATGTTGATCTTGATCAGTTTGTCGTGATATGAGCGGGCGAGTTCGTCTGTGACCCATATGCCGGACGAGCCCTTGAATTTTTCGAACATGGAGAAGGTGATGGTCGTATTTTTAGAATAGATCGCCTTGTTTCTCACGTCGGTTCTATCGTGAAAGCCGTTCATATGCAATGAATGGAAGGCGAGGTCTGCTAGTTCCTTGTTTGCCTCGTAGCAGATGACTTTTCCGTTTTCCCCCACGGCGCCGGCTGCGAGCAGGGAGTAATAGCCAATGTTGCAGCCGATGTCGATGACCGTGTCTCCCTCTCGAATCAGCGACAGGAAGACATTGGTGATCCACTCTTCCCATTTTCCATCCATGAGGATGTGCGGTGTCAAGGACATGTCACGGGTGTCAAGCAGAATCTTGTGCCCGTAGATGGTTCTGGTGATTGCTCTGTTGTTTCCCAAGTAAACGGGCTGCTGGCTCAACAGGTGTTTTGCAGCTTTGGGTAGGGTTTTCTTCATCAGTGGCTCCAACTGCCGGGGTGGCTGTAGTTCAAGGTGGCGTAAGGGCTTCTCTTGAGCAGCGGTTTCATGGGTTGGGGTCGCGCTTTTGCACACGGCTGGAAAGGTGTGGGCGGGCTGACGATTTACTGAACATGTCGCGAGCCAGCTCAAAGGCAATATTGTCTGCCCAGATGAGGTGTCTCGTATAGGGCTCCAGTTCACCGGGAGTGGCCAGTTGCACAGGCTCCATCCATTCGTGCCAGAGCATTTCGTTGGCGGTTTCTTTCATTTTCCTTGCGTGGGTCACGGTCGGGAGAGAAAGGCGTTTTCGGATGAAGTTTATCGTTGAGAGCTGATCATCGATGAACCCGACGTGGTCGAATTCGTTGATGCACGCTCTCAGGTGATCCCGCAAATGCCGCGACGCATGAGGTCCATCGGGTAGCGAGGGTTCCAGCATGAGCAAACGGGCGATGTGGTTATTCATGCCATAGGAGAGCGACGAGTACTCCATGCACACATCGGATTTGAAGAACTCCCGTGGAGGTTGTTCCTTGATAAGCCGGACGAGTTCATGGAACGCGGGGTCTTCCCGGCATTTGGGGTGTTTGGCAAGCGAATGCGCCCTAAGAAAGTTGTAGAGTGAAGCGAGTCGTTCGATAGGGCGGCGCAACTGGGTGACCAAGGTGAAACGCCGCTTTTTCAAATACATGGCCACATGCATGTCGAAATGACCGGATACCAGGTCATGGCCGCTCAGTTGCGACAGGTCGCCCTGGTTCGTTGATGTCCTGATCGGGCAAACCCGTATGCCGAGCACGCCGTTGGTCACTGCTTCATGAATGCTGGTACCGCCGGTTTTTGGAATATGCAGGAAGCAGACTGTTTCTCCATGGGAAGACAGGCGCCTGAAGGAGGCAAGCAGCCTCCGCGTTGCGGCGAGCCGGAAACCTTTCCCGTTCATGCGCCCCCCTTGCGTGCGGTCACTCCGCCGATCAGACGCCGGGCGCCGGTGTAAGGAGTCTTTGGATGGGGGCTCGGTGGCGGGCAGTTTCGAAGGAGTATGGATGGCATCGGCATGTCAAAGTGGTCGGTCGCTGGCAGCCCGGAGCGGACCGTCGACAGTAGCCACGAGACGGCCGTTTTCCAGGGCGAAGATATGGTCGCAGTTTTTCAAGGTACTGAGCCGGTGTGCGATCATCAATACCGTCTTGTGTCCTTTCAAGGCATCCACTGCGCGAATGACCTCGGATTCCGTGGCGTCGTCGAGTGCGGAAGTCCCTTCGTCGAAAATGATGATCGCGGGATTGTGATACAGGGCGCGGGCGATGGCGACTCGCTGGCGTTGCCCGCCGGACAAGCGGACGCCACGTTCGCCGATCACTGTATCCAATCCCTGTGGAAGCTGGTTCACCAGTTCTCTCAGCTGGGCCTGGTCGATGGCACGTTGCAAGGCGGGCTCGTCGATCAGTTCCTGCGGTATGCCCAGTGCGACGTTTTCGCGAATGGTCCCGTCGACCAGCGAGAGCAGCTGGGGCACGTATCCGATCTGGCGTTGCCAGGCCTCGAGCTGCCTGGTCAACGGCTGTCCATCGAGAAGTACCTCTCCGGCAGTGGGGCGCAGGAGGCCCATGATGATGTCGATCAGGGTCGACTTGCCCGCGCCGGTCTTACCCACGAAGCCGATCGCCGTGCCTTTTCCTACGGTGAGATCCACCCCTTTCAGAACTTCGTGCTCGCTTCCGGGGTAGTGGTAGTGGACGTCTTTCAGCCTGAGTTCGCGCTGGAATGTCGCTGGCGGCGCCTTCGAATCCGTGAGGAAGAGTGACGGCTCCAGTTCATCCAGATCGGCGTGGATGGTGTCGAGGGTGGCTCTCTTGTGATGCAACAGGCTGAAGGCGCCCATGAAGCCCGACAGCGAGCCCTTGAGGCGAGCCAAACCAACGGCGGCGACCGTCACCAGCTCTAGTACCTGTTGTGACTCGAGGCCCTGATGGAAGAGCAGGGTGATCATGCCGGCGAGCGCCACTATGGTGGCCAGCTCCACGCCGCCCGGAATCAGTTTGCCGCCCATGATCTGGATGTGCCGCTGGCGGCGCAGGGCGCGGTCGAACAGTTCGCGAAAGCGCTCGACGAAATAACCTTGCCGTCCCAGCAGGCCGATCTCCTTGGTGCATGCCAGGGCCTCGCTGGTGCTCTTGATGAGGCGTCCCCGCAACCGCTGGATTTCTCTGCCATCCTGCTGCAGGCGGTGCTGCTGGGCAAGGATGATCTGGCCGGCGATGGTGAGTACGCCGATCAACACGGCAAGCCCGCCGATGGGGATATAGGCCACGAATACACCGAGTACCGCGACGATGATGACACCTTGGGCAAGCAGGTCGGTCAGTGGCAGCAGTACCTGTTCGGCGAGCTGTATGCTGTCGTTGTTCAGGTTACGTTGCAGTTCCGCGCTGTTGTGCTCTAGGTGATATTCATGGGGGGCGTGCAGGTAGGTGTTCAACAGGCGGGTGCTCAGTTGCAGTGCGGTCTCCTGGGAGAAACGGATTCGAGAGACGGCGATCCGGGTGTTTATCGCCAGCTTGATGGCGAAGAAGACGGCGATTGCCACCGACGCCCAGAGGACGGTCTGCTGGTGGGGGCCCAATGTCCAGCCTGCGGGCAGCAGTGCCTGAATCCGGTCGGGGTAGGCGACCAGTCCCACATAGGCGGGAACCAGATGCAAGCTCAGGATCTCCAGCAGCGCATCGAACAGCATGAGCAGGACCAGCAGGACGAAGCGTCGACGCCCTTGGGGATCGAGCATAGAGAAGAGCTTCTTCAGAGAATCGATCATGAGCGCTTCAATCAAGATTTGCGCGACTGGAACGATGAACCGTGATGTATTCGGCTATCATTCGCAAGATCCACGAGAGCGTATCTCCTCGATTCCACCTCGCTAGCCCCTGGTGTAAGCGTGCTTACAGGCTCTCTTCATGAATCTGGCCAAAGAGCACAGCCTCAAAACTCAAGCTCTCCAAGAATTTACGGATGAACTTGTTAGAAGCGCCCTGCAGCTACTCTATGGGGCATTTCATCACTTCAAAATACTGCTATTACACCAACCAGGAAAAAAACAGCCCTCATTGCGTGTAGACCGATCAGCACATGACCAAAGATATTGACCAGGGCAATCACCTTTCCCCGTACTTGCCGCCCCTGTTGGGGAGACGGTCCCCACCCCACCATTCGGGCAGACGAATCCTTGACCAGATATCCAACCATTCCAGCGGCCTTTGCTTTGCCCTTGACCCATACCTGTCCCCTTCACCGATAGACAGATATTTGCGGCAAGATACCTGTACTACCCGGGCACGCACTCAAGAACAGGCACGGTTGGATTGGTGCTCCTTCTTATTCAGCTGCTCTTCCCACTCATCAGGCACCTAGCCCTGCCTGATCTGCTCGTTCTCGTTTCTCTCGTTACGGTTTCTAGACACGTTCACCAGACTGGCGTCGGTGATCTAGTTGCCCGGGGCAGGGAACCGACCAACCCCAGTTGCCCATCGAAGGCATCGAGTAGCTTTTTCATCAGTCCATGACGAGCCAGTTGTTACCGGAACAGCCAGAAGGTCTTGGCATCGGGTACGCGATCTTCCGGCGCAAGCCCCAGAAACCACTGCAACGACAGGCCATCCCGCATCGGAAACCTAGTCTGGTCGTTCAATAGATTGTACAGCGTTTGCAGCGCCCGAATCTCGAACATCCGTACCGAACTCCAAGACTTGCGACCTACCTCACTTTTGCGAGTCTTGTTGTCAATTTTCTTCAGCAGGGCCTTGAAGGCATCCCAGCCCACGATCTGGTCCAGTCGCACCAGGGGATCGCCCGACGTTTCCAGCTCGAAGAGTCGGTTTTCTTGGTCAACGAAGCCCGGTTGCTTGACTCTCTCGGGACGGCTCCCGCAGGATGCATTGGTACCCCGGATCAGCAATTTTATGGAGGCGTCCTCGGATTCCGGTGAATGGGCACGTCGTTTTCCTCTCATCGCTTTTTTCTCAAGCAGATAGATCATCATGGAAGAAAACACTTATCTCGGGCCAGTTACTGTCCAATCGGCGGGGTCCATTGCCCCGAGCGTCTGGACCTCCCATCGTCAATCCAACTCATGCATCGGCATTTTGGGTCATCTTGTGGAAATCTTACGGCTTTTCAACAGCCCATCAGGGGTTCCCTTATGCATTTCCTTCAAAATACTGGTACGCAAAACATCATATTCATAAACATAATAGTCGCTGCATCGCAACCACAATTCTTTGTTATTGCCACTTTCTTCCCACAAACAGCCATGATCAGGGGGGTAACTCTTCAGCAGCTCCAATGCCTGCTTCAGTCCTCCGTGCCGGGCAAGAGTGGCCGCCATACCCAACAGGTTTCCATACTCCAAGGTCTGATCGTAAGCAGCAGAAAAATCCTTCAATGCGGCCTCATATTTTCCAGCCTGGGAATGAAGTTTTCCACGATAACCGAGTAACATTTTTCTCCACCCAATATTATCCTTTCCTGCTCCAGATAGCCCGAAATCTATCCAATGGAGCGCTATGGACTGTGGAAAGTTCGCGCATCTCTTTTCATATATCGTCGACAGAATCTGACCGATTTTATATTGTGTCACAAGATCTAATGTAGCTGCTGCATCTCCCTTCCTTCCTGCTGCAATCCATGCTGCTGCAAAAGTACGATGTAGCCGGCCACCGCAAGTACGCCGACCAGCACCGCCAGAGCATCGACCGGAATATAGACCAAGAACACGCTCAGTACAGCGAGAATGATAACGCCTTGGCTGAGGAAATCACCCAGCGGCACTAGTACCTGCTCGGCGAGCTGAATGCAGCCGTTGTTCAAATTTCGTTGCAGTTCCGCGCTGTTGTGTTGCAGGTGGTATTCGTAGGGTGCGTGCAGGTAGGCATCCAGCAGCCGAGTGCTCAAGTTCACTGCGGTCTGCTGCGCAAAGTGGATCCTGGCCAGCCCGATGCGGGTATTGATCAGCAATTTGATAGCGAAGAAGAGAGCGATTGCTACAGAAGCCCATAATACAACCTTATCGTGCGACCCCAACTGCCAGTTGTTCGGCAGTAGAGCCCGAAGTTTGTCGGGGTAAGCGACCACCCCTACATAGGCAGGTACCAAGTGCAGGCTGAGTATCTCCAGCAGCGCATCGAACAGCATGAGCAGGACCAGCAGGACGAAGCGTCAACGCCCTTGGGGATCGAGCATAGAGAAGAGCTTCTTCAGAGAATCGATCATGAGCGCTTCAATCAAGGTTTGCTCGACTGGAACGATGAACCGTGATGCAGTCGGTTATCATCCGCCTGTCCTGAAGAATCCGTTGATCAGCCTTCTTGTTTCGGACCAAGACCCGAGCGTCCACTTCTATAGTGTTGCAGCCCCTTTTCCAAACGGTTGAGCAGATCTTTTTGACTTTCCCCCAAGAAGATTAGAGGGGGTTTTCGTTTTTCAACCAACCGCATTATGGCTTCATACAAGTCGCCTTCTCCTTCTGCTTGATATGCAATTGCCGCCACCATCAACAGGTAATCAAACTCCACCTCCTCCAGACGAATCCCCCTAATTGATGCACGAAATGCCTCGTTGTTCCTATTTTCAGAAAGATACGCCAAGGCATTGAACTTATTCAAATAAAGAACACTTCTTCGATCAATGTTATACCTTGGATTATTAAGCAACGCTTCTATCATCCCATGAAAATCATCCCATGAAATGTGCGCACACTTCCCGTTCGCTTTTAAAAAAAGAACCTCCTGAAGTATACTCATAATATTTGCATACTTGCCCGTTTCAAAGCGGCGCAACACTGATGCATTTAAGCCAAACGGAACACTAGCATCCAAACAAGACAAATATAGCCTTTGAACATCGGTTGATAGCGCATCATACTCAGGGTTTTTTATAGACCATTCATTTAGCAGACGATAGGCTTGCAGTATTCTCCCCTGATCTACAAGCCTCCCCACTAATTCTGAGACAACACGCGGCGAGTTTGGATTTTTATACCAAATATCAGAAAAAAACCGATTAGGATCTCCCCAGCTTCTGCTTTCCACGACGGTAATCGTTCCCATCCACAGAAAAACAACAACAACCAAAAACCTCAGTACATTTTTGCTCACTCGACTCGACAATTCATTCATTATTCTCCAAAAAAAGAATCCCAACCCAACCACCAACCCTACCGAAGGCAAATAATTTCTATGCTCAAAATATATTTCCAATGGAAGGAATGTTGATTCAAGCAAATGAAGCGCAAAAAACCACAAAAACCCAAACGCCAAAGACGCATAACGTCCATGGCGAAACAACCACGAAAGAGAAACTCCAACGAGAAGCCCTATCGAAGCCACAATCTCTTTCCAAGAAACAGCGCGCGAAACCGGATAGTTATCGTGATAAAGCATCAGATCATTGAAATCTGGGATCAATATCACTTTCAAATAATCCCACAACACTCTCGCCTCGGTCCACAAACGCTCGTAAAGCGTAAAATCTCGTATAACATACCCGGCCGTTACGGGACGAACAAATATCAGATAAAACATGACGGCCAGAGGAGGTGCATAAAAAGCCAACCAACGCCACCAACGAGGCAAAGCAGTCAACCCTCCAGGCGCTAGAAAAAACACCTCTATCAAACCTAACGCAAGCCCCATAAGGATTGCGTTTTCTTTTGCGAGTACACCAAAATATCCCAGAAACACCCATCCACTCAGTCTGAGAATATATCGCCAATCGACATTCTTATTCTTTTGCCTCAACCGCTCATGGGCGTAACCCGCGCAAGCCAACAATACGAAGCTAGCCGATAACAAAGTCATGCGTTGCACCACATAGAGTACGGTACTCACATGAATTGGCAGGACTGACCATAACACAGCCACCATAAAACCAAGCAATGCTGGATTGGCTACAGATCTCGCCTTCGCCAGACCCAAAACCAACCAATACAACAATGCAGTATTCAATAAATGAATGGCAAGATTAACTTTCAGGAAAGCCGCGGGATCATCCGGATAACTAGCTTTCTGCAAGTAAAAACTAAGATAAGAAAAGGGCCTACCCAATCCCCCAACTGGAGTATTGGCCAAAAAAGCAAGCAATCCAACGTCATTGGACTCCAAAACCTGAAGATTAGGAACGTCATCCAAATGAAACCCACCAGACAACCCCGGCTGATACAATAAAAAGGAAGGAACCAATGCTAATAATAAAAGAAAAAAGGCGCCAACAGCGTGGCGCCCTGAAATTTTGAATTTCATTCCAAAAAGGATTTAGTTGCAGATTTTGGGCTGTATGGCAGAGTCCAAAGAAGCACAAGAGAATGAGAAGGTCCCATTAGTCGTATTGAAAGTCATAGAAATGGTTTTTCCAGCCAATTTTGAGCTGACGCCACTGCTTTTGAACTGAGCCGTATAAACATTACTACTGGCGGAAATACTAGCAACATATTCACCAGATGTGGTCACATTACCCAAAACGCCTACACCTGGAACCGATCCTTCGCTATTATAATACTCGACAATTGGCGCTTTGAGCCCCCCGAGCAAAGTGGTCGCTTCTGCCGCTTGCGCTCGAGCCGTGTAATCCTGATACGCCGGAATCGCGATGGCCGCCAGAATGCCGATGATGGCCACGACGATCATCAGTTCGATGAGTGTAAAACCAGACTGTTGTTTCATGCTTGCTCTCCTTGAGTTTGGTAACTGGATAAAGCGGGTGGTCTGCTCCCGCTTTGAGTCTTGCACACAACGTGCCAACTTCTTCCGAAAACCCGTTCTCGCCTTACTCGCAGCAAGTTCGAGGAAGTGGGGCGACGTCCGCCTGCTCGCTATGGCAATGGGTTACGCCTCGCGTGAGAAGTGGGTCACAAAGCGCCAATGTCCGCCCTCGATCCCTCATGGCTCGACTTCTTCCGCCCGATTCACATCGCGGCTGACCAAAACCGTCACCTCACTGACGCAAAAAGCCCATTTTGGGTAACGGTGCGCATTTTTTGCTTGGCTCACCACGCCACAATGGCGTCACCCAATGGATTTCCTGTCCATTTGTGAACACAATGAGGGCGGACGATGGCCGCATTGCCGACGGTCAGGTGTGTTCAAGAGACACGACCATGGACATGACTTGACACTTTCCTATGCAAGCCACTGAACTCAAGGGGCTGGCCCGCTTTCTCGTACAAGCAGGGCTGCTCACCAACGATTTCGCCAAGGAGGCCGCCAAGGCGGCTGACCAGTCGGGGCAGCCGCTCCATTCTTATCTCATCGGGCAGGGCAAGTTGGATTCCAAGACTCTGGCCACCTTGGCCCACCAGGAGTTCGGCCTGCCCCTGTTGGACCTGGATGCAGTCAATCCAGACAACTTCCCTCTGGACGTGGTGAACCAAGAGCTGATCGTCCGCCACCGCCTGCTGCCGATCCACAAGCGGGGCGTACGACTTTTTCTGGCCACGTCGGATCCGACGAACCAGGAAGGATTGAAGGAGTTCCAGTTCCACACCGGCCTTTCCATCGAGCTGGTCCTGGTGGAGGAAGACAAGCTGGGGCGGGTCCTGGGCGAGGTACAACAGCGCCAGGAACAGACGCTCGGCAACCTGCTGGAAGAGAACCTGGAGAACATCGAGTTCGACCTGGGGGACGAAGAAGCCGGCACCGACGAAGGAGACAACTTGGACGTGGACGAAGCGCCGGTGGTGCGCTACGTCAACAAAATCCTCCTCGACGCCATCAACGTAGGGGCTTCCGACATCCATTTCGAGCCCTATGAGAAAAGGTACCGCATCCGGTTCCGTCAGGACGGCATGTTGTATGAGAAAGCGTCGCCTCCGGTGAACATCGCCCACCGCATCTCTTCCCGTCTCAAGGTGATGGCCAGGCTCAACATCGCCGAGCGGCGGGTGCCCCAGGATGGCCGCATCAAGCTGAAGATCTCCAAGAATCAGGCCATCGATTTCCGAGTCAACACCTGCCCCACTGTCTATGGGGAAAAGGTGGTGTTGCGGATCCTCGACTCCAGCGCCGCCCAGGTGGGCATCGACGCGCTGGGCTTCGAAGAGGACCAAAAGGAGCTGTTCCTCAAGGCCATCCACAAGCCTTACGGCATGATCTTGGTCACCGGCCCCACCGGAAGCGGCAAGACCGTTTCCCTCTATACGGCGTTGAACATCCTGAACCGGCCCGAGGTCAACATCTCCACCGCGGAGGACCCGGTGGAAATCCAGGTGGAAGGGATCAACCAGGTGAACATCAACACCGCCACCGGGCTCGATTTCGCCGAAGCGCTGCGCGCTTTCCTGCGCCAGGACCCGGACATCATCATGGTGGGCGAGATCCGCGACCTCGAAACGGGCGAAATCGCGGTGAAGGCGGCCCAGACCGGCCACTTGGTGCTCTCCACCCTGCACACCAACGACGCGCCCCAGACGCTGACCCGCCTGGCCAACATGGGCATTCCACCCTACAACATCGCCTCGTCGGTCAACCTCATCATGGCCCAGCGGCTGGCCCGGCGTCTATGCGAGTATTGCAAGACCCCTGAGGAGCTGCCCCGCACCGCATTGCTCGAAGAGGGCTTCAGCGAGGAGGAGATCGCCGAAGGGCTCACCATCTACAAGGCCGTGGGTTGCGACAAATGCACCAACGGCTATAAAGGCCGGGTGGGCGTATTCGAGATCCTGCCGGTGACCGAGGCCATCGGCCAGCTCATCATGGAGGAAGGAAATGCCATACAGCTCAAAGAACTGGCCATCAAAGAGGGCTACTATTACGACCTGCGCACCGCCGGGCTGAAGAAGGTGAAAGCCGGCATCACCAGCCTGGAAGAGATCAACCGGATCACCAAGGACTAATAGACCCATGGCGACCAAGGCAGCGGCAGTAAAGAAAAAACCGGAAAAGACCTACGAGTTCGTATGGACCGGGACCGACCGGCGCGGCAAGAAGGTCAAGGGCAAGATGCGGGCCGCCAACGACGCCTTGGTACGAGCCGACCTGCGCCGCCAGGGGGTGACCCCCATCAAGGTGCAAAAGCAGATCAGCTTCTCTTTGGGAAAACCCAAGATCACTCCGGGCGACATCGCCGTTTTTTCCCGGCAGCTCGCCACCATGATGAAGGCGGGCGTGCCGCTGGTACAGGCCCTGGATATCGTGGGCAAAGGGCATGCCAACCCGGCCATGCAGGAGATGATCCACACCATAAAAGCCGACATCGAGGGGGGCACCTCACTGACCAACGCCCTGCGCAAACATCCCCTCTATTTCGACGACCTGTTCTGCAATCTGGTGGAAGCGGGCGAACACGCCGGCGTGCTCGAAACCCTGCTCGACCGTATCGCCACTTACAAAGAAAAGACCGAATCCATCAAGAAAAAGATCAAGAAGGCCCTCTTCTACCCCACGGCGGTGATCATCGTGGGCATCATCGTCTCCGCCATTCTGCTCATCTTCGTGGTGCCTACGTTCGAAGAGCTGTTCCAGGGCTTTGGCGCCGAGCTGCCCGCCTTCACCCAGATGGTCATCGAGCTCTCCCGTTTCGTACGGAATTACTGGTGGGCCATTTTGCTGGGCATCGCCGCCCTGGTGGTGGTCTTCTCCAACCTTTGGAAAAGGTCGCAGAAGTTCCGTGAAGGGGTGGACCGCATGCTGCTGAAAATGCCCATCATCGGCCCCATCCTCAACAAATCGGCCCTGGCCCGCTTCGCGCGCACCACCTCCACCATGTTCGCCGCCGGGGTGCCCATGGTGGAGGCGCTCGATTCGGTGGCCGGCGCCACCGGCAGCGTGGTCTACGGCAACGCCGTGCGCCAGATGCGCGACGACATCGCCACGGGCCAATCTCTCCGCCTGGCCATGGAACAACACGAGATCTTTCCCCACATGGTGAAACAGATGGTGGCCATCGGCGAGGAGTCGGGCGCACTGGACGACATGCTGGCCAAAGTGGCCGATTTCTATGAGGAAGAGGTGGACAACGCGGTGGATTCGCTGAGCAGCCTCCTCGAGCCCCTCATCATGGCCATCCTCGGGGTCCTGGTCGGCGGCTTGGTCATCGCCATGTATCTTCCCATCTTCAAGCTGGGCGCCGTGGTTTGATGCCGGCACTTCTCGCCGAGCCGGCCCTGTTTCTGCCCGCCGCTTTCGTTCTCGGATTGGTGGTGGGCAGCTTCCTCAACGTGGTCATCCACCGCCTCCCCCGGCACATGGAAGCGGAGCTGGAAGCCGCTTGCCGGGAACAGGCCGGAGAAGCCGAGGTTCGGGAGCCCAACACCTGGTTCGGATTGAAATTTCTGATCACTCCCCCCTCCACCTGCCCCCATTGCGGTCACCGGATCCGCGCTCTGGAGAACATTCCCTTGGTGAGCTGGCTGCGCCAAAGAGGGCGCTGCGCCGCCTGTGAAGGGGCCATTTCGGTGCAATATCCTTTGGTGGAACTGGCCACCGCCCTTCTCTCCTCGGTGGTGGTCTGGCATTTCGGCGTCACCCTGGAAGCGGCCGCCGCCTTGCTGCTCACCTGGGCGTTGGTGGCGTTGAGCGTCATCGATCTGCGCATCCAGCTGTTACCGGACGTCCTCATCCTGCCGCTCATCTGGCTGGGGCTCGTGCTCAACCTCGACGGCCTGTTCACCGACATCCACTCCGCCGTCTGGGGCGCCGTGGCGGGCTATCTCTTTCTTTGGTTTCTTTATCATCTGTTCCTATTGCTCACCGGAAAGGAGGGCATGGGCTATGGCGATTTCAAACTCTTCGCCCTGTTCGGCGCCTGGCTGGGGTGGCAATATCTGCCACAAATTCTGTTGTTCTCGGCCGCGGTGGGGGCGGTGACCGGCCTGGCCATGATCTTTTTCCTCGGCCGAGAGCGAAACAAACCCATCCCTTTCGGCCCCTATCTGGCCGCTGCAGGCTGGGTGGCCCTGCTCTGGGGCGAGGAGATCCAGCGCAACTACCTGCGCTTCGTCGGCTTTTGATGCCTTTGCGAGTCGGACTGACCGGCGGCATCGCCAGCGGCAAGAGCACCGCTGCCGAACGTTTCGCCGAGCTGGGGGTGGAGGTGATCGACGCCGATCGGATCGCGCGGGAGCTGGTCGAACCCGGAGCCCCCTTGCTGTCCCAGGTGCGCCAGACCTTTGGTGAAGTGGTGGTGGACGACAGCGGCCGGCTCGATCGTCGCCGATTGCGCCATCTGGTATTCAGCGACGACGACGCGCGAAAGCGGCTGGAGGCCCTGCTCCACCCCGCCATAGAACACGAACTCGAAAGGCGGGCCGCAGCGGCGCGCACTCCTTATGTGGTGTTGGTGGTTCCGCTCCTTGCAGAAAAGGGTTGGGATCGGCTGGTCGATCGGGTCCTGGTGATCGACCTGCCGGAGGCGGAACAGCTCCGCCGCTTGTGCCAACGTGATCGGATCTCCGCCGACGAAGCCCGCCGCATGATGGCGGCCCAGGCCGGCCGGGCGGAACGCAGGGCCCTGGCGGACGATCTCATCGTCAACACCGGTTCGCGCAAGGCGTTGCGAGACGCCGTGGACCGGCTGCACCAGCGCTACCTGGCGCTGGCCGAACAAGCGCATTGAACTCCCCTGTGCGACAGTGGAAAATAGCCTGCTTTCCCTTGATCGGCCTGCCTCTTTGCCTGCTCCGGTGCTTTTCGAACACCCGTTGAACGAAAGGACGCGCACCCTCTTGCGGTTGTCGCGCCTGTTTCGCCAGCTCGACCGGCACCAAAAGGCGGAAGACCCCTGGCAGACCCGCGCCGCGGTGCAGGCACTGGTGGACATCCTCGCCATTCTCACCCGCGCCGACATCAAGACCGAACTCATCAAGCAGCTCGATCAGCACGCCACCACCTTGCAGCAGGTGGCGCTCAATCCCGATGTGGACCAGGCGCGGCTGCAGCGGGTGTTGGAGGATCTGGCCCGCATCGGAGATCGGCTACACGCGCTCACAGGTCAGCTCGGCCAACGGCTTCGCAAAGACGACTTCCTCAACGGGGTGGCACAGCGGCTTGCCATTCCCGGCGGCAGCTTCGAATTCGATCTACCCCTGTTCCACCACTGGCTGCACCGTCCAGCCGAAGAGCGCGCAGCGCAACTGCACCTGTGGCGCGGTGAGTTGGTCCTGGTGGAAGAGGCGGTGGAGTTGCTATTGGGTTTGTTGCGCCACGCCAGCCTCTTTCGCCAGCAGTTGGCGCGGGACGGTCTCTATCAGAAGAGCCTGGATCCGCAAAAACCGGTGGAGATGATCCAGGTGAAACTGGACCCCGCCCTCGGGGTCTATCCTGAAATCAGCGGCAGCAAGCACCGCATCTGCATCCGCTTTCTGAAAGCGGATCTGGACCATCCCGGCGAGAGCTGCCACCGTGACCTCTCTTTTGCCTTCAAGGCCTGTGTGCTCTGACCCGAAAGTCACCCGCAAACCGCCCATGGTGGTGCGCTGCCCCACCTGCGGCAAGCCGGTGCCCTGGACTTCCGAATCCCGCTGGCGCCCTTTCTGCAGCCGACGCTGCCGCCTCATCGACCTGGGCGAATGGCTGACCGACCCGGAAGAAACCTCGCCTCCTCGTCACTGAGCATCAGCGCCCCCCTCCACCGGACGCCTTGCGCAACACCACATCCAGCATCCGATCGGGCAACACCCGCTTGAGCCCGGCGAACAACCGGGTGGGAAAGGTGACTCGATAGCGGATTCGCGGACGGGGACTCTCGAGGGCGTGGATCAGCGCATCGAACACCGCTTCAGGCCCCAGGGTGAAAGGCGCGGCGTCGCCCTCCTTACGCAACCGGTCGATGAGCTTCTGGTACTGGGGTCGGTGGGCGCTGTGGGCCATGTCGATGTTTTCCTCGAATTTGCGCCATGCGTTCTCCCGGAATCTGCTGCGGATGGGGCCCGGCTCGATGAGGACCACATGGATTCCGGTGCCGGCAAGCTCCAGCCGAAGCGTGTCGGTGAGCCCCTCCAGGGCGAACTTGGAGCAATTGTAGGCGCCTCGATAGGGCATGGCGGCGAATCCCAACACGGAACTGTTCTGCACGATACGACCAAATCCCTGACGGCGCATGGCCGGCAACACCAGGCAAGTCAACTCGTGCGTGCCCAACAGATTGGTTTCCAATTGAGCGCGCAGCACGTCCCGCCGCAGGTCCTCCACCGCACCCGGCTGACCGTACGCGCCGTTGTTGAACAACGCGTACAAAATGCCGCCGGTTCTCTCCATCACTCGATCCACCGCATTTCGAATGCTCTCGGAATCGTCCAGGTCGAGCTGCAACGCTTCTTCCAGACCTTCCGCTTTGAGCCGCGCCACATCGTGGGCACGCCGAGCGGTGGCGAACACTCGATAACCACGGCGGGCCAGGGCGTGGGCGACGTGATGGCCGATGCCGCTGGAGCAGCCTGTGACGAGCACGGTGGGGTCGGGCGGCAGGGGCATGACGAGGGACTGGTCGGCAGGATGGGTTATATTCTACTCCTGCATTTTCAAGCCGACACCGGAACCCGACCATGTCCACCCCCAGACTCGATCCCGAAATCATGGACAAGATCGTCCGCTTGGCACAGGCCATGCGCGACCGGGGCAAGGACAAATACCACATGGCCCATGCGCTGCTCTATCTTCACGCCCGCAACCGACTTCTGGAGGATCTCTACCGGAAAGTCCAGCGTTACCTTCACTCCGGCATGGCCGAACAGGAGCTCACCGAACTGCGCAAAGCGGTGGAACGGTTGCGTGAAGCGGACGTAAAAGACGCCGATGCCGCTGCCTTTTTCGCCAAGGAGTGATCCCGGCCCCCATTGAATTTCCCGGGCCGGGTATCCATGTTAAAATTTTGAAGTTTTCACTCTCCTGAAGGAGGTTGTGAGATGCCTTTTTACGAATACCGTTGCAACGCTTGTGGCCACGAGCTGGAAGCGCTCCAGAAGATGGGTGACGCACCGCTCGAGGAGTGCCCCGAGTGCGGCAAGCCCGAACTGGTGAAACTGGTCTCGGCGGCCGGCTTCCGCCTCAAGGGCGGCGGCTGGTACGAGACCGACTTCAAAACGGGCAACAAAAAGAACATTCACGACTCGGGCGAGGGCAAGTCTTCATCATCCGAATCCAAGACCGGCGGCTGCGCCGGCGGTGTTTGCGGCTGCGCCTGAGCCCACGGAAGAATCGTGACTGCATGGCCCCGGTGTCGCCGGGGCTTTGCCGTTATTGGCGGGTCGGCGCCCTGTGTTTTTGCCCTTCGGGACGACCCAGGAAGGGCCTGAAAAAGCTCCGGGCGCCCATGTTTTCATCGAAATCGAAGAAGATCTGGTAGGTATCCATGCGTACTCACTACTGCGCCGAGCCCGGCGTTGCGGAAATCGACGAGACGGTTGAACTGTGCGGCTGGGTGAACCGCCGCCGCGACCATGGGGGGGTCATCTTCATCGACCTCAGGGACCGCACCGGCATCATCCAGGTGGTCTACGATCCCGACCTGCCCGAGGTCTTCGCCACCGCCGAGCGGGTGCGCAACGAGTACGTGCTGCGGGTGAAAGGACGGGTGCGCCGCCGTCCCGAGGGCACCGTCAACCCCGACATTCCCACCGGCGAGATCGAGGTGCTGGGGCAGGAGCTGGAGATCCTCAACGCCTCGGACCCGCTGCCCTTCATGCTCGACGACGACGACGTCTCCGAGGAGGTGCGCCTGCGTTACCGCTACCTCGACCTGCGCCGGCCGCAGATGCTGGCCAACATGCAGCTGCGCTCGAAGGTCACCCGCCTGCTGCGCGAGTACCTGGACAGCCACGGCTTCATGGACATGGAGACCCCCATGCTCACCAAGGCC